>NZ_JAMYOT010000057.1:0-18882 GCF_040320005.1 Mesorhizobium sp. M0816 | reverse complement strand
AGGGGCTCAGCTTGAGCGGCAATGTAACCCTCTCGCCCGGGATATACGTCATTGAGGGAGGCGATTTCAAAGCGAGCTCGAATGCAAATATTTCCGGCGAGGGCGTCGTCATTTATCTGGCCGATACCTCCGGCGTTAGCATGAACGGCACGGCGACCGTCAAGCTCAGCGCACCGACGTCGGGCACCTATTCAGGTGTGCTGTTCTATGGCGACAGAGCCAACCTGGCGGGATCCAACACGTTTAATGGCACGGCGGATTCGCTATTGACCGGCGCTCTGTATTTTCCAACACAGGGCGTCAATTATCTCGGCAATTTCTCGGGCAAAGGTGGTTGCACGCAGGTCGTCGCAAGTACCGTGCAATGGTCCGGCAACGCAAACATCATTCAGGATTGCACGAGCCTTGGAATGCGAGACATTCCGGCCACGCAAACCGTTCAGCTTGTCGAGTAGTTTTCGTGGATCGGCTACAAGTCCGGATGTTCCGGAGTGATTCGGGTGTTGCCGCGGTAGAGTTTGCGCTGGTTCTGCCCATCCTTTGCCTGGTACTTCTTGGCATCATCGACGGCTGGTCTTTTGTCTCGAGCGCATTGTCGATGCGTGCAGGCGTCAAAACCGCGGCGAACCTCGTGATGCAAGGAGCAGTCGAGGATACGACCATCCAAGCTGTCGCTCTTTCGAGCTGGGAAAACCATCCTGATGGCGCGCAGGTGGCAGTGAGCCGGAAATACATGTGCGGGAACATCGTGGCCGATCCATCGGTCCTGTGCGACACTTTGAAAGCCCCCTCGGTCTTCCTCGTAATACAGGCGACAGCCACCTGGTCACCGCCCTTCAGTTTTGGCGCGTTTTCCCTCTCGCGCGAACTCAGTCATCAACAGGTGATTCGTGTCCGCTAAGTCGAGAGCTTTCACGGGGGATGCATCAGGCGGAGCTGCATTAGAGTTCGCGCTGATCGCGCCTTTTCTGATAATGCTTTTGATCGGCATCTTTGCATTCGGCTGGGCTCTGAATGCTATGTCGAGTGTTCGGTACACGCTGGAAACGTCGTCACGTGCGCTGCAAATGAAGAATTCGCTGACCGAAGCCGAGATAAAAGCGATAGCCACGGCAAAATTGCTGAGTTTGGGATTAACCGATGTCGACGTAACGATAGCAATCGACGCCCCCAGCGGCGGCTTTCGGAGGGCAGGCCCAAGTCTTAGCCGATGAAACCGGCATTACGCAGGCGCAGGCGCGCGAGCAGATCGATGATCGGCACCGACCATGCATCATTGCTGCGCGAGGCCTGAATGCTGAAGAGCCGCGCGAGCCGGAAGTGAGCGGGCGTCGTAGAAATTACGAAGGAGCGAGCGCGTACCGATCAGTCCCAACATCGAGAGCACATAGACCAGGAGCAACGGAACCACGGATGGTTGGCTGTCGAGGGCGGCGTCCTCCTGTTCCTCGCCAAGATTGTGATCTCACCTGGCTTTCGTGACCATTATCGTCCAGCCCATTTTGCCGTCGGTCTCTCTCGAAATCCTTGTCGCCTATCTGCTCGGATCACGAGTCCCCAGGCAGGCGGCTCGGAAGCCAACCAGGACGATTGTGTCGCCATCGTTCTTGTCCATGGCGCCAACAGTGTTTTCTGCTTCACTTATGTTCCAAGTTTCTAATGCAAGATTTTGATAAGGGTGTCGCCCACAATCGGTGACGGAATATGGAAAGCCCGCGCCTCCGGAGCGAGGACGCGAGCTGCGATCTGACTCTGCGGAGGCACGGATGCTGAAGTCTAGCCAGAAGCGAGCCGAGAAGCCGCAATCGCCCGGCTAAAACCGAGCCGAATATCGGCCCAGCAGCACAACCGTGGAACCTTTCAAAGCCGCATGCCTTCTCCCTTCCTCATAGAAGGAGATGCGAAATGAGCCTTGATATAGGAAAGGTCGCCATAGCGTTGCTGGGCCTGCTTGCCTACAAGAATAGAGACAAGATTGGCGAGTTGATCGCTGGTAGGAAATCGACAGATCCCAACACTAGCGCTGGCTCCCCTGGCGGCCTCGGCGACATCCTGGACCGTCTCAGAAATGCGGGTGCGGGCGATCAGGTAGATTCTTGGGTGGGAAAAGGATCCAACCGGCCCGTTCAGCGCGACCAGGTTGAGAAAGCAATTGACCCGCAAACGTTGAGCGATTTGGCTGAGCAAACCGGATTGTCTAATGAAGAACTTCTCGACCGGCTCACGAGGGAACTGCCCGACGCGGTAGACAAGCTTACGCCCGACGGCCAGATGCCCGCGGGCAACGGTCCAAATCTCTTGGACGAGGTACCAGGAGCAGCTCGTACTTAGCGCCACTGCGACAAAGCAGGCTGAAAATGAAAGCCCGTATCCCCCAGGGGACGCCGGCTTCGGGAACCGACCTGGCAGCAATCGTGTGAGGGGAAGTTGGACCTTCACCGCGAGGCGGTGTTCCAAGGTCGATCACAAAAAGTCCCGCCGCACATGCCAGGACGGCGGGACCGATCGAGCGCCTTTGCACCAGGCGGGGGGATGCGGGTTGGGCTTGCCCGGTGCGCGCGGACCGTTCGGGAACCTTAGGCGTATCACCGGCAATGCGTCCACCAACCGACGGTTGGAGCGACAAGGAAGAAGATGTCGATAGCCGTTCGTCATCATCCAGCGGGGCGCGCAAGATCGGCCCGACTTGGCGCGTCGGCGGGCGCAGTGGACCGGGCCGCCCCATGCTCACAGACGGGCCGATCAATGGCTTCCGGCTCTATGTCGAGAAGGTGCTCTTGCCGACCCTCAAGCCGGGCGACATCGTCCTCATCGACAAGGCCGTCCGGCACGCCGTCAGCAACGCCGGCGCCAAGCTCTTCTTCCTGCCGAAATACTCGCCAGACCTGATCCGATCGAGATGCTCCTCGCCAAACCAAACACCTGCTGAGAACGGCCGCCAGACGCAACACCGACGCCGTCTGCGAGCATCGGGAAAATCCACGACACTCTCACATCAAAGGAATGCGCCAACTCCTTCACCGAGGCCGAGTATGCCGCAACCTAAAATCGTCACGCTCTAAGCACGGCATGGGTTATGGCCGAGTCCGTCACGCGAACTCAATCCTCCCTGAACGCCCGTTGGATTTGATCTGCCAGAGGTTTTACGAGGTAAGACAGCATTGTGCGGCTGCCGGTCGAGAAGAACACCTCGACAGGCATACCGGGCGACAAGGTCAGGCCCTTCAGCCTTGTAAGCTTTGTGCGCGGCAGGCTGACACGCACAGTATAGAAGCTCGCGCCGTTTCGCTCATCGATGCTGAGATCGGGGGAGATCTCACTGACGAGACCATTCAGCTCTGGCGTTATCCGCTGGTTGAAGGCCGAAAGTCGCAACGTTGCGCTCTGCCTTGGCATCAGCTGATCGATGTCTTGCGGTGCCACACGCGCCTCGACGGTCAGATCGTCTGTCACAGGGACAATCTGCATGATGAGCTCTCCCGCGGATATGACGCCGCCGACCGTATGCACGCCAAGCTCATGGACGACGCCAGTTTGCGGGCTGCGTATATCGATACGCTTGAGCTGATCTTCGGCCGAGACCTTTTGCTCGACCAACTCGGCGAGCTTTGCCTGGACGTCACGGAGCTCGGTTGCCACCTCGCTGCGCAAATCCTGGCCGATCTGAATGATCTGCAAGCGGATTTCGGATGTATGGCCCTTCGATTGCGCGATTGCCGCAGTCAGCTTCCCATGTTCGCCTTCAAGCCGGACTGCGTCACGCTCAAGCGTCGTTATGCGATCGATTGAAACCAGCTTGCGTTCCCAGAGCTTGCGCATGCCGTCGAGCTCAAGCCCGATCAATTTGATTTCCTGGCTTTTAGCATCCCTTTGCTCGCTCAAGCCGGCGACTTCTTCGGCGAGCTGAGCAATGCGCTCTCTCAACTGAGCCTTCTGGCCAGCGCGTGCCTGGCGACGAAATTCGAACAAGGACTGCTCGCCGGCCATCGCACGCCGGATCTCAGGATCGTCCTGCCGCGACGTCAGCGAAGACGGGAAGGCGATGGTGTCAGTGCCATCGCGCTCGGCTTCGAGGCGGCCCAGACGGGCCTCGAATTCGTCCAGGCTCTTGGTGACGATGGCTAAATCGGCCCGGGTCACGGTTTCATCGAGACGTATCAAAACCTGGCCCGCCTTCACGGCGTCGCCTTCTCCCACGAGGATCTGACCGACCACGCCACCCGTTGGATGCTGCACCTTTTTAACGCTGGAATCGACGACCAGCCTTCCCGAAGCAATGACGGCTCCAGAAAGCTCCGTGACCGCGGCCAGGCTTCCCGCCCCACCAACCAGGAGCATGCAGACCGCGACACCGCCGAACAGATAGTGTCGGATGGTCCGGTCGATCGCGGATGCCGCGTGTTGGGTCATCAGTGTGTCGCCTCCTCAGGGCCGGAGACGACCTTCAGGGGAACGCCGCCCGAACGGGTTACCTTGCTCAAGACCTCATTCTTGGGGCCAAACGCCTGGACACGGCCGTTGGCCATCACGAGTACCTGATCCAGGCTTGCTAGGGCGCTCGGCCGATGGGCGACGACGACAGCAATGCCGCCTCGCGCCCGCACGCCCTCAATTGCAGCCGCCAGCGCGGCCTCCCCTTCGGGATCGAGGTTGGAATTGGGCTCGTCCAAGATAACCAGGAACGGATCGCCATAAAGGGCCCGTGCGAGCGCAACCCGCTGTCGCTGGCCCGCCGAAAGCGCCGATCCGGCCTCGCCGATCCGCGTTTCGTAGCCTTCCGGCAGATGGACGACAAGGTCATGAACGCCGGCCGCGCGCGCAGCCGCCAGTATCTTGTCCGAAGAGGCTTGAGGTTCGAAGCGTGCGATGTTCTCGGCAATGGTGCCATCGAACAGTTGCACATCCTGCGGCAGATAGCCGACATGGTTGCCCAGCTCTTGCGGCGACCACTGGTCGAGCGTTGCTCCGTCCAGCCTGACGGTCCCGCGGGCTGGAAGCCATATCCCGGCTATTGCTCGGACAAGCGATGATTTTCCAGACGCGCTCGGTCCGACGATGCCAAGGCCGGCACCCGTTTCTAGCGCGAACCCGACATCCTGCACAACCACACGACGCTCGCCGGGTGGCGTGACGCAGATGCTTTCTACCGCAAGAGAAGATACAGGTGCAGACAGCGAGACACTCGTGGCAGTTTCAGGAAGCAGGGCCAAAAGCTGGCTCAGCCGGGTCCATGCCTGGCGAGCACTGACGAAACCCTTCCAGTGGGCGATAGCCAGTTCGACCGGCGCGAGCGCCCGGCTCATCATAATCGAACTGGCGATCATAATACCGGCTGTCGCTTCTTGATGAATGACCAGATAGGCGCCGATCGCCAGTATACCCGACTGCAGCATCATGCGCAGGATCTTCGAGATCGTGCCGAGCGTCCCAGCCAGATCGCTGGCTCTTGCGTTTGTGTTGAGAAAGTCGGCGTTGACGCTTGACCAGCGCTCGGCGATGCGCGCGCCAAAGCCCATCGCCTGCAGAGCCTCTGCATTGCGACGCGTCGCCTCCGCAAGCGTATTGCGCGCGGCCGCCTGGCTGTTTGCCCTCTTCGCAGGCTCCCTGGTGCGAACTTCGGCAAGCACAGTCAGGCTAGAGAGAATGACGGCGCCTGCCAGCGCCGTCATGCCGATCCAGAGATGGAACAGGAAGCATATTGCCAGATACAGCGGCATCCAGGGCAGGTCGAAAAGCGCAGTCGGACCAGTGCTCGACAGAAACGAACGCACCTGGTCAAGATCCCGCAACGACTGAAGGCCGTCGCCTGGGAGCTTGGTGCGCAAGGGCAAACGCATAAGGGCGGTATAGACTTGCCCGCTCAATCGCGCATCCAAAGCCATCCCGATGCGCACAAGCAACCGCGACCGGATAAGCTCAAGAACGCCTTGGAAAATGAACAGCATGCCGGCAAATATGGCAAGCCCGACAAGCGTCGGCACACTGCGGCCGGGTACGACCCGATCATAGACCTGCAGCATGAAGAACGAGCCGGTCAGCGCCAGAACATTGACGACGCCGCTCATCAGGGCAATTCCAGCGAACGCGCGGCGGAAAGAAGCCAAAACCGCAGCGAGGGTTGTTCGTGGCGGCTCGGACGAATGGGAATGCGACATCGCCTTCACATCGGTTCCAGTTCGGTCCCCGGCGCAAGGATCGTGCCCGCAATCAGGCTCGGTGTCTCCATACCGCAGCCACCGTCAGGTGTTGCGCCTAGATATGCCAATCGTTCAGCGCGTACGCGTGGATGTAGTCGATCTGCATTTCCGCAGGTGTCGCAAGCCCGTCGGCGGGCGCTCCCGCCAGGCCACCAACCGCCAGATCGACCAGCATATACATGGGGTCGTGCATATCGGAAGGCGTTGCGGCACGAGCAACTTCGACGTCGTCGAAATACCAGACGAGTTCGTCTTCTGTCCAAAGCACTCCGTAAGTGTGGAACCCTTCGGTATCGGCGGCATAGGCCGTCGAGGACACTGTCGTATGAGTTCCCGTCTCGTTGGAGTGGCTTGTCAGAATGAGCTTGTTTGGATCCTGACCGAGCATTTCCACGACGTCCAGTTCCGGTGGCCAGGAGCCGTCAGCCGGGAGAAGCCAGAAGGCCGGCCATACACCTTGCTTTTCGGGCATGTCAGCCCGAATTTCGAAATAGCCGTAGGTTTGTGCGAAGGACTCATAGGTCGTCAGCAAACCTGACGTGTATTTGTAATCGTTTATGTAGGGCTGGATTGCCGCGGGAGCCTGGGCGGCGGTAATCGTGAGAACACCGTCCTCAACGCTGAACGGGTTGACCGAACGCGTCGGGGCGTAGTTGGTGTCGATATACCATTGAAGCTCCTTGTTGCTCGTGAGCGAGCTGCCGTTCGCGGCACCCCACCAGAAGTTCGCGTCCCAGGTGCCGCTCGAGCCATTCCACAGGTTGAGCGTGTTGAACTCGTCCGAGAAGGTGAGTTCCAGATGCGACCTGTCCAGGGCCAGATCGAACTGGCCTGGGGTGAACTGGTCGACGGTCTTGTTGGCGAAAACGAGAAATTCGTCATTGGACAGATTAAGTCGGACGTTCGCTCCCGACTGAACCATGTTGGCGTGCACGTCCTCGAAGGAGGTGAAGCCGTAACTCCCGACACGCACGGTATCATCGACGCCAAAATCGAGGATCAGGTCACTGCCATTGCCGGGGGTCACGACGAAAATGTCCGCCCCGGATCCGCCCTTGAGAACGTCATCGCCCTGCAAGCCGTCGAGCGTCTGTTGGCCGGAGCCGCCGGCAACGATGTTGTTTAGCTCGTTTCCGAAAGCATAGTGTTTGTCGCCGGTGACCGTCAGGTTTTCGAAATTCGCTGGGAGCTTGTAGCTCATCCAAGTCGATATGGTGTCGACACCCTCGTTGGGCAGCTCGACCGCTTTGTTTTTGGAGGAATACAGATAATAGATGTCATCGCCCTTGCCGCCGTACATCGTCACGGTGACGCTACCGTCGGCGTACATTGAGTCGTTGTAGATGCTGCCATAAAGTGTCGGGCCGGAATTCGTCGCCGAATACCACTTTACGGAGGATCCGCTGTAGGGGAGTGGAACACCCTTGGCGTTCAGTACGTTGGCCATTTTGGTCCTTTCTCCTCTTGCTCGCCTCGATATCGGGCCTAACACCTATTGAGAGCAAAAGGAGCCATTACCATTTAGCCTTCGAGCTTGGAGGGTTACCAAAAGCTTAATATTCAGCGGAGCCACTTGCCGCGGGGGCCGCCTCACCCCTTCAAGGGCACAAGGCGTGGCACCCGGCGCCTGCCGCTCTGCTTCGGCCGGTCGCAATCTTAGACGTATGGCCGTTGCGCACGACGCAAGCTTGTTGTCAGGTGCATGACGCGGTGCGTCAAATGCAGCTTTGGCGATGGCGGGCGCGCTGCATTGTTGATATTGTCCGCACGGAACAGGCGCGCAAATGACACCGGATTCAGAAAAGGCCGAGGCGGTCGAGCAGTTGCTTGATACACCTGACCTTGCAACCGCACTGGAAAGCGAACAGTTCAAAAAATTCCTTGACCAGGTGCCGATCGCCATTGCCGTTGCGAACCTGGCCGCTGAGGAGCGCGTAGTCTACGCCAACCCGGAATTCGAGAAACTGTCAGGCCTGACGGCCGCCAGGCTCACACGAGCAAACTGGGCAGCCCTTTTGGGCAAAGGCCTCCACGAGCCGAAGGACCGGCCACTTGCCGAGGCCGTGGTCGAGGAAACCGATTTTGTCGGCACCTACAGGCTGGAACGCAACGAGGATAAGCCGACGATCGTCGACGTTTATTCCAATGTGATCGAGGACGACAACGGCAAGATGTGCTTCCGGCTGGTGGCGCTGGTCGACGTATCGGCCCATGGCGAGGCGGGAGATGAGCGCTCGGTGGAGGAGCTTGTCAGCGAGAAAGACACACTGCTGCGCGAACTGCAGCACCGGGTGAAGAACAACCTACAGATGATCACCGCACTGATCCGGCTGGAAAGCCGCAACGCAACCGAGGCCGACCGGAGACGGTTTGAGCGGCTTGCCGGTCGCGTCGACGCTCTGGCGATCCTCTACCAGACGCTAACGGCCGACGAGCCGAAAGAGGAGGTCGATCTTGGCGTCTATCTCAGCCAGATCGCGTCCGCGGTGATGAGCTCGCATGCAGTCGAGGGGATCCGCCTGGATATGAAGGTGGATACATATCCCGTGTCAATAAACGTCGCCATGCCGGCGGGACTGGTCGTCAACGAATTGCTGACCAATTCACTAAAGCATGCGTTCCGGGGGCGCGACGGCGGCACGATAACACTGCACAGCGTCGTCGATGGCGACGGCTGCCGGGTTATAGTGGCGGACGACGGAATCGGCCTGCCGGAAGGCGAGGTGTGGCCCAAGCCAGGCAAGCTCGGAGCGCTGATCGCGCGATCGCTGACCGAGAACGCCAAGGCGCAGCTAGCTGTCGAGTCCAGCGCCAACAAAGGAACGAAGGTGACCATCGTTTTCAAGCGGTCGGCGGCAGCAAGCTAAACGATTGCCGTCGAACATGGCAGGCTGGCGGCTGGCTTCATGTCGCGGCTTTGAGCAGGTGCCTGCAAATAGGCCCGGACGCGCTTCGCGGCCTGCTTCGTATGGTCGAAATCTTCAATCGAAGAGCCGCCAGCTGCATTCCGCGGGAGAAGCAGGATGGAGTAAGCCGGGCGTTTCCCTCGCTTGGCTGGTCCAGCGTGACCGGCTTCAAGACAGCGGCAGGTAGCGCAGCGAATATTCTCCACTCAGCTCCATTGTTCGCCAACAAGACCGCTTGTTCCCGCAACACCATTTTGCCGGAGTTCCGCAGCCCGGGACCTGAGCGGAATTTACACCATTACGGTCGATTGGCCGATGCTCGCCAAGCCTTGACAATTGTTCTATGCTCTCCTTGGCACGGCATGGTGGTGATCGCGACACGGAAGGCTGTTGTCCTGTGGGGGTTCAATGTTCGAAGTCGTCGGAGACTGGCGGAAAACGGGCTCGAGAAGCTGGTTAGCCCTAAACACCCTTGGCTTGATCGTCGCGCTATCGGTGCTGTTATTGCCTGGGCTGGAAAGCGCGAATGCACAGACGAATTGGACACTCGACCCGACGGCCTCCGTGCTCACCTACCAGTCGGTCAAGAAGAACACGATCGTCGAAACCAACAAGATCAGGAACATAGCCGGCACTCTTTCTTCGACGGGTGAGGCCAAGATCACCTTCGACCTCAACTCTGTCGACACGGGTGTCGACCTTCGCAATGTCCGCATGCGGTTCCTTTTCTTTGAGACATTCAAGTATCCGTCCGCCGAACTGACCGCAAAAGTTGACCCTGCCGCATTTGCCGACCTGGCGACCAAGCGAAGGGTCAAGGCAGCGCTGCCATTCCGCCTCAACCTGCACGGGGTCGACAAGGATCTCGAGGCCAATGTCGTCGTGACCATGATCAGCGACAGCATGGTCTCCGTCGCTTCGGAGACGCCTGTTGCCGTACATGTCGAGGATTTCGGACTGCTGCCGAATGTCGACAAGCTACAGCAGGCCGCCAATGTGACCAACATTGTCCCGACCGCTTCCGTGTCTTTCGATTTCGTTTTCAACGCCGGCGGCAGCAAGCCCGCGGCCGTGCAGACGATCGCTGCAAGTACTGCCGACGTCGGGCCCGTCGCCACCGATGCCGCGAAAGCGAATTTCAGTGATGAGGAGTGCCTCAACCGGTTCGCGGTGCTCTCCCGCACTGGGGCCATCTACTTTCGGTCGGCGAGCGCGCGGCTCGACAACCAAAGCCGTCCGCTGCTGGCAGAGGTGGTTGGCGTGGTCGGCAAGTGCCCCCGCCTGAAGGTAGAGGTTTCCGGCCACACCGATTCCGATGGTTCGCCTGTAACCAACAAGCTGCTGTCGGAGCGCAGGGCCCAGGCCGTTGCCGATGCCATTGTTGCCGCGGGTATTGCACGAACGCAGATCACGGCAACCGGGTATGGCGAGGAGCGGCCCGTTGCGACCAACGATACGCCGAAGAACAAGGCGCTCAACCGGCGGATCGAGTTTTCCGCCACCAAGCTCGTCAACTGAGGAAGGACCTCTTGTTCCGGTGGGGCTTCGATCTGATTGCCTGTTTTGGCAGTGCCCTGCGCGCGATCGGGCTGGTGACACTCTCGCTATTATGGACATTGACGGCGGCCAATGCGGAACGCCGTGTTGCTCTAGTCCTTGGCAACTCCCAGTACCAGCATGCGCCGGCGCTAACCAACCCGGTCCGCGACGCGCAGGCTGTTGCCGATCGCCTTGCGAAGTTGGACTTTGAAGTCGTCTCCGGTTTCGATCTGACCAAATTGCAGACCCAGACGACGATTGCGCAGTTCGCAAAGCAGGTTCGCGGCGCCGACATTGCCCTTTTCTTTTACGCCGGCCACGGTTTTCAGGTTTCAGGCAGCAACTACCTGCTTCCGGTCGATGCCGCATTGGAAGACGAGACCTCGCTTGATTTCGAGGCGGTGCCTGTCGAGTTCGTTTTGCGGCAAATGTCGCGCGAGACCAGTATAAGACTGATTTTCCTCGATGCCTGTCGCGACAATCCCCTGGCCGAAGTGTTGGCAAAGGCCGCCGGCGTCAAGGGAGCGAGAAGCGGGCTTGCCGAAATCCCGATCGAGAATGGCGGTGCGGGTACGCTGGTCGCCTTTTCCACCAGTCCCAATCAGGTCGCCTATGACGGATCGAGCGAACATTCGCCATTCACGTCCGCGTTGCTTGCCCATATCGGGGCTTCGAACATCTCGATCACCGACGCGATGAACATGGTCACCGCCGATGTTTTCAAAGCAACCGCCGGCAAGCAGCGCCCGTGGATCAATGTCTCGCTGACCACCGAGGTCGTTTTGCACAGAGTCGATCTCAACGCGCCGCTGATCGTCGGCGAAGCGACGGCTCCGCAACAAGCGGAAGACGGCTCGGATGGGCGTAACGCCACCGCAAATTCGTCAGGCGACGATGAGGCACAGCTTGCGCTTAATGTCCTGCGGCAGAAAATCCCGAAACTGGCTTCGGACGATCCGATCTTTTTCGACCGACCTATCTATTTTGGAGATCCAGCAATCGACGGCAAGAGTATCGCCGAGCTGATCACAGGCAAGCCACTCTTCACTCCCGTGGAAGGGCTCGACAAGGCGGTGTGGGAGGGCAAGCACTGCAACGGCTGTCATGAGTGGAGTGAGGATCGGCTATGCGAACAGGCGAAAAATTTCGCCGCCAACGATGTCTCCGTTCTACGCCTGCAACATCCGCTTGGGACACGCTTCAAGGTGGCGCTGGCCAAATGGGCGCAAGGCGGCTGCAAGTGAGATCTGCGCCCTTCGCTTCGAAAACCCCTGGTCAATAAAGACCATGGAGCTGCCTCTATTGGAATGGTTCGGGTCTAATACGCATCAGCCGATTGGCGCTGCGCCTCGATCTCGGCCAACTGCAGCCCCATTTCAACAAAGGCGGAGAGAACGGCAAAGCGGTCCGCCAGTGCGACGCGCGCCAGCCCTGCTAGAACACCGGCATTGACTGCATGGGCGGCAGGATGTCGCTGCAAGGCCGTTGGCGCGGCTGCGCCGACGACAGATCCGGCAACGCCAAAACCATTGTCACGCCATTCGGCAGCCAAGGCAATCCAGGCGCCCGGCGTTGCCGGCGGGGTTGCCGCAGCCTCGCTTACTGCGGCGCGGTGGCGGGGACTGTCCGGTTCGCTGACCCAGTCGCGAACAAGCGCGAGCAGCTCTTGATCTGTCTTATCGAGCAGCTCGCTCAGATGCCCCAAGCATTCATGGGCCCACCAGACCGCAGCCCGATCAGGAAGCAGGTAGGCACAAAACGTGATCGCCTCTTCGGGAATGGGCCCGGCGAGGAGATCGCGGCAAAACTCGATCGAACGCTGCTCGGTTGGAAGGGCTCTCATGTCTCTGGCGACAGCGGGACAAGCCACAAAAAGATCCCGTGCCGTTTTGAATCGGAGCCCATTGGCCATGACGCCACGCCTTCATCGAGGACCAGTCGTACTCAAGCCCCCGGCGTGGCGCCGGTCAAGTCTCAACTCGTGGGGACGGGAGATCGGCCGACGCAGCCAGGCTCGGCGTTTATTGACAGACAAGTGCGTGGGAATTTGGTATATTCACGCTTGGTAATATCGGATGCTCAACAGGAGTAACCGCTATGCGGTGGGCCAGTTCACCCTTGGTGTTGGCGGTCGTGGCTTTCTCGACCCATGTTTCCGCCGACCCTGTCCAGAAATCAGAAGACATCGTCAAGTTTTTTGCTGGCGCGGCCGACCTCGGCAAGGCTCGGGGGATTTGTGTCGGCACCGAGGAGCAGTGCAAGAGCAAGACCAAGGCAAAAGACGGGCCGGCCGACAAATCCAGTCTCGACATGCTGATCAATTTCGGGCTGGATTCGGCCGAACTCGACGCGACCGCACGCGCTGAACTCGAGGAGTATGCCAAGGCTCTGAAGGACAGCCGGATCAGTACTTTCCACTTCGTCGTCGAAGGCTACACCGACGCTTCCGGTCCGGAGCACTACAATGAGCGGCTGTCGCAGCGACGAGCGCAGTCGGTGACGTCCTTCCTCACATCCAGTGGCATCGAGGCTGACCGCATCAACGCAATCGGGTTGGGCGAAGCGCATCCGCGTAGCTCCAATCCATACGACGCCGTCAACCGCCGCGTGGAAATGCGTATAAAGGCCGAGTAGCGTACGCTGGTGCATGCCGCCAGAAACTGTGCAGCAGTGCGTCAGGAACTGCGCGGCAAGCCCAGCGGCAGGCCAGGCGAATAGGCTTGGAACGACCCCGGTCAGTTCTTGAGCACGCCGCCCACCATCACACCGGAGGAGGATCCGTCCGCCGCACCATGGTCTTGCGCAACCGCTGTTTCTGAACGACCTGTTGTTGTTGCGACGTTTCTGCGTCACCCGACCGCTGGGTGCGGACGCTCTGCGCAACCTGCTTTTTCGGCTGCGTTGCACGGGCTTGATCGGCGCATATCCGGCACGCACGGCTCCATCATCGGATCTGTCTGAACCTCGAGGAATGCCAATTGCTCGCGCGTCAGATACGTGGTCGGCGGAAGACGATTCTTGCCTTGCCAGATGCCGATCGCCCGGCGGGTCTGCGGACCTATGTTTCCGTCAATGCGGCCAAGTTCGTTGCCCAACGCCTCGATGCGCAGTTGCAGGTCGATGCGGCTCTGGCGGTCAAGACAGATCGTACTTTCTGTCAATTCGGTGCCCGCTGTTTGCTGCACCTCGTCCGAAACGCCGACCGATGTGCGCACCGCAGAGCCGGAGCTGTCATTCGCCTGGTCCTCCGCACAGCTCATGATCATGCCAGACTGCGAGGAGATGGCTGCTGATAGCCTTGCCATTGCAACAGCCCTGCTCGAAGAGGTGCTGTCGCAAGCGACATCATCCTGACCAAACGCCGGCAGCCGGTTTCAAGCGCCCGCTTTGCGGGCGCTCCTGCTTTTAAGGCCGTCAGTGTGTGCCAGAGCGTCTCCAACTTGCCGCCTCGAAGGAGGCCCTGTAGCTCACGGAGCCGGGTCCTGCTTTTCCTTCCGCCGTCGCAGCGAACTCTATTTTGCACGTGTTAGGTCTTTTCAGCGACAGGTCGCTTCAACCCGAAAATGGCCGTGGCGTATGCGAACTTGGCCACGGTTCGAAAGTGCGCAGAGGTCGAAGTACAGCACTCGTTGGACGGAAAGCCGGTCGTCTGCGTCCACCGAAGCGGTTACGATTTGCCGCGCCATGCACAGGTTCAAAGCGCATTCTGAACAGAGCTCAGCATCGCCGTGATCGCCTGTTTGTACTTTGCGAACTCGGGCGACGTCTGCCGGACCTCCGTGGTGGTCGTCGTCTGCTGACCCGCCGTGGTTGTGGCTGGGCTCAGTTTGCGACCCATCTTTCTTTCGGCCCAGTCCGCGACATAGCTGGCGGTCTTGCCCGTCAGAAAGGGATTGGCCTGAATGACGGCTGACCCGAGCACGGCGCTCAATTGCGCCGAACCCGACGCCGACAGCACCTGATGCGCGCCCTCCATGCCGAGAAAGTGGCAGAGATAGAGCCGGCCGGCTGTGATCTGGTGGCCGCGCGTCCGAAGATAGGCTTCGCCTTCTCGCGCCAGATTGCGAACCATCTCGCGCGAGATCGTGGCGTCGTATCGCAGGGCGAGCAGGTCGGCAGTCGAGAGTGTGCGTGCAAGTTCGGGGCGGTAAGTGTTCATCATCCGGATCCAGGTCTTTGTGATGAATTGGCCGGCGCCGGTCGCTGAAGAATTTGGGTTCTTGGCACGGGCGCTGCCGCCACTTTCGACATGAACGATACGGTCGGTGAGCGTTTCCACGGCGGAAAGATCCGAAGCGACCGCGGTAACCGTGCCCAGTGGGTCGATCGCCGCGCCATTCTGATAGAGTTCGAAATGCAAATGCGGTCCGGTCGAAAGGCCGGTGGTGCCGATATAGCCAATGATATCGCCAGCCTTCACCTTGGTGCCGACGCCGCCCTGGATTGCGAATTTCTGCATATGAGCGTAGCGCGTCTCGCGCCCGTTTCCGTGCGAAATCTTGACCAGATTGCCATAGCCGCCCCCATCGCCCTGGAAGCTGATTTCGCCATCGAAGGCGGCTGCGATTGGCGTGCCGACCGGCGCCGCCCAATCGACGCCCTTGTGGATGCGAACGGTGCCTAGAATTGGATGCTTGCGCGGCCCGAAGGTCGAGGTCAAGACCCCGTTGACCGGTGTGACCATGCCGTTGGTGACCGTCAGCGAGCGGACCTGATCGTCGCCTGTCACGCATGCAAACTGGCCATCGCCCTGCTGGAAGACGAAACAGTCGAGACTTTTTGTCGTGCCCTGGACACCCACATATAGCACCCGCCCGGCGCCTTCGTCCTTGCCGCGCGGCGTCTGCGAATAGATCAGTACAAGACGCTGGTCCTCGCTTGCGAAAGCGTCCAGATCCTGTCCTCTCGACAGATACATGATCGCTTCGCCGATCACGCCGGTCGGAACGCTGTTGCGTGCCGCTGTCGAGTAAATCGCGTCGAGCAGACGATACTGCCTTTTGTGTGCGCCTTCTTCCGGCGCACCCGAGTAGTTGAACAAATCTTCGCGTACCCAGGGATCAGCCCCCGAGACGAACACGCCTGCGGCATCACGCGTCAGCGTCCCGACAAAAACGTTCTTGGCGTAGATCGACACCTGCATGAGGGACATTGTTGTCGTCTCGCGGTTGGGTCGGTATCCACGCAGGGCGACGACATAACCCGGTTCCAGGCCGCCCCGGCTAAAGAGCGCCTTCAGGGCCTCGCCTGCTAGCCTGGCGTCGTCGGCGGAGAAATGCGCATCGAGCGCAACGCTGTCCAGACTGCGACTGTTGAGGATCTTCACGAAAGTGTCTTCGGTGGCCTCGAACCGCTGATATTCATTCGTGACAGTTGCGACGCTGGTGTTGTTTTCGATCTGGGTCTTGTGGAACGCCGGAAGAGCTGCATCGCCTGCATCGATTGTCTCACCCCAGCCGGCCTCCGGGTCGTCGGCTTCGGCCAGTTGATCGGCAGCAGGCGCGGGTTCATC
Organism: Mesorhizobium sp. M0816; assembly: GCF_040320005.1. Taxonomy (NCBI): domain Bacteria; kingdom Pseudomonadati; phylum Pseudomonadota; class Alphaproteobacteria; order Hyphomicrobiales; family Phyllobacteriaceae; genus Mesorhizobium; species Mesorhizobium sp. M0816. Next base: position 2,728 of record NZ_JAMYOT010000057.1, on the reverse strand, counting down.
CGGGGCAGGAAATGGCTGAAGATTGTTCTGCAGATCGCTGGAGGCTGCTGGAGCCGTCTTTCGTTGCGCCTGGAAGAATGCAAAATCCTCCTGCGTCGACGGTATGGTGGTCATGAATTTCACGCTGGCGCTAAGCATGACGTCGGACAAAATCTCGATCTGTGGCGAAACCCCTGCCGGGTCGAGTTCTGCCGGACGCGGAATCACGCGGCCTTTCGTTGATGCGCCGTTATCGGGTGCGAGCGTGATCCACATAGGGTCCCCCGCCAGGCCGATAATCGCAGGCACGTAGACAGATGCATCGGCCGGCACATCGTCGGCTCCTTCTACCGCGCGCAACTCCTCGTCTTCGTCGCCAAATGACCAATAGTCCGCGGTGAGGTAGAAGCCGACGGCGATCGAACACAGGAAAATCAAGGCGAAGCCGGCAAAAAGCCTGCGCCAAAGCGTGCGCCGGCGAAGGGCGGCGCGCGCCTGCTTTTTCGCCTTGAAGCTGGTGTCGATCGCGTGCGTCACGGAGTGCTTCCGGTCAGGAAAAACGTCCACCGCACCTGTTCAAGTGTGTCGACTTCAACAAATCGCGCCGCGATATGGCCGCGCTGCCAGCACTCGTCGATGCCGCGTATCGAGAACCGTCGACGCTCGATGCACATTTCGGTCGACCCGGTCAGGATCGCGTGGCCAAAAACGTCCGTGGCGTAGATGTAGATGTAGCGGTTCGTCAGTTCCTCGCGAATGACGTTCACGCACTGATTTGCGCCGATGGTCCACCAGCCATCGGTCTGGTCGGCATTGTCGATTGTCTGGCCGATAGCGAGGTTGACGACGTCGAGTGTCTGATTGCAGACCGTGAATTCGGCGCGCGCTTCATTGCATGAGAGCACGGCCAGGAGTGCCGCGCCCGAAACGACCGCAAGCCTCATGCGGCCTGTCAAGACAAGCAACGCTCGAAACCGATCGCGCTGCTTTACGGGCAGGCCGTCAGACGAGCGGGGCAAAGGCGAGCGGTGGCGTTCCATCGGGCGGCCATGTTAACCGCCGAGCCGGAAATATTTGGCACTGGCCGAGAACTGAGACCCGTTGGTCTCGATTTCTTCGAGAATTTTGGGCAACAGTTGCGAGGCCGGCATTGGCGTAGAGAACGCAGCCGCCTGAATGTCCTGGGGGCCGGTGATCACCATAATGATCTGCGGTACGGCCTTGCCTGCAGCCCTGTCGGCGGCGCCGAGGCCGATCGGGATGCTGAAGGTGGCCTTGTCCGACTGTACGACCATGCGATCGTCGAGGTTGAACATCATGCCTTTGTGGTCGATCAACAGCACGCTGGAAATGAGCCCGCCATGCGTCACCAGCGTGCCGCTGATCGGCGTGCCGTTCGGCACCGATGTTCGATCGAGAACCAGCTGCGGCTTGACGACTGCAGTCTGGCCCAGAAAGCGCAGGAAGTTGGTGACTTCGCACTGGGGCGGCTCGATGAGGCGCACGCTTATGTCCGGTTCAACGTGGAACTTTGCCTGGAAATCAGTCAACATTTGTTCGAATGGATGAACCGCCGTTCCAAATCCTTCGATGGCCGCCGTCTTGTCGGTTATCGACGTGACGGCCGCATAGAAACAGTCGCCGCCGCTGAAGTCGCGAACCCACGAGACCCGTTGCGCTACGTCGTCGATGACCGGAGGAACTTCCGGCTTGGGCACGTTCAAGGCGACCGTGGCCTGGTCTGGCTGTCTGGCGGCTTGCTGGTCGGCCTGCTGCCCCTTTGCGCTCATCGCATCCGCCTGGCCTGCAGCCGGCTCGGGAAAGGGCGCGGCCGATTTCGCCTCCGCCGGCTGGCTTGCCTGTCGTTCAGGCTTTTGGCTCACCGCGACATCGGGCTGAGGGGCTGGCGGCGTTAAAGCTTTTTCGGCTGGTGGAGCGATTGGAGCGATCTTGCTAAGCGGGGGAGGCGTCTTCGGGCTGCCGCCGGCCGCGATGTCGGGCTGAACTGCCGGCGAGATTTTTTCGGCCGGCGGCTGTGTCGCGCTTGCTGACGATTTCGGTGTTTCCCTGGCTTGCAGAGGGATCTTGGTGGGCTCTTCCGGCTGCGGCTTTTGGCTCTCCGCGACGTCGGTGCGCGGCGCTGGCGGCGATGACGTTTTTTCGGCCGGTGTTGGGGCTGGAACGAGCTTGTCAGGCGGCGGAAGCGTTGTCGGGCTGGCGTTGGCCGCGGTATCGGGCTGAATTGCCGGCGATACGTTTTCGGCCGGCGGCAGCGCTGCGCTAGCTGATGGCTTCGGGGCTTCCCCGGTTTGTGGGAGCATCTTGGGCGACGCTGCCGACTGCTTTTGAGGCACAGCCGCCTCTGCCTGATTTTCAGTTGGCGAAGCGGTGGTCTGCGTTTGCGGCTGCGCGGGTGGAGCTACCTCTGGCGGCACATTGTCCGTCGCGACCGGCTTTGATGCCTCTGGTGCGGGCTCTGATGGTTCTGGGGCGGACAACGATGTCGTGCCTGCGCTCGGCGTGGTAGGCGTCATAAAACCGCTGACATAGAGGCCAGCAACCGCGCCGAGAGCCAGCGTCGCGAAGGCAGAAATCGCGATGGTTCGGGTCTTTGTGGATTTTCCAGGCCCGCCCCCCCCCCCCCCCCGTGGGGGGGGGGGGCAAACCCGCCCCCCCCCCCCCCCCGCGCCGAGTTCCGCGATTTTGGACCGCAGCGCCGCGACCGATGCATCGATGATCGACTGCGGGT
>NZ_JAMYOT010000056.1:0-21277 GCF_040320005.1 Mesorhizobium sp. M0816 | reverse complement strand
GGCGAGGACAATTTATGCCGCGTAGAGCGTTCCGATTTCCGTCTTCCTGTAGCCATAAACACCTCCTGGTATGAGGGTGTTGCGACGACCGGTTGAATCCGCCTTGCGATCCCTGGTCGGAGTGGTGCAGCAGGCTGTCGGGCCTGCCTCGGCGCCAGATCGCCATGATGAGGGCGTCGGTGACGAGCTGGGCCGTCATCTCTGCCTTCATCGCCCACCCGACGACACGACGGGAGAACAGATCGACGACGGCGGCAACGTAGAGCCATCCTTCGGCGGTCCAGATATAAGTGAAGTCCGCGATCCACTTCTGGTTCGGTGCAGCGGCCTCGAAGCTGCGATCGAGGAGGTTGGCCGACACCGCCGCTCGCTCTCCGGTGTCCTTTGGCAGTCCGCGCCGGCGTGGACGTGCCCGGAGGCCGTTCTCCCGCATCAGCCGTTCGATGCGATGCAGGCCGCAGGAAAGCCCCTCTACCAGAACGTCGTGCCAGACGCGCCGGGCGCCGTAGGTGCGGTAGCTGCTCTTGAAGCTTCGGTCGATCCTGGACACGAGGATCTCGTCATGCCGGGAGCGAACGCTGGGGCTGCGGTTGAGCCAGGCATGAAAGCCTGAGCGGGACACATCCAGCGCGTCGCATAGCCATGCCACCGGCCAGATGTTCCGGTGCCTCGCGATGAAAGCGAACTTCACGTCACTTCCCTCGCGAAGTAGGCTGCGGCCTTCCTAAGAAACAGCCGCCTCAGTGTCGCATGGAACAGCTTGCAAAACGAAGCCCAGCGATTTGGCGCGCCGCTTCAGATTGGCGAGGACACGGCTGCGATATTGTTCCTCATAGTGATCGGCGCCCGGATCCCTGTAGGTCATGCCGTGCCTGAGGGTGTTGTAGAACAGGACCGCAATTTTGCGGGCGGTCGCCGTCACGGCCTTCGCCTTGCCCGCACGAGAGGACAGCCGACGATAGAATGCTCCGAGCGCCGTATCGCTCCGCCCGTTAGTCGTGGCCGCCAACCGCAACAGCGCTGCTGCCCGGCTGGATGATCTCCGCGTGCGTGAAGAGAGCACCTTGCCGCCGGAGATTTTGTTCCCCGGCGCGAGACACAGCCAGGAGGTAAAGTGCTTGGCGCTCGGCCAAGCTCTCAGATCCGTGCCGCACTCGCCGATAAGCTTCAACGCGAGTGACGGACCCAATCCATGGATCTCGGTCAGATCAACGCCAAGCACGCCGTATAGAGCGGTCCTCACATCGAACGATGGTGTATTGACCTGCTTGGTCTTCACCCGCGGCCTGGAGAGCTTGCCGACCGGCTTGGTCCCTTTGTCAGTCAGCGCCGCTATCAAGGATTCCAGCTTGCGATCGCAGTCGAGCATCTTGGCCTGATAGGTGTCGTAAAGCTCCAGCGACTGGGTCAGGGCGAAGACATGTTCGTCCCGGTCGTTGCCCACCAGGGCAGCGCGGATCGTCTCGATAGAGGAATGGCAGCGCACATCGCGGTAGGTCGCCAATACATCGGGATTGCGCTCGCCCGCTACAATCGCCCGGATGATCCGCATACCGGTCGCGCCGGTGATGTCGGAGACAACGTGGTGAAGTTGCAGATTCATCTCCATCAGGGCCTTCTGCATGTGCTGGATATGGGCGGCTGCGTATTCCACTAGCCGCTCTCGCTGACGCAGATAGGCGCGCAGAGTTGCGATCTCGGCATCAGGACGGAAACTCCGCGTAACAATCCGTAGGAATGGAGCTGGCGGAGCCACGCGGCATCGCTGACATCTGTTTTGCGCCCAGGCACATTCTTGGCGTAACGCGCATTGACCAGAATGACCTCGAACCCGTGCTGCTCAAGAATCTCATAGGCCGGGATCCAATAGACCCCGGTGGATTCCATCGCGACACTGGTCACGCCGCACGCTTTGAACCAGCCCGCCAGATCATGCAGGTCTTGCGTGAATGTGCCAAACGCTCGCACTGGCGTATCAGTGCAGCCCGGGTCGACCGCTGCCATGTGCATTTTTGATCCGATGTCAATGCCAGCGGCACCAGCATTGACCGGCTTCAATTCCGGGCGGTCACCGGTCTTCCTTTTGGGCATAGCAAATCCTCCACACGATTGTCGGCAGGAGGGTCTGGGCTATGCTAAATCTTCATCTTCCTAATCGGGATCACCGCAGGAACGGCGTCACCACTCTCAAGTTCGCATGCACCCATGGACCACGTTTTTTAACGGGGACTGTGCCTCCAATAAGCTGACGGCCGCTACCCTCCGAGATCCGAGAATAGCATGGCCTGTTTCTACCGCGCACAGGCGGGCCATGGCCCGTGACAGTTTTTTAGGATGTCGCGCTCCGCCTTGAGCTTCGCCACTTCGCGTCGCAGCTTGTCGATCTCGAGCTGCTCCGGCTTCATTTGGCCGTGGCCGGGAAACGCATGCTGCGGATCGGCCGACAGATCACGTATCCATTTGCGCAGCACATTCTCGTGGAGATCGAGGTCGCGGGCAGCCTGGGCCACCGCAACGCCCCGATCCTTGATCAACCTCACCGCCTCAAGCTTGAACTCGCGGCTGAACTTCCTTCTTTGCATTCCAACTCTCCAGTTCCGTTAAACACCTTATCTCGGTGTCCACGAAACCGGCAGCAGGCCACGGCGCCGGGCAGCCGCATGATGGGGTCAGGAGAGCGAGGCGTCTCAAATCTGTTGAGAGACCTTGGGAGAATCTATCCAGGATCTAGCCTGCCAACGAGATCGCCTTGCCCATCGTCCCCACGGGAACGATCCGGATCACCCTCTCGGGTAAATCACTGTTTGTATGTTCCAGACCTTAGCGCGCGAATACATTGCGCGCGATGCCACCGCGAGGAGCAACTCGGCCGACGGGCTGTTTAAACTGCCGATCTGTATGGCACGCGATGTACTATTGGCCTACCCGGCGCCAAATACTACCGACGAAATATAAGTCAAAACTACAAATGAAACTTATTAATATTGGACACATCTGCAAAAGAATGGCAAACAAAAACCAACGAATAACAAAATCACCAAAATCACATCTGTCCTTACATTCTGACCGTAATCAAATACCAATATAGCATGCTAAAGAATATCAAATGTATTCCATTGCACATAGAGTGTCGAACGGTAGAAAGTTGCTCGCGAAGGTGGTGGTCGGGGTATCGGCGCAAGCCATTGTCATAATTGGGCAAGGCGATGTCGCCGCCAATGCTGAGATATTTGAGCAAAGTCACAACGGAGAGCTCATCGAAGTAAGAAGAGACGCCACCCGCCCCGCTGCGCCGCACGAAAGGCCGCATTTGGCGCAGTTCAATTTCGATGCTGAACCCGAAGCTGTCCCGGCCGAGCGGGGCGAGGCTCCGGTCTCCTACGGGAGTCTGAAGGATCTGTCGCTGACTGCGGACACGGCAATCGCCAGCGAGACAAATTCTGTACTGGAATTCACAGGCGCACCGACCGATGAAGCTGTTGAAGCCGCCTTCATTCATCCCCCCTCCATGTCATCGGAACGTGCGACCAAACCCGCGCGAAGACTTCTATCGAGGCGGCTCGGCTTGCTCTCTCTTCCCAAGGCGCGCAGCATGGCGAAAGACCTCACCTATGACCAGACCAAAATGTACTGGCTTGCCGCGGATTTTGGACGGCAATTTGCCTGGAGGCCAGGCGTACGCAAATCAAGCTTGGGCCAAGCAATGTTTGTTGATCTCTTCACTGCGATGATTCAGCGAGAGAGCAACTTCAACCCTCGCGCGGTTTCGTTGGCTGGTGCTGTCGGGCTGGGCCAGCTGATGCCGCGTACCGCGTTGGATCTTGATGTCAAGAACCCTTTCTCGGCGCGGCAAAATCTCAGGGGCGCCGCCACATACTTGACAGAAATGCTCGATGAGTTCGGCTCCTCTGAACTTGCCCTCGCTGCCTATAACGCTGGGCCTGCAGCTGTGCGCAAGCATGGCGGCATTCCGCCCTATCGGGAGACCCGGCAATATGTGTCGGACATCCTCCACGCCGTCAGTGTCGAGCCGCACAATATCACGGTTCAAATCGCAAGAGCGGGCAAGGATGCGCCGCCCCACCTGCTTTCCCTAGTGACAGATGCCGATGAGGGCCCCGGCGACAATGCCGCGGCGCAACGCATTTTTCAGACTGTCTTGCAGCCGCCTACTCCGGCCAGAAAGAGCTCGGTCGTTAGCCCGTTAAAGGCAAAAAAAGATATCAAAAAGGATCAAAGCACAAACCAAGATCGCGTTTTAGGAGAATTCCAAGAGCGCCCAAAGTGCATCATTAAAGGTTTCTGTATAGCGAAGTAGGAAATACAAATCCGCGGAAAGGAATAATAGAATGCCAATGCCAAAGTGTAGAAGAAATGAGTTCATAGAAATGTCTGCCGGAAAACTTAAAAGTCTAACCAAGAGCGTTTGGCGGAGTTTGCCCGCAGCGTCTGCGGCAGCTTTATTGACGGTTATTTTTGTTAGCCCGAGTGCTGCTCAGGATTTCAATGGTGTGACAACATTCCTTCAGACAATTGTGGAAGCGATAACCGGGCCAATCGGCGTTTCAATCTCTGCCTTGGCCGTCATCGCCGTTGGCTTCTCTTTTATGACCGGTCGCATGGACTGGACCTTCGCAGTCTCAATCATCATGGGCATTGCAATCGTGTTTGGCGGTGCAAGTTTCGTCCAGGGCCTAGCGGCACACTAATTCGGTTCGGCGCGGATGCCGTCTTTATCTAAGACCGCAAATTACCTCGCGAGCCTTTCAGAGGAGTACTGACCATTCAACGTACAACGCTTTTCATAGGCTTGACGCGCGAAGTCGCCTTTGCGGGACTGCCGGTCATGTATCTGGTTGTCCTCATAGGCGTCGTAATGCTCGGCTTCATTATCACCAAATCGTTCATCTATCTGATGATCGTGGGAAGTGTTGGCTACGCCGCTTTGCGTACCCTAGCCGCCTATGATCCAAAGATCATCGACGTTTTCATCGCAACCGTGCAAAGCACGCGCATGAGTCCGGCACTGTTGAAGGGCGAAGGCCTAGTATATCATGCTTAAGTCACTTGCCAATTGGGCGATGCAGCGATCCGCTCACGAACGCGAACAACTTGCAGTCAATCTGCCATATGTCAGCATTGTGGACGATGGCACCCTCATGTTACGCGATGGCGATCTAATGGCCGCTTTTGCTGCCGAAGGGGTCAATGCTGACACGATCGATAGCCGGGATACGATGGAGTTGAGTAACGCATTCTCACGCTTCATTGCACAGCAACGCGGTGACGTTGGATATTATGTTCATCGCATCTCTGCTGAAACTCGACCCACGATGCGGCCGATCAAAGGAGATCCTTTCAACGAGGAGATTGATCAGCGCTGGCGAAATTACCTTGAGACTATTGGGCTGCGCGATCGCGTTACGATGGTCACTATTGTGATCCGACCGCCGAAGAGGCTGGCCCAACTACTCAATATGTTTGGCAACAAGGATGTTTACAGTCGCGAAGAGGTCACTGCGCGCGCAGTTCGCCTCGATCAGATGATTAACACCTGCATGGTTAATGTAAGTTTGGCAAAGCCTCGTCGGCTAACCGTCTCGGATGGTGAGTGGCTTGGTTTGTTGCGTACCGCGATTGACGGATCAAGTGGGCGACTCATTGCTGGCGAGAAGTTCGTCCCCGTCGCTGACCTCTTGGCGAGTTCGACGGTCACGTTCCGAGGCAAGGTCTTCGAATGCGACAACCCCAACCCAGGGCTCAAACGCTATGGAACCATCATATCGGTAAAGGACTACCCTACCGAAACTTATCCCGGCATCTTCGACAGGCTTAGCCTGCCTTACGATACCGTGGTTTCGCACAGCTTCACGCCGATCGACAATATTGCCGCCCAAGCTAAAATCGCTCGTGTGCGCAAGCGGATGAAGGCGGCGGAGGATGCGGCTATCTCTTTGATGGCGCAACTGGAAGAGGCCGAGGACGATATTGCATCCGGCCGCGTCGCCTTTGGCGACCACCATTGCAGCATCGCCGTATTTTGCGAGACTCATGAGGAGCTTGAGGCAGCCATGGCTTACGTCACGCGCGCCATGCAAGACGCGGGTTCTGCAATTGTTCGCGAGAATTTCTCTGCCCGCGCCGTTTATTTCGCTCAACATCCGGGTAATTTCAGCTATCGCACACGAGCGGAAATGATCTCCTCCCAGAATTTTGCAGAACTTTGCGCCATGCATGGCTTGCCGAAAGGCAATCCACCGGAGCTATGTCCTTGGGGCGACTGCGTAACAATATTGCCCACAGCACGCGGCGAGACGTTCCGCTTCAGCTTCCATTTGCCGGGCAAGCCAGGTCAGCGCACGGTCGGCCATACGCTTGTGCTTGGCCAAACCGGGTCTGGCAAGACGCTTGGTACTGCTTTTCTGCTCAGTCAGGCCCATCGGCTTGGCGCTCGGATCATAGTCTTTGACAAGGACAATGGTTTCGAGATGGCGGTCCGTGCCATGGGCGGAACCTACTCCTCCGTGCGTATGGGGCAGGAAACGGGCTTCAACCCTATGCGAGCCGAGGCAGATAGCCGCGGTGCGGCCTGGTTGTCCGATTGGCTTTCCGCATTGGCTGACAACGAGGGCGGACGGCTAAATCCGTTGCAACTTCAAGCGCTCCATGATGCCGCTCAGGCAAACGCAACGGCTGACCTCTGCCTACAGAATTTCGCGCAGTTCCGCAGCCAGCTGCGTGCGACTGACGATGATGGTGACCTTTATAACCGACTTGGCCGCTGGGACGAGACCGGTCAATTCGGCTGGCTGTTTGGGGGTAAGAGTATCGATCCGCTCGCTTTCGATAGTCGGATCACTGCTTTTGACCTCACGGAAATTTTCGACAACGACACCATCCGCACCGCGTGGCTGAGCTATGTCTTTCGACGCGTGGAACGGCTCGTAGAAGACGACGCTCCAACATTACTGGTTCTTGATGAAGCCTGGAAGCTGCTCGACGACTCATATTTTCAACTGCGGCTGAAGGATTGGATGCTAACGATGCGCAAGAAAAATGTTGCGGTCGTTCTCCTGACTCAACGTGTGTCCCACGTGGCCAACAGCGCTGCGGGCGATGCCATACTGGAGAGCGCCGTCACGCGTCTCGTATACCCAAGTTCCTACAACACTGAAGCCGAACTCGCGCCGCTCAATCTGACGCCAACGGAAAGCGCTTTCCTTCGGATAAGCAACGTGGACAACCACTTGGTGCTGTTGAAATCGGGCGGCGACAGCGTGGTTCTTGATTTCGCGCTCGGAGCGATCGGTAAGGGTGTCGAGATCTTGGGGGGTGGGCGAGGGGGGAAAGCGCACGCAGGATGGCGTGATAGGCCAAACTTTCAAATGGAAATGCTGCAATGAAGATCCCTCTTATTTTTCTCACAATGATCCTCGCCCCCCTTATTGGCTGCCAAGCCGTTCCCGCAGTGCGCAAGAACAATTGTGTCTGTGCCTGGGAAACACTTGAGCTCCAAGCCGAAGGAGTCGTGTCATGAGAGCTTTCCAGTCTGTCATTGTGTCTGGTATTTTGCTTGCAGCCGCGGGCTCGCTCGTGCGGGAGGCCAGGGCCCAGGAAAGCCAGATCACGCCTGCTCCCCTGCCTTCTATTGGAGCGCTCTCCCGCGCTCCGGATGGCGCCCAGGTAACCTTCGACAAGAACGCTGTCGAGTTGCTGACGTACGTGGTAGAAATTTGCCGGCTGTTAGGCGGTGGTATGAACCAGCTTGTAGCATCCGCGCGGACAGCAGAGCATCTGCTAATTGAGAGCCGAGACCTGGGCCAAGCGCAGCTTGCTTCCATTTCAGGCCCGAAGCACTTCCCGGTGAACAATGGCAAGGCTGACGTCGCGGCCCGTGAAGGAGGGCCGGGTTTGCGGGAAATGGTTGACGATGCTTTGAATGGCCGCGGAAGTGGCCCCGGGGGCATTCAGGCGGCCCTTACCGAATTTCGAGCTCGCTATCGCTTGGATCAGGCATTTGCGCTGCACAACGATCAACGCCTCAGTAAGCTCATCATCGCTAATGGATCGGCTCAGGGCGCAGTCGTTGCCTCTACTGCGGAGGAATCCTACAAGCGTGCCAACGCCAGCATGGGCAGGATCAATGGCTATATCGCCGCGCTCGAAGCCAGCAGCGACTTAAAAAGCAGCGTTGACATCAACACACGCGTGATGGTCGAAATCGCGCAGCAACTCAATGAAACACTGCGGACCCAAGCGGCGATCGCATCGCTGGCAGGATCGTACTTCATGGCACTAGGTGCCGACTCCGCCGAGCCGGCCGCCATCCGCGATCTTCTCGATTTTAACAGGTGATACGCTGTGGGAGTGATTTCAAACATTACTCGTACACTCGACAAGACGCTTGTCGACTATGCGCAAGTAGTTTTTCAGGGTGTTGCTGAGCCGATTAGAGACTTGCTCGGCGCCATGGCGTTAGTCTCATTGTTGCTTATCGCGGTAAATCACATAATTCAATTCAGAACTATAAATTACTCGATGTACCTACATTGGGCTCTGCGGTATATACTAATATATTCATTTGCAACAATGTGGGTGAACTTTGAAGGTATTTATTCAATGCTTATTGATGTGCCAAATAGTTACGCAAGCATTATGATGCATGCGGCAAAAATGCCAATCAAGGACGTTGATCCCGCTTTTCTCGATCCTGAGCGGATATCGGACACATATTCAGCGATGGATGAGTTCGCCCATGCGGTCCTTCACCTATCTGGTAAATACATAAACAATGTTTCGATCTGGAACGTTGGCAAGTCACTTCGGAACGTTTTTATTGGCGTCTTGTTCCTGATCGTTGGCGGTTTCTTTACCGCCGCGTGCGCGATTATTGTAATGATTGCCAAAATTGGGTTCGCCGTGTCGATCAGCCTGGCGCCTCTGGCTATCATCATGCTGATGATGCCTCAAACGAGTCAGTATTTCGAGAGTTGGACCCGCTTCACGATTGGCTTCGTGGTCGTCCCGCTGCTGACCGCGACCCTTATGGCTATTGTGCTGTATATCGCCGCTGAAGTCTATGGATCCCGCGGTAATGATTTCGGGTTCATTTTTATCCTGATGGCGGCGACGGTTCTCCTGTTCATGATCCCGACCATGGCAAGTTCCCTGGCCTCTGTATCGGTCGCGGCTGTAGGCGCCGGTGCGGTCTTTGCCGCAACTTCCATGGCCAAGAGTGCTGCAATGAGAGTGCACGGCGGCAGCCAACGATTGCGAGACGGCGTAAGTGTGGCAAGCGCCGCACGTGAAGCTGGAGCCTCGCCGGCGTCGGCAGCATGGTCGGCGATCAGTGCAATGCGCCAAAGCGCCTATATCCGGCAGCAGCGTCGCGATGAGCGCCTTGCTCGTCGCATGAGCGGCCTGTCGTCATCGAAATCGAATGTTACGAGAGATCCTCCGATGGCTCTTCCGATTCATCCTCTCGCTCAATACGGCAACCGAACCGTATCTCCCGAACAAGACCGCTGACCCGCAACGGAATCGGTAACGCAACCGAATAGGAGAGACGTGTGTCAGAACAAGCAATACAGCACACATTTGAAGACGAGGTTTTTTTTAGCCTACGCGAACAGCGCAATAACTGGGCAAAGATCGCGGTCGGTGCCACTGCCGCCAGTCTTTTGTCCCTGGTGGCTCTAATAGTCATACTGCCGCTCAAACAAACCAAGCCCTATGTAGTGATGGTAGACAAGACCACCGGCGAGGCTGAAAAGATCGTCGAGGTGCAGCCCACCTCGCTCCAAGAGCAGGAGGCTGTCCTTCAGGCGGAACTCGTTTCCTATGTCGTCGACCGGGAAACCTACGATCCAGCCGACAACAGCACCCGAATTCCTGACGTCATGGCGCGCTCATCCGACAGTGCCGCGCAAACCCTAGCGCAAACCTGGCGTTCGGAGTCAGAGCAATATCCGCCCACACTCTACGGCAAGGACGTTCGCGTGCGTGTTGTGGTCAAATCTGTCTCTCTAACCCCGAGGGGGCGCAACCCAGCGGATCTCGCGCGTGTGCGCATTACCAAATACCGTGAAGAAAAGGGGCGTGACGCAGTTGAGCGCAGTTTCGTCGCCACAATCGGCTATCAATTCAAGCCTCGACAAAGGGCTACCTTGGAGGCGGTGTGGAAAAATCCGCTTGGGTTCAACGTCTTGTTCTATCGGATCGATGCGGAAACGGCCGGCTGATATATTAACACAAAGACAAAGATAATGTTTAAACTTATATACGTGTCCTTGATATTTGCTGTGGTATCAGTAAAGTTGGCAATGGCGGAGCAGTCGGCTGTCGGTTTTTCATCAGATGTACGGATAAAACGCTACGTGTATGACGAGAATAACGTGTACAAGCTTAATCTTTACTTGAAATCAGTCACAGCTCTTCAGTTCGCTGAAGGGGAGAATGTCGAGTCCATTCTCATCGGAGATAGCGCATCCTGGGAAGTGATCAAACTGAAGAGAGGCAATGTGATCAGCCTGAAGCCTATTATCGAAAAAGCGCTCACGAATATGACAGTCTATACTGACCAGCGCGTCTATACGTTTGAGATACGTTCGGTCGGTCAGATAAGCGCAGGGATGGCGGCAGGCGCCGACCAGGCATTCCGAACCGTCTTCACCTATCCTCATGAGCTCAAGACATTGGGCAATAGCCGTGCCGCAGTCGCTCCAGCAAATCACGGCTACATGGTTTCGGGTGATGCGCGGTTTCGCCCGCTGACCGTGACAGACAATACATTGCAGACGACTTTCGTCCTGCCCAAGGGCGCCCCCCAACCGGCAATTTTTAAGGTTGGTCATGACCGCGAGGAAATGCTGGTCAATTCGCGCAGTCAAGGCGATCGCATCATCGTCGACGGAACCAGCGACTACTGGATGATGAGAATCGGCGATGACACTGTCTGCGTGGGCAAAGCAAGCGCTGTGCACTCGGCAAAACCACGGTGGAGAGGGTTGAGACATGACAGATAACTCGCCTGACATCGGCCATCGACAGGATCCCAGCGGAGCAGAGACAGCGGCGGACGCGCCTGTCGATCCTGAACGAGAAAAACTGCTTAAAAGACGCCGAGCCCGGCAAACGGGTAAATTTAAGCGCGGCAGAGGCCGTGAGCTCTTTGTTGCCGCCGCGCTGCTCGCCGGCGCCATAGCGTTCGGGACGGCGCTCGGCCCGATGCAAATGGGGGCGATTCTCGGATTGCACGATGACGATGAGCAGAAGACGTCGCAGGTTGATCTGGAAGTTGATCGCATTACCAAGGACAGCTCAAGACTTGATTTTTCTGTTCCTGAGGCGCAACCAAAAGCGATCGAGCCAAAGATTGACGAGATAGACAAGAGATTCGATGAACTAAGAAATAAAATCGACCAAGTAGTCAGCGACGAGAACCAGTCTAAGATGTCAGTCGCCGACGTCCAAGAATTGCTTGAACGCTTTAGCAAGCAAATGGTGCAGAGTCTTCGGCGGGAGCGGGATAAGGTAGAGGTGGAAAATGCACGTTTGCGGGAGGAAGCCTTGCGATTGGAAAAAGAGCGCAAACGCTCCGATGAGGCTGCTAAGCTCAACGCTGAAAGTCATCGACAATTCCAAGAGATCGACATCAAGCAAAGGGAATCGAATGGTGTTGTCATGGATGAGTCCAGGGCGCGCTTCCCGTCAGTCGATGGTGTCCCACAACTTCCCCAAGATCGGGGTGCGAACGACCGGTCTCTTGCAGCTGGTACCGCCTCCGAAGCAGCAACCTCTGTGTCTCGCACTCTCCCTGATCCGTCGCGTGTGGTCGCCCAGGGCACGATGATCTCCGCGGTACTTGAAACCGCTATCAATACGGAACTGCCGGGAAATATTCGCGCGCATGTTATCGAACCGGTATTCTCCTTCGACGGATCTCGCATTCTGCTGCCGGCAGGGACAAGATTGGTTGGCACCTTCGGGAACAGAGACGATATTGAGCAAGAGCGCGTGTTGATCGGATGGGATCGTGCCCTCACTCCCGATGGCAAGTCGATCGCGCTCGGCTCCACAGGTACGGACCTGCTTGGTCGCGCCGGCACCGAAGGAAACGTGGATAACCGCTACGCCAAGAAGATAGGTGCGGCTGTCCTCATCAGCACCATCAGCGCATTACCTTCTATCATTCCCACTATGACAGGCAGCAGCAAATCCTCAAGAGATGGTGGTGCGACGATCACTGTTGACGGTGGGGGAATGGGTGACACCAATCGGGATGGCCAAGTCACGTCTAATGTTGCCAGAACACTCAGCGACCAAGGTGAGGGTATCTTGAACAAATACCTCTCCCTACCTCCCATCCTTCGTGTCCCGCAGGGCGAGGAAATTCGCGTCTTTGTCAATCGAGATCTCATTATTCGATGAATGATCACCAGTTTAAAAGTAGCATCTCATACGTGGAACAGTACTTGAGCCCCCTCAAAGACCATCTAGTAGATGGTAGTATCAATGAGTTGGCGATCAATCCTAATGGCTCCATCTTTGTTGAGGATGCCGATTCGGTATACATGCGTGAGATCGGCGTGACCTTGCCGCCCCAGGCCATTAAGCGGCTTGGAGCACAGTTAGCCGGAGAGACCCGCAACACGCTTGGTGCACTCCATCCGATTGTGTCAGGCCGCGTTATGGTTTGGGGGAACCCGCAGCGCGTGCAGGTGGTCGTCGAACCGGCAATCGAACAAGGCGTATCGCTGTCGATTCGAAAATATCTGGCGCGGACTTCGGAAAGCGCAGATATCGACTACGTCGACGGACGACAGATCATGGTGGATGCTATTCGGCACGAACGCCATCGGGTAATCGCCGATGCGGCCAAGGCTGGCGACCTGAAGAGTGTGTTCCGACAGGCCGTTGACGAAAAATTCAATGTTCTGATTTCGGGCGGAACGTCGTCTGGCAAGACTACGGTGGCGCGCGCTCTACTGGCGATGGCAAACCCCGCCGAGCGGATCATCACCATAGAGGATGCGCAGGAGCTTCATCCAGCCCACAAGAACCAAGTTGGACTAATCGCCGACCGTAAGGGGGAATCCGCTCGCAGCCCATCGAAACTTCTGGAGAGCTGTTTGCGAATGCGTCCCGACCGGATCATTCTCGGTGAAATCCGCGGCATTGAGGCTTATGACTTTCTTGAGGCGATTAATACCGGCCACCCCGGCGCGATAACAACTATACACGCCGATAGCCCTGAACTTGCTTTCGACAGACTGGCGCTCATGGTGATGCGCTCTGGTGTGCAGATGTCACATGGCGAGATAATCAAATATGCGAAAAAGACGATCGATTTGGTCATTCAGGTCGGCCGCCGCAACGGTAAGCGCGGTGTGCTGGAAATCAAACCTGCCTTCGCAGACTAGGCTAGTGTCCGTCCATAAACGGCAAACTATTGAAATTGCTTGAGGAATCGGAGTTTTCCGCAGGAAAGCTCCGGCGGTTTCAGATACACTTTGGCATCATACCACTGATTCCAAGGCGTTTTCTGCCACCCCCGGAGCCGACAATGCGCCAAGAACGCACCGTCCAAGTCAGTGTATTCGATCTTTTCGCCGGACACGAGATCGGCCGTGAGCTGAAGGGCATGTCCGATTGGCTGGACGAGCAGCGTCACCTGACCGGGCTGGTGGCCGCCGACCTGCGCCGGCACGGGGTCAACGAGACCGGCCGCGAGGGCCTGCCGGCGGAGGCGGTGCTGCGCTGCGCGCTGCTCAAGCAGCATCGCCAGCTCAGCTACCAGGAACTGGCTTTCCACCTGGAGGACTCCGCCTCGTTCCGGGCGTTTGCCCGGCTGCCATGGGGATGGAGCCCGAAGAAGTCGGTCCTGCACAAGACGATCAGCGCGATCCGGGCCTCGACCTGGGAAGACATCAACGAGGTGCTGCTTTCGAGCGCCCACCACGAGAAGCTGGAAAGCGGCAGGGTGATACGTGTGGACAGCACCGTCACCGCAGCCCTCATCCACGAGCCGAGCAACAGCAGCCTGTTGTGGGACGCCGTACGGGTGATGGTTCGCCTGCTGCGGCAGGCGGATAAATTGGGCAGCGGCGCGCTTTCCTGGCACGATCACTGCCGCGCGGCCAAGAAGCGGGTGCGGGCGATCCAATACACCTGCGGCCGCCCGAAACGGGTTCAACTCTATCGCGAATTGCTCGGCATCACCCGCACGACGCTGGGCTATCTCCGACAGGCGGCGGAGCGGCTGACCCCGGCGGCTGATCTGGACATTATTGTCTGGCAGGAGCAACTGCGCCACTATCGACCGCTGATCGAGCAGATCATCGCCCAGACCGAGCGGCGGGTGCTGGCCGGCGAGGCGGTGCCGGCCGCCGAGAAGCTGGTCAGCCTGTTCGAACCGCATGCCGACATCATCGTCAAGGGCGGCCGCGATGTCCATTATGGCCACAAGATCCTATGAGGAGGGTGGATAGCGACCTGCGCTGTGGCAAAGGTGAGGTTGCTAAACCCTAGACACCCTACCTTGGAGGCCGAGCATGCCCGTTGCAGCACACCGACCCGATGCGTTGACCGCCATCCGCACTGATCTTGGCGCAATTTTCGTCTCGTTGGAACTCAGCCGCTCGAAATGGCTGATCACCTCGCTGTCGCCGGGCGCTGGCGAGAAGATGTCGAAACACGCAGTGGCGGCCGGCGACGTGGTCGGCATGCTGGCGCGGTTTGCCGAGCTCAACCGGAAGGCCGAGGCGCGGACCGGGAAATGCTTTCCGATCATAGTCGTCCAAGAAGCAGGGCTCGACGGCTTTTGGATCCACGGGGTGCTGCAGGCCGAAGGAATCGAAAGCCACGTCGTCGATCCGGCCTCGATTGCCACCTCACGCCGGCGGCGTCAGGCAAAGACCGACAAGATCGACGGCGAGGCGCTGGTGCGCGCGCTGCTCGCCTATAAGAGGGGCGAGCCGCGCGTCTGCGCCATGCTGCGGGTGCCCACCCCCGAGGAAGAGGACCGCCGCCGCCTCTCGCGTGAGCGCAAGGCCTTGACGAACGAGCGGACCCGCCATGTCAACCGCATCAAAGGCCTGCTGTTTGCACAGGGTGTCTCCGGCTACGAGCCGTTGCGGCGCGATCGGCGCAGGTGCCTTGAGGCGCTGAAGACCGGCGACGGGCATCCGCTGCCGGACCATCTGAAGCAGCAGATTGATCGCGAACTCGAACGGCTGGAGCTGCTGATGGAACAGATCAAGGCGGTCGAGGCCGAGCGCGACGCCATGCTTGCGACCGAGCAGAGTGCCTCGCCAGCCCCGGCCATGCTGCTCGACCTGAAGGGCATCGGGCAGGAGTTTGCCGCCGTGCTGTGGACGGAGGGCCTGTCGCGGCACTACGACAACCGACGACAGCTGGCCGCCTACGCCGGCCTGCCGGGCGACCCCCTGGCAAAGCGGCTCCGTCTCACACGACCAGGGCGTTTCGAAATCCGGCAATCCAAGGCTGCGAACTACGCTGATCCAGCTCGCGTGGCTATGGCTGCGCCATCAATCGCAATCGGCGCTCTCCTTGTGGTTCAAGGAGCGGGTGAAGCAGAACGGCGGGCGCCTCAAGAAGGCGACGATTGTGGCGCTCGCCCGCAAGCTACTCGTGGCGCTGTGGAAATACGTCAACGCCGGCGTCGTCATCGAGGGGGCGGTCATGAAGAGCGCCTGATGCCGATTGCCGCTCACCCATGGAATGTGAACTAAGCACTTCTTCCAGGGCCTGATCAGTCCTGGCGGATCCAGGTGGACGAACCGAAGGTTGGGATGGCCTGAAATGCCCCGCCACAAGAATGGTCCCGTCCTCCTGAGCCCGTACCCGCCGCAAGCGGGATGTTGGTGCCGCTGTTTCGAGCAGCGACCGTATATAAGTTGGATTGGGCTCGGATAAACGGGCCGCGTCATGCCATCGGGCTCAGACCATGGATTCCCCAACACATCGAGAAGGTGAAGAAATGTTGCCCTGACACACCCGTTCCGTCTTTACCTTCCTCATATAAGCTCAACCTGACCACCGGCAGGAGCGGCATGGTTCTCGACCTCATCGTCGAAGCCGGCAATCCGGCCGACAGCGAGCGGTTGCTGCCGATGCTTCAGCGCCACATCGACCGATATGGCGAGCCGCCACGTCAGGCGGCCGCCGATGGCGGCTATGCCAGCCGCGCCAATCTGATCCAGGCCAAGGCTTGGGGCGTGAAGGACATGGCCTTCCACAAAAAGTGCGGCATCAAGATCGAGGACATGGTCAAGAGCCGCTGGGTGTATCGCAAGCTGCGCAACTTCCGTGCCGGCATCGAGGCCGGCGTCTCATGTTTGAAGCGCGCTTTTGGCCTGGACCGCTGCACCTGGCGCGGGCTCGACCACTTCAAGACCTATGTCTGGTCCTCGGTGGTGGCCTACAATCTCGCCCTCTTCGCCCGCCTCAAGTCGAACTGACCCGCCGCCGACTTCGCAAAAGCCTACCCGGCGCCCAGCCGGGCGGTTCACGATGGGCCAACCAGCGGACCGCGAGACCTCTACTTCTCCTCTAACGCCTCGTGCAGATAGAACCACCAAAGCAGTCAGAAATACCTCGAATCTACATGGGAGGTACAATGAATTCTTCGAAAAGTTACTGTTTATGGACGGACACTAGGCTAGTGCGCGTCCATAGTGTGCTGCAGCAAGCAGAAGGAGGTTCGAAGATGAACTGACAACATGCTGAGAAGCTGCGTGAAAGATGAGGGTAGGCCCCTCGGGATCGGCTTTCAGGAGCGGGTCTCAAACCAGCCCAAGCTGCTGTGGTAGAAGAGCCATGGTGGTTAGCGTTGGGTCAAAAGCCGCGGACATGATCCGGGGCAGGTAGGCATCCGAAAGATGAGCGCACGCGCAAGCGGTGCTGGAAGTACGACTGGGTTTTAGAGTTTGATATCAAGGGCCTGTTTGACAACATCTCGCACGAGCTTTTGCTCAAGGCCGTCGGCTTCGCTGCGAGAACAGCGAAGAGCGCGCCAACGGCCGGATCATTCATCTCGTCGAAGACCTGCACGGTGCGCTTCGACAACAACAAATACTCGGTGCTGTCGACGGCAGTCGGACGGCCGGTCGAGATCCAGGCCTATGCCGACCGCATCGTCATCCGCCAGGACGGCCTCATTGTCGGCGAGCACGCCCGCTCCTTCGGACGCGGCGAGACGGTTTATGATCCCTGGCACTACGTCCCGGTCCTCTCCCGAAAGCCCGGAGCGCTACGCAACGGCGCACCGTTCCGGGATTGGGTTCTGCCGTCGGCCACGGAGCAGGTCCGCCGCAAACTGAAGGACGCCGACGACGGCGACCGGCAGATGGTCGCCATCCTGGCTGCCGTGGTCTCCGACGGGATCGAGGCCGTCGAGACGGCCTGTCAGGAGGCGCTCGACCAGAACGTCTGCTCGTCGGCCGTCATCCTCAACATCCTGGCCCGCCGCCGCGATCCGGCGCCGGCGGTGACCGTGCTCACTCCGGATGCGCTACGCCTGAAGCATGAGCCGCAGGCCGACTGCGCCCGTTACGACAGCCTCAGGAGGGCAAGCTGATGGAAAGGACTCAGGTTCTCGAACTGATGGGCACCTTGAAGCTCTACGGCATGCGCGGCGCCTATGACGAGATCATGGCCACCGGGATCAAGCGTCAGCACGAGCCGCCGAGGATCGTCGGCGATCTCCTGTCGGCGGAGATTGCCGAGAAGCAGGCGCGCTCCATCAAATACCAGCTGACCGTCGCCAAGCTGCCGCTCGCCAAGGAGATCGAGGACTTCGACTTCACCGACACGCCGGTCAAGGAGGCCCTCGTCCGCGAGCTCGCCAACGGCACCTTCGTCGCCGACCAGCGCAATGCCGTGCTCATCGGCGGCACCGGAACCGGCAAGTCGCATCTGGCGATCGCCATCGCGCGCGCCCTGATCCGCAACGGTTCACGCGGCCGCTTCTTCAACCTCGTCGATCTCGTCAACCGGCTCGAGACGGAGCACCGAAACGGCAAGCAGGGACGCATCGCTGACCACCTCACTCGACTCGACTTCGTCGTCCTCGACGAACTCGGCTATCCTCGCCACCACAACATCGTGCGATCTGGCCCGCGATATCCAAAACAAGTTCAGGCGAGCTCGCGATCAACTTTTGACCTTTGCCCAATGGCCAGGAATGGTCGACGCGACGAACAACGCCTGCGAACACGCGCTGAGACCAGCCGTCGTTCAACGGAAGATCACTAACGGCTATCGCGCCATGTGGGCCGCAAAGGGCGAAGCCGACATTCGAACCGTCGTCGACACGGCTCGTTCGCGCCGGGCACGAACCCCTTCAAAATCATCCTTCAAACTGTCAGCGCCTGAAATTCGCCATGACTGAGCCCGCGACCTTGATCTTCCGAGCCTCTCTTCGGGCACGCTTTATCGGGACATCGAGGTGTCAAGTTCGAGCACGCTAGCGGATCTGGCCGAAGCCATCGTAGCGGCTTTTGGCTTCGACATGGACCACGCCTACGGCTTCTATTCAAAACTGACGGGAAAGCTGTTCGACTCGCCCCAGCGGTTCGAACTCTTCGCCGACATAGAGGGGAGCGGCTCTCGCAGCGTGAAGGGCACGCGCGTCACCACAGCCTTCCAGAAGGTGGGCTCGGCAATGACCTTCTTGTACGACTACGGTGACGAGTGGCGCTTCCGCGTTGAAGCCATTGGAACAGGGCAGGCGCAGCCCGATGCCAATTACCCGAGGATCGTCAGCCGTCACCGCGTCGCCCTCGCCGTCCGGAAATGGCGCGGAAAACTCCAACCCGATTCGAGGGACGTTTAGCGGAAGCGAACGCGAACACCAAAAGGCCACGGCACTTGCCCAACGCCTTAAGCGGCAGCGCTACGAAATCAAGTTCCTTCGGTTACAGCCGCAATCCCAAGGCCGTGCAAATTGGAGGCGGCTGCTGCACCCAAATGCGTCCAGCTAAGCAGTGAACTGCAGTTGGAAGGTTGCGGCCAAACCAGCGCCGACCAGGTGGGCGCGAGTGGAGAAAAAAGCATGAATGAAGCATGCAAGACAGTAAACGTCCTTATAGTTGACGATGATCTTGCATTTATCAAAACAGTGGAACAGCACCTGCAGAGGTGCGACATGTCAACCACTGTGGCACATACGCACGCGAAGGCGTTAGAACTACGCGAAAAGCGAGAGCCGGACGTTATCATCGCCAATTTGGGTTTTGATTGCAGTGTTGGCGCCGAAATCATGCGCAATCTCCGCGACGGCGGGAGCATACCCATCGTCGTCACTGGGAACCACCGCAGCGAGAACGATATGTTGGCCTGGCTAGAAGCCGGTGCAGACGAGTATTTGAGTAAGCCGTTGTCAATGCGGGAGCTTTCGATGCGCATCAACGCCCTTGTCAGACGGCGTTTGGTCCCCTCCCTGCAAAACCAGCCGAAGACAGAATCGGGAAGATGGTTATTCGGCGGATGGGAGCTCCGCTTGAGGACTCGACAGCTCCGTCACCCTTCGGGCAGGGCAGTACCGCTCACAAAGGGAGAATACACTCTTCTGGTTGCCTTTCTCGAGGCGGCCAATCAGCCATTGTCCCGAGAATACCTTCAACGGGCCACCCGCATTCACGAGGACATCTTCGATCGCAGCGTCGATGTTCAGGTTCTGCGCTTGCGCCGAAAGATCGAAGTGGATGCGCGTGCACCACAAATAATAAAGACCGCGCGGGGCATCGGTTATGTGTTCAGTATAGACGCCAAGCGGGCTTAGCCCTGGTTCCGGATTGCACCGGAACAGTCATAGGCGAGAGCAGCGCAAAAGCAGTTCACTCGTTGCCTCTCAGGATCAGAGTTCGTTCTGGCATTGGCGGCTTCGGGCGTCTCTGCGGGAGGCGATGGGAATGAAGGCTGAGACGACGAATCGGCCGCCTCTTGCCGGCGTGGGCGAGCACGTTCCTCATGAAGTGGACGCGCGGCACCTCTGCAACGTCGCGCACAGCACCTTGGTGACGATCGCCTTGATGCCTTGGTGGGTGTCGGAGACGACGAGTATGCGCGGCGATCTGGGAGAGACCTCGCATTGCCTCGCCTGAACTGCTCCCTAAAATACTTGTTGCCTCATCTAATTTGCTCCCGAATCAACAACTTCGGGAGCTGTGATGAGGAAGGTGAGCATGGCGACACGAGCGGAATTGGTGGCGGCGATCAGTGGACGCTATGTTTTAGGCGGGCGGGCCGAAAAGGCGAGGATGTTGGACGAATTCGTGGCCCTCACTGGCTTTCATCGCAAGCATGCGATGCGACTGCTGTGAGGAGACTGCGCGCCGGCGAAGAATGGTCCTCGGCCGGGGCGGCGGGTTACGGTGCTGAGGTGCGCGCCGCTCTCGTCGTCGTTTGGGAGGCATCGGATCGAATCTGCGGGAAGCGACTACACCCGCTCTTGCCAAGCCTGGTCGAAGCGATGGAACGCCACGGACACGGCGCTATGGATAGCGAGACCCGCCGGCAATTGTTGACGATGGGCAAGCAGGACAACTGTCAGATTGCGGTTAGCCTATCGATCGCAAATGACGCAGCCTCGCTTCCGATCGCCTGCCAATTGTATTTCCCGCAGAGCTGGGCGGAGGAGCCGGAACAACGCAAGACGGCCAAGATTCCGGCAGAGATCACGTTCCGGACCAAGCCGCAGATTGTCGAGCAGATCAGGACGGCCAAGGCCGAAGGCGTCGCGCCCGGCGTGGTTCTGGCCGACGCCGGATGTGGCGCCGACAGCGGTTTCCGCGCGGGCCTGTCCGAGCTCGGCCTGACCTATGTTGTCGGCGTTCAGCCCACACTCAGCGTCTGGCGCTCAGGCGAGAGCCCGCTGCCGCCCAAGCCCTGGAGCGGAAGAGGTCGGCCGCCGTCTCGAGTCGGCCGTGCCGACAAATATAAGCCGATCTCGGCCAAGGCCCTGGCCGAGGAGTTCGACGCCGAGACTTTGCCGCATCGACGTCTATCACGGCATGATCCTCGTCCCTATGGGCGGCAATCTTGTCCGCAGAAACGCCCGTCCCTGATTTTCAAAACGGACTCTAAGGCAGGGTATCTGCGTAAGCAAAACCCCTGGCACGGCGATTCCATTCAGGCAATGACCGATGCGGCCGATCAGCCTCCTACAACACGACGACAGTACACCCACGGGACGGAGGTTCGCGAGCTTTTATATCCGTGGCATCCTTGGTGCGGTCAGCTCGTGCATGTCCAT
>NZ_JAMYOT010000055.1:0-22549 GCF_040320005.1 Mesorhizobium sp. M0816 | reverse complement strand
CCAAATCAGAACGTCACAGAAGAATCATACAGCACACGCCGGCGGAATCCGACACGTCACAACCGAGTCAATCCGTCGCAGCAAGATGTGTATACGCCCTAGCGCGGAGCGGGGGAGAGGTGGCCCGGCGAAGCCGGGACGGAGAGGGGGACGACATTCGCGAAGCCAGAACCTGTGAGGAACGGGCGCGAGTATTAGAGGAAGTCCATCAGGAGCCCTGAACATTCCCAGCCGCTGCGAAGACCCCTCTCCGTCCCGGCTTCGCCGGGCCACCTCTCCCCACTTCGTGGGGCGAGGAACCCAAGTTCCGCGGAGCAGGCGGATAGAGGTGGTGCCGACATCGGGAATTGGTCATATCCGGTTGACCGGATATACCGGCTTGCCGCCGCGCAGGACCGATGCGACATCGGCAAACACCTTGTTGCGAACCTCCGCGTAAGACTGGGTCGAGTAGTGCGCCGCGTGTGGACTGACCAGGACGGTGTCCAGCGCCAGCAGCGGATTGTCGGGCGAAGGCGGCTCCCGCTCGAACGTGTCGATGCCGGCGCCTGCCAGATGGCCGCGCCGGATCGCGTCCGCCAATGCGACCTCGTCGACCAGGCCGCCGCGGGCCACGTTGATGAGTATCGCCCCTTCCTTCATCCGCGACAGGGCTTCCGCCGATATGATATTTCTGGTCTCCGGTGTCGCTGGAACGTGCAGCGAGACGATGTCGGCCCTGGCCAGCAGCTCGTCGAAGCCGACCGGTTCGGCACCACCGGCCGCGATGCGCTCGGCCGGCATATGTGGGTCATAGGCGATGATGTGGTAGCCGAAGACCCGCGCCCGCTCGGCAGTCAGCCGCCCGATCTGGCCGAAGCCGATCAGGCCGAGGATCTGCCTGTCGGGCCGCGTGATGCCGGCGCCGTCGGTCATTGCAGCCCAGCGGCCGGCGCGCACCGCGCTGTCGAACTGTTTCAGCCTGCGCGTCAAGGCCAGGATCAGGGCCATGGCGTGGGTGCTGACTTCAACCAGATTGGCGTCCGGAACATAAGTTACCTGAACACCGGCACGGCTGGCGGCCGCGACGTCGATCGAGTCGAGCCCTACGCCGAACCGTCCGATGACCTTGAGCCTCTTCAGTTCCGCCAAAACGCGAGCCGTGATCGGCTCCCGCAATACCATCAATGCGTCGGCGTCGCGGCAGTGTTCGATCAGGCCATCTTCCGTGAGCAGCGTCTTTTCGACAAATTCGACGTTCAAGCCGTCGAGGTAGCGCAGTTGCTCCTCCTCGACTGACAGCACACCGTCGGTCTTGATGATCTTCATGGCAAACTCTTGCTATGAGGCGCTGCGCGCCGAGGCGACGCCGGCGGCAAGGCCGGCCCCGAGAAACATCGTGTCGCTGGCCAGCATGTAGAAGCTGATGCCGTGCCGCGACCATTTGCCGACATCATCCGCCGAAGGGCGAAAGATGCCGACGGCCTTGCGGGCCGTGCGCGCCGAGGCCGCGATCCTCATAATCGCGGCATTGAGCTTGTCCTGGCCGGCCGGCCCCATGGCGTCGATCGAGACCGACAGGTCGCCGGGGCCAATGAAGACCACGTCGACGCCGTCGACCTGGACGATGTCGTCGATGTTGGCGAGCCCTTCGGCCGTCTCGACCTGGATGGCGACCGTCAGGACCTCGTTGGCCGATTTGAGGTAGTCCGGAATGCTGTAGCCATAACCGGCGGCGCGGCCCGGGCCGACACCGCGGGCGCCGACCGGCGGGTACCGGCAGGCCATGACCGCCATGCGCGCTTGCTCGGCCGTGGAGACGCGGGGTACCAGGACACCCGACGCGCCGGCGTCGAGCGCGGCCGCCATCCACTCCGGCGTGTGGCCGGGAACGCGCACCATCGCGGGAATCCTGTGGACATCGGCGGCGCGGATCAGATCCTCGAGCCGTTCGCGGCCGATCTGCGAATGCTCCCAGTCGATGCACAGGAAATCGACCCCGCTGGCGGCGGCCACTTCGACCGCCACAGGGTGCGGGATGGCACAGAAGGTACCGATGAGGCGATCGAGAGAGACACATTTCTTGCGAAAGTCGTACATGAAATCTCCAGAAATTTTCGGCGTCGGCAAAACCTGTGTGCGCTATGTGGCCCGCGCCAAAGGATGCATGGCTTCCGTCGACATCGGGAAATGCCGGCTGCCGCCTGAAAACGGCGGGAAGGTCTTGTAGTCGGCGCGCATCTCTAGCCGCGCCGGCGATTGCAGCGCGTGCGTCAATGCCGCGGGACTGTCGAACATGACCCGATTGCGCTGCATATGGTCGATCCGCGGCCAGGGAAGCGAACCGCACCAATCCAGTCGCGACAGAACCTCGATGTGGCGAATGCCGGGGAAGCCCCGCATCAATTGCGGATGATGCGTCACATAGTGGTAGAGCCAGGCATTCATGTCTTCGGCCGGCCCGGGATAGTGGACAAGATAGCTGCAGGGGAGCCCGGACGTCTTGACGCCAGCGTCGTCGACGGGAAACGGACGCACGCACATTGCCTGTTGCGTCGGCCTCGAACCGGCGATGCTCGACAGCATACCAGGTGCGGCAAGCGCCTGCAGATGGCCGGACGGCGCCAGCGCCGCCTCCATGTCCGCCAGTTCGTCGAAATAGAGCTGGAAGCCAAAGACCGGCGGTGGACCATCGTTGTTGAACATGTCCGTCGCCACTTCGGGTAGATAGATGTTTGCAAGCGCAAGGCCCGGTGTTGAAGCAATCACACGCCGCACGGCGTCAACATCTTCGCCGGCGATGGCCAAATTTGCCTCGCGGTCATCATGGAAGAAAGCAAGATAGGCAAAGCGCATGTGGACACCTGCTGGATCGAGTTCGACTAGATCAAATTCGGAAGAAAGAGAGCGATCTGCGGAAAGAGGACAATCAGCAGGATCAGCAGAAGCGTCAGCGCGATGTAAGGCGCCGCAGCCATGGCAACCGTCTTGAGCGATGTGCCTTTCGGCGCAACGCCGATCATGATGAACAGCAGCAGACCAAACGGCGGCGTGGTGAAGCCGACCTCGTAGGCGAGCAGCAGGATCAGCCCGAACCATACCGGCTCGTAGCCGAATTGCTGGGCGATCGGCAGGAAGATCGGCAGCGTGATCAGCATCATCGAGACCTGATCCATGAACATGCCGAGCAGCAGGATGATGAGCACCATCATGAGCAGCATGGGATACGGTCCAAGATCGTAGCCCACGATGAACTGGATAAAGCCGTTGGAGGCGCCGGAGAAGGCGAATATCTGCGAGAACGTCGTCGAAGCCGAGATGATCAGGAAGGTCATGCCGGTGACCTTCATCGCATCGTCCAGCGACTTCCAGACAACCGACCAGCTGAACCGTCGGTAGACAAACAACAAGGCGAAGACGGCGGCACAGCCGAGTCCGGCCGATTCCGTCGGCGTCGCTATCCCAAGGATGATCGTGCCGACCACCATGAACACGATGACGCTCATCGGAATGATGTTGACGGCGACCGCCCTCACCTTCTCGGCCGCGGGAACGGCGGGTACCGGATAGTGCGGAGCGGCGTCCGGATCGATCTTCGTCTGCGCGAAGATCAGGGCCGCGTACATGACAACGAGCAGCAGTCCAGGCAGAGCCCCCGCTATGAGCAGCGCGCCGACGTCGATCTGGGCAAGCGAGCCGAGCAAGACGGCCAGCGAGGATGGCGGGATGATGACGGCAAGGCTTCCGGCGCCAAGCACCGGGCCGTAGGCCATATGCGGCTTGTAGCCTCGCTTCAGCATCTCGGGCACCATCAGCGAGCCCATCATGCCGGTATTGGCGAGGCTGGAACCTGACAGCGCGGAAAAGATCGTGCCGGCGGCGAGGACGACATAGGCGAGGCGTCCGCGCAGATTGCCGATGCACAGGTCGAGCGCATAGATGACTTTCTCGCCGAGGCCGGAGCGGAAGAACAGGCTGCCCATGACGAGAAACATCGGCAGCGGGGCAAGCGCATAGGTCGAGACAGCGTCGGAGAAGTTGGCGACCATCTGCGTCACGCCGATCGAACCGCCGAAGAACAGGTACAGCCCGATCACATTGGTGACGAAGAATGCGAAGGCGACCGGCAGCCCAAGGCCCATCAAGACAAGGATGGTGCCAACGAGCACAGCGAATGGAAACAGCCAGGCCACTACTCAGAGCCCTTCCATTTCCAGCGGATCGAGCGTGTACAGCGTGTCACGGCCGAGCAGATATCTGAGCCATTCCAGCGCCGAGAGATAGAAGGCGAGCATGATGGGCAGAAAGACCAGCCATTTCGGCATATCGAAACTGCGCGTTTCGTATTCGCCGCCCGCAACGGCACTTGTCAGCGAAGACAGAGCGACGCTGCCGAGGTAGAGGCTGACGGCAATGCAGGCGAGATAGACCAGCTTTTCAAGCACCGCCCGTGCCCGCACCGGCAGCGCCTGGCGCAGGAACTCGACGAAGACATGGCCCTTGCTGTGGACCAGCCAGGGCATCGGCAGGAATGCCGCGTAGAGCAGGCCGTATTCCGTCGCGGACACCGCCCAGGCAAGCGGCCTCAGGCCGAGATTGCGGACGCACACATCAGCAACCACCGCGACGATGATCAGGCCAAGCACCACTTTTGCCGCCGCCGCCAACGCAAGGCTCAGCTTCCCGATCGCTGCAAACAATCCGTCCATTTCCGACGACCCTCATGTCCACCTTGATGAAGGGCGCACCAGCGCCCTCCGCTCGGGCTACTGGAAGAATTTCTTCAACTGATCGATGTTGGTGGGATCGCGTTTGGTCATTCTCGCCCAGCTTGCCTGCGTGGCAGCCGCCAGGAATTTGTCGCGGCCGGCGCCGGTCAAGCTGATCACCTTCTGCCCGCCGCCGATCATTGCCTGTGCCTGCTTTTCGGACTCGGCGAGATTGGCGTCATAGCTCACGCGCTCGTATTCGACGGCCGCGTCGGCAAGCAGCTTCTGCGCCTCGGGTGACAGCGTGTCCCATTTCGCCTTGTTGATCGAGA
This sequence comes from Mesorhizobium sp. M0816, assembly GCF_040320005.1. NCBI lineage: Bacteria > Pseudomonadati > Pseudomonadota > Alphaproteobacteria > Hyphomicrobiales > Phyllobacteriaceae > Mesorhizobium > Mesorhizobium sp. M0816. Next base: position 17,529 of record NZ_JAMYOT010000055.1, on the reverse strand, counting down.
TCAGCACGTCGGTTTTGAAGAACTGCGGGTCGACACGGTATTTTGTGAATTTGTCCCAGCCGAAGGACGCATAGCCAAATACGGTATAGGCGTTGGCATTGACGACGCCGCGCTCGAGCGAAGTGTAGACGTCTCCCGGCGCTTGCACGATCACCGTTGCGCCCAAGGATTCAAGGAAATCGCGGTAGAGCGGCGACGAGCGGATCTTCAAACTGCTCCACTCGATGCTGCCTTCATCGTTGAGCTTAGGTTCGTCGACGGTGAAGACGTTGAAGCCCGAGCCCGCGTCGACATGCGCCAGCAGATGGGCATTGGCCTTCTTCTCGAAAATCCCGCTGATGAAATCCCAGCCGCCATTGTCGCGGACCTCCCACGGCGTCTTCGTCGATGCGGAGAAAACCTCGCCTTCGGGCACGAGTTCGAGGAACTGCCCTGCCGGTGTGTCGATCACGTCGATCAGGCCGCTCCTGAGCGCCGCGCCCTGCTGGATCGGCGGAATGACCTCCGGCCCGCCACGCACGTTGATCTGGACCACGCCCTTGCCCTTTTCGTTCACCTTCTGAACGAACTTCAGGAAGCTCTGGGCGTAGCCGTTCTGCGTCGGCGTAAAATGCACGGCGTTGAGGACGACCTCTTCGGCCGTGGCGATACCCGCTACACCCGACATGAGTGCAGCCAGAACAAGGGATTTCCAAATGCGCATTGCCGTACTCCCTCTGATAGTTCGCCCATGATCCGGCCCATGATCGGGCCGATCTGAAATTGCAATCGCCGCGCCGCCACGTGAACGGCGGTTAGTTGGCATCATCTCCTACTGTCAGGAACCGCCCATGCGCGTAGAAGACCGGCGATCGATGAGCGCGGTCCAGCGCAACGCCCGAGACGATGCCGATGACGATCATGTGCGATGCCCGCACGATGATTTCGGCCACCCGGCATTCGAATATTGCCCGTGCCCCGACAAGCAGAGGCGCGCCGGTTTCGCCACGCACCCATGATCCGGACGAGAACCGCGCGGCGCCCTTGGCTTTGGTCATGCCGCCAAAGGCACGGACAGCGTTCTCCTGGTCGCCGGCGGGAAGATTGACCGAAAACGGCAATCCTTCGCGGATGGCCGAGGCAAAGGTGCTGCCGCGGTTGACGCAGGCCAGCAGCGACGGCGGCTCGGCGCTGAACGAACAGAGGGCCGTCGCCGTGATGCCGCAAAAGCCGATCTCGTCATGCTCCGACGCGAGGATGGCGACGGAGCCCGCCACGGCCCGCATCGCCTGCTTGAAGGCGCGCGGATTGATGGCGTCGTGCCCATCCACCCACGGCGTCGGAATGGCGGCCGCCGGCATCAATTTACTCGAAGCCCGGCCTGGCGCATCAGCGGCAGCACGCGGTCGCAGAAGAAGGGCAATTCGTAGGTGTAGTTGACGAATGTGAGGGCGGCGCCGGAATAGCCCTGGTCCATGATCTCAGTGAGATCGTCGACGATCTTTTCCGGCGTGCCGATGAGCGGGAACGTTCCGGCACCACCGGCGAACCTTTGCCGATATTCGGTGAAAGCCTTCGCGTCGTGCGAGTTCGCGAATTCCTTCTTCTTGCGCATGTGCTCGTCGACCGCACCCTCGTCCGCGCATTCCAGCGCGTAATGCCGGTAGTAGTCCTCGGCTTCCTGCTGGGTCTCCCGGCAGACGACGTGACCGACCGTATAGACGCCGACTTCGCGCCCGACTTCGGCCGCTCGGTTGGTGATGTCGACCACATGCGCACGGCCGTCGGCGATTTCGGAAAAAGTCGAAAACAAATAGTCGCAGTGGCGCGCTGCATAGTTGCGCCCTGGCGCGCCGAAGGCGGCGTTCATGGTCACCGGTCGTGGCGCCTGCAGACTTGGTGGGCGGCTGACGACCCCCTTCAGATCATAGAACTCGCCGCCGAAATCGAACGGCTCCCTCGATTGATAGGCACGCATGATGATGTTGATCCATTCCTCGGCTTGATCGTAGGTTCGATCGCCGACCGTCTGCCCGAACATGGCGAACTCGTCGGGGTTCCAGCCGCAGACAATGTTCAAGCCGGCCCGCCCATTGGAGATGTGGTCGACCGTCGCCAGCGCTTTTGCAGCCTGCAGCGGATGAACCAGCGGCACATGCACCGTCATGAACAGGCCGATGTTCTCGGTGGCGACAGCCAGGCCCGCCGCCCAGGTGAAAGTCTCGAACGACCATTCCCGTACATGCGTCAGACCGCCGAAGCCGCGCCAGCGGGCGATCGGCAGCAGAAACTCGAGGCCGGCGCGATCGGCGATACAGGCGGAGTTGAGGTTGTCTTCCCAGCGGGCGCGCCAGCGCTCGGGGACGGTGGTCATTGCCAGGCCGCCATCGGCGTTCATTGAAAAGACGCCGAGCTTGAACCTGTTCGGCCCTTTCAGAGGGTGCTGCTTCCTGATCATGATTTCCCCCGCCGCGACATGCCCTCACCTTCACCGTTGGCGTTTTGAAACGGTGGGCTAAGCTTCATGAAACGCTCCTCGGCGTTCTGAATGAAGTGGGTCATGCGGTCGTAAGCGGCGACGGCGTCGCGCTTGACGAATGCCTCATAGATTGCGCGCATGCCGGCAACGATAACGGCCTGCGTCGGCTGGTGCGACAGCGTCCTTAAGCGGACGACGAGCACATGGTCGGCGAACCTTGCAATCGTTTGGGAAAGGCGCTCGTTCTCGACGGCGCCGAGCCAACAATTTCTGAATGCCGAATTGGCCTGGAAAAAGCGGTCGGCATCGCCGGCGGCGGCCGCAGCCTCGGCCTCCCGAAGCGCGGCTGCCAGGGTCTTGAGGCCAGCGGCGTCAAGTGTCCGTGCCGCGTGCGCGGCGGCCCGTGGCTCAAGCAGGCGGCGGACCTCGAAGATGTCGGCGACATCCGTCGCGGTAAGCGTGGGCAGGGTGAAGCCGCGTGTGGTGCCGACGAGATAGCCCTCATGCACCAACTGCATCAAGGCGTCGCGGACAGGCATTCTGGAAATGCCGAGCTGGGCGGCAATATCGACATCGACGAGCTTCTGGCCAGGCGCCAATTCGCCATGCTGTATCGTCAGCCGGATTTGTTGATAGACCTGGGCACGCAGATTGCCATCGCCAACCCGTTTGAGCTCTATCGTTTCCGTCATCCACGCCTTCCCATGCGAAGATTTCGTATATCGTTTGAGGCTGTGTTCTCGCAGTCGTGCCGTTAAAATGCAGCTACATGTCGATAGAATTCGACCTGCAGGCCATGTTCCGATGCGAAGTGGAGCACAGGCTGGATCACCTGGCAAGATGTTTTAAGTTTATAATGTATACTGTTTGAGTTCGCTGTCCGGAGGGCAATGGATCGCGCCATCTGTGCTGCCGCGCCGCGCGACGGCGGGGACAGCTAAGGATCCGCGCGGTTCGGTAAAAAACGTACAGACGTTTTTCCGTGACACATCGAAGTTGACGGATTTAACTAAAACTACTTGCGATCTGCGCGCGCCGGCACGCCCACCCCGATCCCCTCGCCGGTACGCATTACTGGATCGCCCGCCGTATCGAAAGGTGCGGCGGGCTTTTCGTTTCGTTTGGCGGGGAGGCGCTTATGCGAGACTTGCCCAGGAATATCGACGCCGACGTCGTGATCGAAATCAGCAAGCTGCTCGATGACCGGGCGAAGTCCGTGCCAGTGCCGGTGCACAAGCTGGCGGCGATGATCCGGCTGGGCGTCGAGACCCGTCTGACCGATCACTCCATCGAGGAGCTGATCGTGGAAATGGCCGCGACGCGGGGGCTTCCGATGCTGTTCGACTTGCCGGTGGTCGACAACGTCGTGCCGTTTGCCTTGGCGCGCCGTCCCCGCTGACACTTCGCTCGAACCTCACCGATCGTCGCGTCGCCGCCCGACTTCACTTGTCCTGATGCGCGGGCCGGGTGTCGCCTTTCTTTTCGGGGTCGTGGGTATGGTGGCTGTCGCGTTCGCCGCCGCCGCCGGAGACCTTGCTGTGGCTGCGACGGTCGGAGTCGGCCGGCGGCTTTTCGACGCTCAGCGGCTTCTTGGCGTTTTCGTGCGCGGCGCCGGGACCGCCCTGGCGGATGCTAGCAGGAGTCTTCTTCGACGTGGACATGACCTAGCGATCCTGAACGTTGCCTTGATGGGTGGTGTTGACCTTCGTATTGCCTTGCTGGCCCTGCTTGTCGGGATCCGGAACGGCTGATTGCGGTCCCTGGTCGGCTGCTACCGATTTTTTGTCACCGGCGCCCTTTGGGCTCAGATTCTTCGGCGGCACAGGCGGAGGTTTTGTGCTCATGGCGTTTCTCCTTCCGCCACCCAAACAAGCGGCTCGGGAGAAAGGTTCCCAAGGGTCCGACACTAACGGTGATTGCCGCAACGATCCGGGTCCACAGGCCGTGGCTTGGGGCCGGCGGGATCCAGGATTATTTCTTGATGATGTTTCCGTTGTTCAGATCGAAGGCCTGGGCACCGAACGCCTGCCTGAAGAAATCCTCCTGCAGATCGCCCCATTCGCCGAGATAGGCGCCGCAATTGCTGCAATGGATCGGCGTCGAATCCTTCGGATTGTCGGGAATCTCCATCAGGATCGTCCCGCACGCCTTGCAATCGAGCTTGTCATCCAAACGGCGGCCCATTGGCACATGATCGCGCGTTTTCAGCCGTGCGCCAATTGTCGTTTTCATACCAAGTCGCGAAAGGCACGTTTCCCAACCAGCGATGGGATCGAAAGCTAGCGTTCCGCCGGATTTCCGAAGGCGGGATCTCGCCGCCTCGAATACGTCCCCACCCGCGGCAGCTCGTCTGGAAAGTCGACCCAGGGAAGCCTCATGTCCCAATATGCGTGGGCCTGCGGCGGAAACCGTTCGGGATGATCGAGGAAGCCGATCGCCAGATAGAGTTCGTCGGGCAGGCCCTGGTCGACATAGCCGATCGATGTTCCGCAATCCGCACAGAAGGACCGGAGCACGCCGGGGGTTTTCGAAAAGGTCTTGGGCGTGCCGGTGAGCAATGTGAATTCGGAAGGCCGATAACCGACCCACACCGTCAGAGGGCTTCCTATCGCCTTGCGGCAGTCGTCATCGTGATCGGAGCAAATCCAGAAAGGCTCGCCGCGCATCTCCGCCGTTATGGCGCCGCAAAAACAGGAACCCGTTTCAGTTCGTGGCATTGCCTTGCTGCTGAATTTCATTGCTGGCCCTACGTCATTGCTGGCCTGGCATTTCGGTATTTTCCTTGGGGTTCTTCTTGATGCCGGCGGCAGGCGAGGTATCGGCCGGAGCATTGCCACCCTGGTTCTGTTCAGGGGCTCTTTTGAGCGGCGAAGTCTGCCAGCCCATATCGCCGTACAAAAAGCCTATGAGAAGGCCGACGATGATGATGGCCGAAATCACCATCGCAATTAATGCATTACGTCGCTCCATTTTGCGCGGCTCCTTTCTTCGAGCCGAACAAACGATGGCGGAAATGGTTCCGGTTAGACGGACGGCGTGACGGTACGGACCCAGCCCGGAACATTCAGCCTCACCGCGGGTTCGTATGAGTGCTCTTCCACAGGGAGTGGCTTGCATGAGACCCGCCGTAACCGATCGCATCGAAACCAAGAAATACGACCACCCGACAGGCGGCTGGGGATCGCTGAGATCCTTGGTCCGCAAGGCGCGAGGCGAAGGCCTGCTATTGTCCGGGATATGGAGCACGCTGCTCAAGCAGAACAAGGCCGACGGCTATATGTGCGTGTCTTGCTCATGGGCAAAGCCAGCCCAGCCGAGGCCTTTCGAATTCTGTGAAAACGGCGCCAAGGCGACGATGTGGGACCAGACCAAGCTGCGCTGCGAACCCGCTTTCTTCGCCGAGCATTCGGTGACGGAACTGCTCGATTGGCCGGACCACGATCTGGAGAAACAGGGCAGGCTAACAGAGCCCATGCGCTACAGTGCCGCCACCGACCGTTACGAGCCGGTCTCCTGGGACGATGCGTTCCGCGACATAGCTGCCGAACTGCGGCGGCTCGATCCCAAATCGGTAGTGTTCTACACGTCTGGCCGGGCCTCGCTCGAGGCCTCGTTCATGTACCAGCTTTTTGCACGAATCTATGGGTCTTCGAACCTGCCCGATTCGTCCAACATGTGTCATGAATCGACCTCGGTCGGCTTGCCGGAATCGATCGGCTCGCCGGTCGGGACCGTGCAGCTCGAAGACTTTGCGAAATGCGACATGATGTTCTTCTTCGGGCACAACACCGGGGTGACGGCGCCGCGCCTGCTGCATCCGCTGCAGGAGGCACGTCAACGCAACGTGCCCGTCTTCACCTTCAATCCCTTGCCCGAGCGGGGACTGAAACGCTTCAAGAACCCGCAAAACCCTGTCGACATGCTGTCGCCCGGGCCTGGCACCAAAATGTCCAGCGACTTCTTCCAGGTTCGTTCCGGCGGCGACATTGCTGCGATAACGGGCATCGCCAAAGCGTTGCAGGCGCTCGACGATGCCGCCCGCGAAAGCGGCAGGACGCGTGTCCTCGACACGGCTTTCATCGCCGAGCACACGCATGGCTTCGCCGAGTTCGAAGCCTTCCTGCGCAAAACCCAGTGGAGCGATATCGTCGCGCGATCCGGCATTGCGCAGACCGACCTGGAACATGTCGCCGAGGTCTACAGCCATGCCAACGCGGTGATCGGCAATTACGGCATGGGCCTGACCCAGCATCGGCACGGCACCGAGAACGTCCAGATGCTGTGCAACCTTTTGATGCTGCGCGGCAATATCGGAAAAGCCGGCGCCGGCATTTCGCCGCTGCGCGGGCATTCCAATGTCCAGGGGCAGCGCACCGTCGGCATATCGGAAAAACCCGAGCTCGTCCCGCTCGACAAGTTCGCCGAATTCTATGCCTTTGAACCGCCGCGCGAGAAAGGTCGCGATACGGTCGAAACCTGCGAAGGCGTCATCGACGGATCGGTCAAGGGCTTCGTCGGACTGGGCGGCAATTTCGTGCGGGCCGTTCCGGAAACCGGCCTGGTCGAAAAGGCCTGGCGTGGGCTCGACCTGCATGTCGAGATCGCGACCAAACTCAACCGCAGCCACCTGATCGCCGGGCGGACAACCTATTTGCTGCCTTGCCTGTCACGGCTGGAAAGAGATCATCAGGCAAGCGGCGACCAAAGGGTGTCGGTAGAGGATTCCACCGCCTGTATCCACGGCTCGTTCGGATCGCGACCTCCGGCTTCGCCGCATCTGCTTTCCGAGCCCAGGATCGTTGCCGAGCTTGCCAAGGCGACAGTGCCGGGCAGAAGTTCGATCCCATGGGACGAGTGGGTTGGGGATTATTCCCGCATCCGCGACGAAATCGAGCGCTGCTACCCCCAACATTTCCGCGACTTCAACGAGCGTTTCCTGACGCCCGGCGGCTTCCATCGCGACATCAAGGCGAGCAAGCGGGTGTGGGAGACGCCGAACAAGAAGGCCAACTTCAAGCTGCCAAGTGGCCTTGAAACCGATCCCGACATCGATGTCGCCGGCCGTGATGTGCTGACACTGATCACGGTGCGCTCCAACGACCAGTTCAACACGACCGTCTACGGCTACAACGACCGGCTGCGCGGCATCAGCGGCACACGCATGGTGCTGTTGATGAACGAGAAGGATATCCAGCGCCTCGGTTTGAGCGCCGGACAGGAAGTCGATCTCGAAGCCAATGCGCAGGACGGTGTGGAGCGCCGCGTGCACGGGCTGCGCGTTACACCTTACTCGGTGCCGGAGGGAAATTGCGCCGGTTACTACCCCGAGCTCAACCCGCTGGTTCCTTTGTGGCACAGAGCCGAGAAGGCTCATGTTCCGGCGGTCAAATCGGTACCGGTGCGGATATTGCCATAGGCGTTCGTCGTTCGCGGCAGGCACGCACCACGCCGATGTGACCTGGCGCGACTTTCAAATCGCGACCTCAGCCGGCTCGCGCGAGTTCATCCACGGCATTCAGGATCGCACTCTGGCTCGCCGGCTTCTGCACGATCCTGCAAGCGCGGAACCCGGCCGGAATTTCGCGTTCACCAAAGCCTGAGAGGAAGGCGAACGGAACACCACGCGTCCGCAACGCTTCCGCAATCGGATAGCTGGTTTCGTCGTTCAACTGGATATCCAGTAACGCCGCGTCGACGCCGCCTTCGCCAACGAGCCGGAGTGCCGCCGTCACCGACGAAACAGGTCCAACCACCTGATGGCCGGCTTTGCGCAGGTAAGCCGCCGCATCGTCGGCGATCAGCCATTCATCCTCGACGATCAGCACACGCACCTTTCCGGTCACGACGAGCCCTCGCGGGTCAGAGGAAATGCGATTTCCGCCTCCAAACCATTTGAGCGGAAACTTGTTTCAACTTTTCCGCCCAGCCTATAGCCGATTTCTCCGCGTAGAAGGGTAAGGCCGAAGCCGCTGTCGGTTGGCTCCTTGATGCGGGGGCCGCCCTTCTCGCGCCAGACGAGCTTGAAGGTTCCGTCGGCCACCGACCATTTGACAACTATCCGCCCGGCAGGCCTCGACAGTGCGCCATACTTGGCGGCATTCGTCGCCAGTTCATGGATGGCCATGCCGAAGGAAAGCCCTTGTGCCGGCTTGAGATTTACCCTCTTGCCATCGAGCTCAAACCGTTCGGGGCCGAAGGGATCGAGTTCCTGACGCAGCAGTTCCTCGACGGAGGAGGCTTCCGTCCAGCTCTCGCGCGAGAGCAGACTATAGGCTCGTGACATGGCATGCAGGCGCCCGATCAAGGCTTCGGCGAACTCCTCTTTCGATGCCGAGTTTTCACGGGTCCGGTTGGTGATGCTGGCCACGACCGCCAGCATGTTCTTGACGCGATGGTTCAGCTCGGAGATGAGCACCTGCTGACGCTCTTCCGCCTGCGCCAGCGTCGTCACGTCGATCAGGGTCACGACGACGCCCTGGACGCTGCCGCTCTTGTCCCGGTACGGGTTGATGCGAACCAGGTAGAACCGGCCCTTGTCGTCGCGCGCAAGGTGATGGTTCAGGATCTCTCCCGTCTCGAGCACTGCCTCGATGTGAGGCCTCAGCTCGGGATAGTCGAGCTGGCTTGAAAGGTCGGTCAGCGGCCGTCCGACATCGGATGGGCGCAGATTGAAGAAGGCCGATGCAGCGGGGGTAAAGGTCCGCACCACAAGGTTGCGGTCGAGGAATATGGTTGCGATCTCTGTGCTTTCGAACAGGTTTCTGAGATCGCTGTTGGCGCGGTCGAGCTCCTCAATCTTGCTGGTCAGCTCTGCGTTGATGGTGCTGAGCTCTTCGTTGAGCGACTGCTTCTCCTCCTTCGAGGCCTCAAGCTCCTCATTAGTCGACTGCGCCTCTTCATTGGCGGAGAACGTCTTCGTCTTATAGCTGGAAAAGTCGTGACCGGAATGGCCGCGCAGAGTGGGGTCGATTTCATCGGCGGCCCGATCCACGTCAGCTTTGTGCTCGCCACCCCCCTCGGCCAGCCCGTTCAGCACATTGAAGCCGCGGCCAAACGCCTGAAGCTTTGCGCCGATCTCCTCGGCGGGCGCTGCGATATCGATAAGGCCGCTCGAAATCGCGCTTTGCGGCATGTCCGGGTTGCGCGCGCCGGAACCGTTGGAGGCTTGGGCAATCGTCAACCCGCCATGTTCCTTGATCGCCCGGGCGCCCAGCGTGCCGTCCGAATCGCCCCCCGACAGGATGATGCCTACGGCGTACTCCCCTTGGTCCTCGGCCAGTGCACGGAAGAAGATGTCGATCGGTTTGCGCTCGCGGTTAAGCGTGTTCGGCCGGCGTAGCGAAAGCGCGCCCTTACGGATGGTGAGGACGACGTTTTGCGGCATCACATAGACTTGGTCGGGTTGGACCGCCATGCCCTCCTCGGCGACGATGACCGGCATTCCGGTGTAACGTGCGATAACGTCATGCAGCAGGCTTTCGCGTTCTGGGCTCAGATTAGTGACGACGACGAACGCCATGCCGGTGCCGCCGGTCAGTCCTTTGAACAGGCCCTCCATCGCGGGAATGCCGCCGGCCGATGCGCCGACGCCGACAATGGGAAATCTTCCGTTCTGGAATACCATGCCACGCCTCGGTAACAGCCGCGGCTGCGAAACCGCCAAATCGGACCTCAGACTAATGCATGTCGCGCAAAAGTGTGCAGCGGTTTTGCGATAACGAGATGAATAAAAACAACAGCCTAAAGCGCGTCGCATGAGGCCGGCAAAACGCGACGTGCTTTAGGACCGGACCGAGCCTCAGGCCAGTAAATAGTCCTCGAACGGAACAAAGCACCGCCGGTGGGCATTAACATCCGGTTTTCGAGGCGGTTCCAATGGCAAAACGACCACCTGAGATAAAGCCGGCAAAACAAATCTCGTTACGTTCGCCGGATCTGGCCAAGGTCCCGGTATCCGAAGAAATCCCGCCTCGTCTGCTCGCGCGCGCGGAACGGTTGCAAGAGGCCTTGTCCCGTCATTTTGTACAAGTCCGCGCCGACAGCCGTGACTCCCGCAGAAAGAAGGAACAATGAGGTGCGCGACCTGCAAGGCTTGCATATCCTGATCGTCGAGGACGAATGGATGCTGGCGGGCGATCTTGCACGTTATTTCAGCAAGATGGGCGCCGTCGTGCTTGGCCCCGTGGCGACAGTCGAACAGGCGTCGAAGCATACCGATGAGGCGGAAGCCGCAATCCTGGACGTCAATCTCAACGGAAGACGGGTATTCCCGATCGCGGACGAACTGATGCGCCGCGGCGTGCCGTTCGTGTTTTTCAGCGGCGACGAAGACATCGTTATTCCTGAGCGCCTTCGGTATGCCAGCAGCCTCAGAAAATCCTCGGACGGCCAGGCTGTTTTCGATGCTCTCTTCCCCTCCGAGCCCAAAGCATCAAGCGGAAATCTGGCGACCGAGCCGTCAGACGACGTATTTTCCCTGCTGCCTAAGCTCAGGCTCGCAGCGCGTCTGCTGCTGGGAGACGTTGACGCTTCCGACCGGCTGGTCGAGCGGACGCTCGAGCAGGCGATCGGCGAGATCGACAGGAGACGATCCGGTTCCTCCACCGAGGACTGGCTTAACGGCATCATGCGAAACATCGTCAAGGCACGCGGAGCAAACCTGCTGCACTGACCATGCCCGCCGGCAACTAGTATCTCTGCACATGGATTATGACTCTTTGGCGGTTGGCTTTGGATAGGCCTTGGCCAATTTGAGGCGCGCCTGTTCGGTTGAGAACATCCAGTTGCGGCGGTGCTCCGCCTGGTGTGGCCTTCACCTACGCTCGGGGCATTCATGCCGAACGGATATTGCAGGGCTTCTCCGGCATCCTGCAGGTCGATGGCTATGCCGGATACAACAGACTGATCGCACCTGACCGTGTCGGCTCGGACATCCGGCTTGCCTATTGTTGGGCACACGCTCGCCGCAAGCTGGTGGAGATAACCCGCAACGGAGCAGCACCTATCGCCGAAGAGAGCGTCAAGCGGATCAGCGAACTGGGTCGGATCGAGGCCGAACTGCGTGGCCTTGATCCGGAGGCTCGCCTCGCCGGACGACAGGAACGATCAACACCACTGGTCACCGACATGCAGACCTGGTTCGTCCATCACCGCGCCCGTGTCGCGACCAAGTCTCCACTCGGCGAGGCCTTGGCGTACATCGCCAAATATTGGGATGGTTTGAAGCTCTTCCTGACCGACGGCCGCATCGAGATCGACAACAACAGCGTCGAGCGAACCATCCGGCCGATAGCCCTCAATCGCAAGAATGCACTCTTTGCGGGGCACGACGCTGGAGCCGAGAACTGGGCCACCATCGCATCGCTCATCGAGACCTGCAAACTCAACGCCGTCGATCCGCAGGCCTACCTGACCAATACGCTCACCGCCATCGTCAACGGTCACAAGCAGAGCCGGATCGATGAGCTGCTGCCTTGGGCTTACAAGGGGAAGTAATGTGGCCCCGAAGACTACAGTCGGCCCAAAGCGGACTTCGGAAGGTACGCAGATAGAGGATCGGCGAATGCCCCAAAGCCCGCACGCAGGGTGTGGACTCAGGGCGTTCCAGCGTCCTCAGTCTATGGCGAGAGAACTCGACAGTTCTCGGTACGCTTCGATCTGCTGCTGCAAGAGAGCAATCTTCTGCTCCGCCACCTGGATAGCGTCAGAGCCAGCGAGGAAGCGCCGTGGCAGTTCGTCCTGCTCAGCGAGCGTGATTAGAGCGCGTGCCAGCTTAGCGGGGTCACCGCCCTGCTTGCCGTTCTGGGACTTCCAGAAGGCAATCTGTGCCGTGCGTCGCTCGTGATAATCTTCGATCGCGATTTCCGCGTAACTGGTGGACTCCTCCGTCAGAAGCTCCGTGCGGAAAAAGCCTGGGTTGACGATCATCGTCTCGATGCCGAACGGACCGACTTCAGTCTGCAGCGCTTCCATCCAGCCATCGAGGCCAAACTTCGAAGCAGAGTAGGCTGTGCAGAATTCAAAGCCCATCAGACCTGCCGTCGAGGAGATCGAGACGATCTGGCCGGAGCGCTGCTTGCGCATGACCGGAAGGAACGCCCGCGTCAGGATCATCGGACCGTCAAGGCTCGTGCTTAGCTGCAACTGCATCTGCTTGGGAGACAGTTCCTCGAAATACCCGGCGTAGAAGCTGGCCGCGTTGTTGACCAGCACGTCGATCCGTCCGAACCGCTCAAGGGTCGCCTGCGTGGCGGCGTCGGCGTCAGCGGCCTTGGTGACATCGAGTTTCACGACAAGAAGGTCGTCGGAAGCACCTAGAGCGTTCGCCACCTTGTCTGGATTACGGCCAGTCGCGACCACCTTGTGGCCGGCTGCCAGGGCCGCCTTGGCAATGTCCAGGCCGAGGCCACGTCCTGCCCCGGTGATGAACCACACTTTGTTACTCATCTCATGTGTCCTTTCATGTTGTCAGCCCTTCACCGATCTTGCGGCGCATGGGGCTATAAGACAGTTGTTCACATCGCCTGCACGGTCGGGCGGACCAGGATCTCGTTGAGGGACGTCCGCTTCGGCCGGCTGAGAGCAAAGGCTATGATTTCGGCGATGTCCTGAGCCGGAATTGCAACATTGTCGGGGTAGTCCTGAGCAGACTTTTTGCTTTCCTCGTGTGTGATGTGGTCGGATAATTCTGTCGCCACCGCACCAGGCTCGATGACTATCACGCGGATGTCTGGCTGGAGTTCGACGCGAAGCGCCTCGGACCAGCCGTTGATCCCCCATTTGGTTGCCGAATAGGCAGCGAACCCGGCTGGAGCTACGCGACCTGCCACAGAAGAGATGTTCACCAGATCTCCCTTCTTGGCGCGGAGTTGGTCAAGGAAAACCTCAGTCACAGTCATGGCACCCAGGAGATTGGTTTCGACCATCTGCCGATGCTCGGATCGCTTGGCCGATCCAAACGGCGCTGTGAGCATCACGCCTGCGTTGTTGACTAGAACATCGGCGCCGCCGAACTCCTGGACGCGCGCGGCGGCTCCAGCGATGGAGTCCCGGTCGGTCACGTCAGCCTGGATCGCGATAGCGCCTTCGCCGAGTTCGTCTGCGAGTGCCGCGACACGCTCGAGGCGCCGCCCTAGAAGGGCTACGCGATATCCTTCTGAAAGAAGCTCACGTGCCAGCGCCTCACCGATTCCGGAGGATGCACCAGTGATTACAGCGACCCGATTGTTGTTATTCATGGTAGTCTCCTTCGTTGTGCTCTCTGGCTGGCCCTACCGATCCGGAAAGACCGGAGCGAGGACCACAGAGGTGGCAGCGCCTCGGACAAGAAGCGCCGCCGGTACCCGGCTAGACTTCAGCCCGTCGGTTCTTGTGGGTTGGTCACCTGACCGGTGACATGCCGGTTCCGCCCTTGGAACTCGTTCCAAGTTTTGCGCCGGTATCGATCATCGCGAGCATTGGTGGGCTCAGACGCGCGCTCTGGACCGTGATCCGGGCAAAGCCGTCATCGATCTCCTTGACATCGGCCGCACTCAACTGGACCTGCAGCGCGTCCATGTTCTGGTCCATCTGGTCCTCCGTTATCGGGCCGGGAATGGGCACGATCCACGGCTTGCGGGCGAGCAACCAGGCAAGGGCGACCTGGCCGGGCGCAGCCTGATGACGTGCGCCTACACGCTGTAGCAGTTCGACCACCGGCCAGTTGGCGCGGCGGGCTTCAGGCGTGAAGCGCGGCAGGTTGGCCCGTAGGTCGGCAGGGCCATGCACGAACATGGGGGTGACAGTACCGGTCAGGTATCCCATGCCGAGCGGGCTCCATGGCACGAACCCGATGCCAAGCTCCTCGCAGGTCGCCAGAACCTCCACCTCCGGATCGCGGGTCCAGACAGAGTATTCATTCTGCACCGCCGTGACTGGCTGCACTTTGTGGGCGCGGCGGATGGTCGCTTCGCCTGCAGCGGACAGGCCGAAGTGGCGGACCTTGCCTTCACGGATCAATTCCTGCACCGCTCCGGCCACGTCTTCGATGGGCACGGTCGGATCGACACGGTGTTGGTATTGAAGATCAATGTAGTCCGTCTTCAAGCAGCGGAGCTGTTGCTCGGTCACCCGCTTGATATTGTCAGGGCGGCTGTTGACGCCTGTGACCTGGCCTTCGGGCGTGATGTCGAAGCCGAACTTGGTCGCGATGATCACCTGGTCGCGGATCGGCGAAAGCGCCTCGCCAACAATATCCTCGCCCAGGAAGGGTCCATAGACTTCAGCGACGTCGAAAAAGGTCACGCCCCGGTCATGCGCCGCCCGGATGATCCGCACGGCCTCCTGCCTGTTCGTGGGCGGGCTGTACATCCCGGCAAAGTTTTGGCAGCCCATCCCCATGGCAGAGACTTCCAGCGAGCCGAGCATGCGACGCTGAAGGTTCGATGACCTTGCACCTGTGGCTGCGGCACCCGATGTTGCCGTTTGAGCTCTCGACTCGGAAAGAGGCAGCAGCGACGCTGCGGCGATGCCTAGCCCAGCGGCGAACAATTTACGGCGGCTTGGCATCTCGGGAGCGCCTGTTTCGAAATCGTCTGCATAGTTCTTCATGGTGCTGCACCTCCACTGGGTTTGATCAACCTCCGAAACACATCAGCGTTTGCGGCTGTGTCTTCGTGAGTGAGCGCAGAATACGATGGCCGTTCCTTTCAAAAAATGGCATTCGGGTTGATGCGACATTAACCAGAGGTTCATAATGGACAAGGATCAGCTTGATGGGCTTGTGGCGTTTGCGCTTGTCGCCGAGAAGCGGAACTTCACGGCGGCGGCAGAAGCACTCAGGGTTTCGCCGCCTGCGATAAGCAAGATGATCAGACACCTCGAAACTCGCCTGGGCGTCACCCTGCTTACAAGAACGACACGAGCTACGAGCTTGACAGAAGCCGGGGAGAAATTCCTGCAACAGGCGGGACCGGCGCTGGATGCGATCCTTTCCGCTATGAAGGACGCGGGAAGCGCAGCGGACAAGCCTGCCGGTCGTCTGCGCTTGAATGTCCCGCAGACCGTCTATCCGAACTTCCTTAGGCCGCTGATCGCGACCTTTATCGAAAAGTACCCGGATGTGACGGTTGAGATCTTCTTCGAGAACGCGGCCACCAACATATTCGAGCGCGGGTTTGATGCAGGAATACGGGTGTCAGACATCCTTGCCAAAGATGTCGTGGCGCTCAAACTCTTCGGTCCCGTCCGATGGGTTGTGGCTGCTGCACCGGCCTACCTTGACAAGCATGGGCACCCTGAACATCCAAAAGACCTGTTGGCCCATCCTTGCATCTGCGCGGGAACTGGCAATCGTGTGTACGATCGGTGGGAGTTCGAGAGCGACGGCAAGGAATTTGAGGTTCAGGTAAAGGGGCCGCTGATCCTCAATGATGTTCTGCTGGCGATCGATGCGGCCGTCGACGGCTTAGGGGTCGTTTACAGCCCTGAAGAAGCGATCAGCGACAAGTTGACGAGCGGCAAGCTCGAAGTCGTTCTGGACCACTTCACCGGGACAAGCTCGGGTGTGTACCTCTACTACCCGCAGCGGTCTCAAGTTCACCCCAAACTGCGGGCCTTCATCGAACATCTCAAAGGCCTGGAGAAGAGGTAGCGCGAGCTTCCTATTGGACGCAGCTTTCGCTTCCCACAGAACCGCTGTCAACGCGAAGAATATTGACGGCCTTCGTCACCTTGGTGCTGCGGATCGCAATCCAACAACGTCCGCTGTTGGCGCATTGTTGCCATCTCCGTCACAGCGGCAGTCTTCGAAACGGCACAACGGCGTCGTGGTCAAGGTGCGAGGCAAACAGCGCTTACGATGCGCGTCGAGGAAGACGAACAGGTTTGCGGTGCGGTTGCGTTTGTACTCGCAGTCGTAGCGCTCCAGCCTTCCCGGCGCGGCCGGGATTGGCTGACGCACCTCGCCGATGAGTTGGGTCGAGCTTTCGTCGAAGCACACCACCGGCCGCTTCGGGTCCGGTGCCTCGGCATAGAGGTCGAGCACATCCTCCATGCGCGCGACATACTCCGCGTCAACCTTTGGAATGCACCACATGTCCTTGCGCCACGGCTTGAGATCGTTCTCGGCTAGGCGCCGGCGCACCGTCTCGCGCGACAGCTGTTCGTGCTCGGTCAGCTTGACGAACGCATCGGCCAGCAGATCCAGTGTCCAACGGGCCCGACCCGGCGGCGGACTGGAGCAGGCGGTGGCCACCAGCAGGGCTTCCTCCTTGCCCGTCAGCTTGCGTTGCGCGGCTGCGCGTGGCTCTTCGCTGAGCGCCGCCTCCAGGCCCATCTCCACGAAGCGGCGCTTGGTGCGGTAGACAGTGGAGCCGCCGACCGCCACCGTTGTGGCAATGGTCTCGTCACTGCGGCCGGCATCGGCAGCAAGCAGGATCTGCGCCCGCTTGAGCTTGCGCGCCGGATGCTCCGCCTGCCAGCATGGCTGTGAGTCCGTCGTTCGGGTTGGTCGAGATCGACGCGATAGCGTACATTCATCCGGAAGGCCTCCTTCGGTTGCGGAGGTTCCGGAAGAATCAGAAAATGAATCAATTAGTTGGCGGACGGCCGCCGGACCGACCCTGCTTCACCTAAAAGCAGGGCCAGTACCTCGCCTTCATCCGGATCTACTGCCTGCTAAACGGTCGCGCGCCGGCCGAACGCGACATGCAGCGCTTCTTCGGCGTCACCGCACCTTCCGTCCATCAGATGGTGCTCGCCCTTGAGCGCGCTGGATTGATCCGCAGGCAACCAGCCTCGCGCGCTGCATTGAATTGCTTGTCGAACCCGATAGGCTTCCCCGGCTACAACCCATCGAACCAATTGAATCCTCTGTGCAGAGGTACTAGACGGAATGCTGTGATATCAGGACCACCCACTGCCAATGACCGAACAGGAAATGATTATCAACGCGTTGGGTGTCGCTCCCAGTGTTGACGTCGCGCTGGAGGCACGCCGGCGTATCGACTTTCTCGGCACGTATCTGCGTGCATCGGGGCTCAGCACCTATGTGCTGGGGATCAGCGGCGGGGTGGATTCACTTGCCGCGGCCC
>NZ_JAMYOT010000054.1:0-22842 GCF_040320005.1 Mesorhizobium sp. M0816 | reverse complement strand
ACCTCGGGCGGACGCACGCTTGCGCAAGGCGCGCTCGGCTGGATACTCGCCAAGTCGGCAATCGCCTTGCCGGTTCCCGGCTTCACGCGGCCCGAGCAGGTCGAGGACAATCTCGGTGCGCTGGAGAAAGGGCCGCTGCCGGCAACGGTGATGGCCGAGATCGACGCCGTGCTGAAAATTGCCGAGACCGCCTAGTGCGGCGAATCCGAAATTCGGACCACGTTGGAGCAAAACTGCACACGAAAGTTCCGTTTTCGTTCCTACGATGGGGCGGTCGACGGGTGTCGTGAGGCGCCGTTTGATGCTATTCGAGGGTGCGAGGCGATAACGGTTTCCGATATATTCGGTCGTCGGTCGCAGGACCGTACGGAACGATGCGGGAATACTGGCGATTCTGGTCCACGAAAACGCCAATGAAATCAATGTTTTTGGCGCATCCTCCGGGCCCACCATTGTCGTTATTTATCAATGACTTAGCATCATATTTTGGTTTGGTTGGCCAAGTCAATATTGGCGAACCACGGTGTATCGCGTTGATTTTATTGATTTATGGTAGGCTCCCGAGGACTGCCGATCGATTTGCTGCGCGAGCGTGGCGCATTCGTGCAGTCTTCCAGTCAACGGACGAACTTATGCAAATCCCTGCTCACACATCTGAACTTGGCTCGCACTTTCCGACCGTTGAGACTCACAACAACTGCGACCCTTCGGAGCCCGCTGTCGGCTTATTTTACCCCATTCCCTACACGCGCCATAGATAGGTCCATCCCAAAGCTGGCTCGATTGGCGGGCCGCGCCTCACGCCAGACGATCTATTAGGCTGCGCACGGCCTTCAGACCCACAAGGACGACAAAGGCGCTGCCGCAAGCTCGTCGCCGAAGGGCACGAGATCGGAAATTCAAGCGTGCATGCCGCCCACTGGCAACAAATGATGTGGTCGGACGTTTGGGCACAAGCGGTGTCGGGCACCTGAAGGCGCACTAGCCAGGCGGAAGGTATTCCGAGGCCGGCGGACCTGAAGATTTCCCGCTTCTTAGCCGTCCAGGCGATTTGACACTGTATCGCCAAGGGAGAAGAAAATGGCTGAAGGTCATTCCAAATTAGACGGGCCGGATCTGGTCCAGGGCGTCGCGTTCGCCGATCTTCCCGATGGCGGCAAGTTCGTCGGCCATTGTGGCAACGAGCAGGTACTGCTGGTGCGCCGCGGGGCTGAGGTCTTCGCCATCGGGGCGGCATGTACACATTACGGTGGGCCGCTCGTCGACGGTCTTGTGGTGGGGGATACTGTCCGGTGTCCGTGGCATCACGCGTGCTTCGATTTGCGCACTGGCGAGGCCTTGCATGCCCCCGCCTTCAATCCAATCGCATGCTGGTCGGTGGAACTACGCGATGAACGGATATTTGTGGGCGAGAAGCGCAAGCGGACGGCACCGAAGCAGCGCGATAGAGGCTCCGGCCAGGTTCCCGAGAATATCGTCATTGTCGGCGGCGGCGCGGCCGGTTTCGCAGCGGCCGAAAAACTGCGGCGCGAACACTATCATGGCAGCATCGTCATGCTCAGCAACGACGAAGCGCCACCCGTTGATCGGCCCAATCTTTCCAAAGATTACCTCGCCGGCAAAGCACCGGAGGATTGGATCCCGCTCCGCCGGGAGAGCTTCTACTCAAAGAACGATATCGATCTGCATCTCAATGCGGACGTCGTCAGCATCGATGCACGTTCTGGCGAGGTTGTACTCGCTGATGGCGCCCGGACCCCCTATGACAGGCTGCTGCTTGCGACCGGAGCCGAACCGGTCCGCCTCACTATCCCCGGCGCCGACCAGCCACAGGTTCACACGCTGCGCTCGCTCGCAGATTGCAAGGCGATCATCGAGCGAGCCACGACTGCGCGCCGCGCCGTCGTGCTTGGCGCCAGTTTCATTGGCCTGGAAGTTGCCGCGGCCCTGCGCTTGCGCGACATCGAAGTTCATGTCGTGGCACCGGAGAGACGGCCCATGGAGCGGGTCCTTGGTCCGCAAATGGGCGACTTCATCCGCGCCCTCCATGAGCAGAATGGTGTCTTATTCCGTCTCGAAGATACCGCGAGCAGCATCGACGGCACCAACGTGAAACTAAGTAGTGGCAATACGTTGACGGCAGATTTCGTCGTCGTCGGCATCGGCGTGCGACCGCGGACTGGGCTTGCCGAGAAGGCAGGGCTGACCGTTGACGACGGGGTCGTCGTGAACGCGTTTCTGGAGACGAGCGCGCCAGGGATCTTCGCCGCCGGTGACATTGCGCGGTGGCCCGATCCTCACACTGGCGAGAACATTCGGGTCGAGCATTGGGTGGTAGCAGAGAGGCAGGGGCAAACCGCAGCGCTCAACATACTCGGCCATCGCGAAAAATTCGTCGCCGTGCCGTTCTTTTGGAGCCAGCATTACGATATTCGCATCAACTATGTCGGTCATGCCGGACAATGGGACGAGATCGCGGTCGATGGAGACATCATTGCCAAAGATTGCCTGCTGCGCTTCAAGCGCAAAGGGCGCACGCTGGCTGTCGCTTCGATCTCCCGCGACATCGAAAGTCTAGAGACAGAGGTGGAAATGGAGCGCCAATGACCTAGCGAAGTGCAAGCTGTTATCCGCCTTCCGTGGCGATCAACATCCAATTGCGCTTCCTCGAGGATGTCACAGGCGAACGTCCACGCATCGATCACCTTAATGATCCCCTGGGGATCGCCAGCAACGATCGCATCATTGGGCCGAGCGTGTAACGCTGGCCAGGTCGGAAACGAAGCGAACAGCAATCTCAGCGGTATCATCTCCTTGAGAGCGTTGACGACCCGTCGCTTCGCTCGTTCCGATGGACGTCAGCCGCAGCATCTCCTCCCGACCCCGGCGTTCTGCAATCGCTCGCGACCTAATCCGCGCGCTGCGTTCGCTCGGCTTCGTCACCTCTTCCTCTCTACCTAGGCGGAAATCAGAGTCGCCGCCGCTCCGGGCGGGAGAGTCGCAAGAGACCCTGTTGGCCTCCTCGACGGCAAATCGACGTCGGCATAGCGCGACGAGGGTGCGGGTGGTGGACAGTACGACAGCATCGCACGCTAAATCCGCAAGCGTTCCTTCGCACACCTTGCGCACGATTGTATACGAAAATGAAGAATAATGTTGACAATTTTCCAATCCAGGTTTCCCTTTAAGGCATCCGCGCAGCCGATGAGCAAAACACAAAGCGCGATAACCAGAAGGGGAATGCAGAATGATCAACCGACGCGCGACTCTCAAATCGATGGCGCTTGGCGCCGTCTCGACCCTGGCCATCGCCGCCATGGGTATCCCGTCCGTGCAGGCCCAGAACAAGGAACTGAAGATCGGTTTCGTCGGTGTCACAAGCGGCTCCGCCGCCGCCTGGGGCACATCGAATGTGCGTTCAATGCAGACGCGTGCCGCCTGGCTCAACGAAACCGGCGGCGTCAAGATCGGTGACAGCACCTACAACGTCAACATCGTTACCTTCGACGATCAGAAAGACCCAAAGCGCGCCATCGCCGGCATGGAGAAGATGGCTCAGGAGGGCATCCACTATGTGGTCGGCCCGAATGTCGATGACGGTGCCGCCGCCGTGCGTCCGGTCGCCGAGGCCAACGGCATCATTTATTTCCCGTACGCTTTCCCGAAGGCGCTTTATCAGAAGCCTGCCTCGAATGCCGTGCTCGGCATGATCGCCAACTATCAATCGGGCCCGGCGATCTACAAATATCTCAAGGAAAAAAAGGGGGTGAAGACGATCGCCTTCGTTGCCGCCAATGAATCGGATCCGTTGAGCCAGCGCGATGGTGGCGTCGAGGCAGCCAAGGCGTTGGGCCTCGAGATTGTCGCCCAGAACGACACCTATCAGAACGACACGCGCGACTTCACGCCGGTGCTCACGCCGATCGTTTCGCTGAAGCCCGACCTGCTGGTGCTATCCGGCGTCGCGCCCGCCAATGCGCCGCTGCTCATCCGCGCCGCCCGTGAGCTCGGTTTCGAGGGCCTGATCTCGACCGAAACGGCGCAGGACGCCAAGGTTCTGGAGGAGGGCGCTGGCGAGTACGCCAACGGCTTCATCTCCGTCGGTGGCGCCTCCACACCGGAAATCGCCTCCGACACGATGAAGGAATTCGTCGACCGCTACACCAAGATGTTCGGCGAATACAATGACGAGTCCAATACCAAGGTCTATGCGCTCGAATACATCCTCGAAACGCTGAAGGCCAATCCGGCGGCAATCGACAATGTCGAGGAGTTCAAGAAGACCATCGACACCTTCTCGGCTCCCAACCCTTACCTGAAAGGCGACGCCAAGCTGAGCTATGTTGGGACGACCTCTTTCGGCCAGAAGCGTCAGCTCGCGGTGCCGATGGTTGTCAATGAGTACAAGGACGGCGCCTTCCAGACCCTGTTCGTCGGCTCGGTTGATTAGGGTTAGGTTCCTGCGGTTATTTCCTCCCGCGTTGCCGGGGGCCCGGAGCATGTTCCGGGTCCCTCGGAAGATCGAAGGCGTCAATGGAACAGGTCATCGCCAACGGATTCTACCTCGGTGCCCAATATGCGCTGATCGCACTGGGGCTCACGCTTATCTTCGCCTTGATGAACGTGCTCAACTTCGCCCATGGGCAGATGTATGTGCTGGGCGGGTTCATCACCTACACAATCTACGGACAACTCGGGCTGCCTTTTGTTGTGGCGCTGCTGGCGTCCGGCGTGACGCTCGCTGTCGTCGGCGCGCTGATGGAGAAATTCCTCTTCCGAACTGTCATCAGGCGAAGTCTACGCGAAGAAAGCACAATGCTGCTCGCGGCGGCAACGGCATTCTTTTTTGACGCGGTCATCCTGCTGTTGTTCGGTGAAAAACAGCGCGGTGTCCCCAAGATCGTCAAGGGCGTGTTCAACGAGGGCGGCATCATCATGCCCTATGACCGTATGGTCGTCGGCGTGCTCGCACTGGTCTTCATCGCGGCCTTTGTCCTCTACATGCAGTACAGCAGGGTCGGGCGAGCCATGCGGGCGCTGGCCCAGGATCGGGTCGCCGCCCAATTGATGGGCGTTCAGGTCGACCGCTATTCGATGATCGGCTTCGCCATGGGCGCCATGCTGGCGGGCATCGTCGGCGGTCTTTTGGTCACCATCACTGGCGTCAATTCCGGCATCGGCGGGCCGATCTCGATCAAGGCCTTCATGATGGTGATGATCGGCGGCGCCGGCGTTGTCGGCGGTGCGATCGCCGGCGGCTTCATCCTTGGCATGATGGAGTCGGTCGGCCTCACCGTGCTGCGCCAATATGGCGACGTCACTTACCTCGTCATCTTCGCCGCGCTGATGGTGTTCCTGTCGATCCGCCCCAACGGGCTGATGGGCAAGCCGTGGGGTTGATGGTGCCATGACGCGTAGCGTGAAAATCGCCCCGGTTGCCGCCTTTCTGGCGATCGTCTTCATCGCCGTGCCGGTTCTGATCTCGGCCAGCGGCCGGATCGACCTCTATTACACGCTCACCTCGGTGGCGTTGCTTAGCATCGCCAGTGCCGGCGTGTGGCTCACTTTCTACATCGGCCGGATCAATATCGGCCAGGGCGCGTATGCGCTGATGGGTGGCTACGTCTCGGCCATACTTGTGGTGACCTATGGCTGGTCGTTCTGGCTGACGCTGCCGGTCGCCGGCCTGTTTTGCGCGGCCGCAAGCGTGCTTATCGGCCTGCCGATCCTGCGCCTGCGCGGCGTCTACTTCGCCATGGTGACGCTGGTGCTGACCGAGGTTGCGCGGCTTCTGGCGCTGGCGCTGCCGATCACCAACGGTGCCAAGGGCATGGTCAGCATCCCGCTGCCTGGGGCGCTCACGATTCTGGGCCTCACCATCATCCCGGATTTCGCCACGTTGCATAATTCTCGGCTGGCCTTCTACCTGCTGGCGGTCGCGCTTATGCTGGTCTGTTTCGCGGTGGTGTACCGGCTGGTTCATTCGCGCGTCGGCAAGCTCTGCCAGTCGCTCCAGCAGAACGAAGATCTGGCCTCGTCGATCGGCGTCAATATCGCCTATCTGCGCGTCATAGCCTATGCCGTCTCGTCCTTCTTCGGCGGCGTCGCCGGTGCGATCTTCGCCGCCATCTCGCAGTCGATCTATCCGTCGAGCTTCACGGTCACCGACTCTGTCAACTTCATGCTGAACTGCTTCCTCGGCGGGCTCGGCTACGTATTCGGGCCGATGCTCGGCACGCTGGTGCTTTATTTCGGCTGGGACCTCCTGTTCCAGACTGGCCGGTTCCAGCTTCTGATCTACTCGACCTTGATGATCGTGCTGATGCTGTTTCTGCCCAATGGGCTGCTCAGCCTTGCGGCTACGACCCGGAAGAAGGGTTGAGCCATGGCCGATCTGCTTGAGGTCTCGGCTCTGACGAAACGCTTCGGCGGTCTCGTCGCGGTCAACAACATCTCCTTTTCGGTGCGCGAGAAGGAGATTCTGTCGGTCATCGGTCCCAACGGCGCCGGCAAGTCGACGCTATTCAAGCTGATCTCGTCGTTCCTCAGGCCGACATCGGGCGAAGTGCGCTTAAAGGGCGAGCGCATCTCCGATCTCGCGCCGCAGATAGCCGCACGCAAAGGCGTCGTCCGGACGTTTCAGGAAACGACGATCTTCAAAAACATGAGCGTGCGCGACAACGTCATCATCGCTCACCATCTGCGCTCCACCGCGAGCCTGCTTGGCTTCTTCCTCGGTACTGGCACGGCTAAGGCTGACGAGGCAGCCTTTGGCGCATCAGCCGACGAGATTCTGGCGTTGCTTGGCCTGTCGTCGCTCGCCGGCGAAATCGCCCGAAACTTGCCGCACGGTCACTTGCGGGCTCTCGGCATCGCCATCGGCCTCGCCACGAGCCCGTCGATCCTGCTGCTTGACGAGCCCTTCGCCGGGATGAACCACGACGAGACGATGAGAATGGTGGCGATGGTCAGACGGTTGCGCGAGCGCGGCCTCACCATCCTTCTGGTCGAGCACGACATGCCTGCCGTAATGAAGATTTCTGACCGCATCGTCGTCTTGAATTTCGGCCAGAAGATCGCCGAGGGAACGCCAGCGGAAATCCAGAACAATGACAAGGTGATCGAGGCTTATCTCGGCAGCGAAGACGAGGCCATCGGGCTATGAACCAGATCCTGAAATTTGCTGATGTCCAACTCTACTATGATCACGTCTACGCGCTGAAGGGCGTGTCGCTGGAAGTCAATGAGGGCGAGACCGTCGCGTTGGTCGGCGCCAATGGCGCCGGCAAGTCGTCGATCCTTCGCGCCATTACTGGGCTGCGCAAGATCAAGTCCGGCGAGATCCACTACAATGGCCGGCGCATCGACGCCGCCGCCCCCGATGCGATCGTCAAGATGGGCATCGCCATGGTGCCGGAGGGACGCCGTGTCTTCCCTTACATGTCGGTCAAGGACAATCTCCTTATGGGCGCCTTCACCCGATCCGACAAGGCCGAGATCGCTGGCTCGCTGGAAATGGTGCTTGGCCGCTTCCCCCGCCTCAAGGAGCGCTATTCGCAAGCCGCCGGCACGATGAGCGGCGGCGAGCAGCAGATGCTGGTCATCGGCCGCGCGCTGATGGCCAAGCCGCGTCTGCTGCTGCTCGACGAGCCGTCGCTGGGCGTCGCGCCCAAGCTCGTCCAGGACCTTGCCCGCTCGATCGTGGCGATCAATCGCGACGAGAAAGTCAGCGTTCTGCTGGTCGAGCAGAACTCACGCATGGCGCTGCGCATTTCCCAGAGAGCCTATGCGCTGACTACCGGCAGCGTTGCGCTGAGTGGGAACTCCGCTGATTTGCTGACCGACGAACGGGTCAAGCATCTTTATCTCGGCGGCGAGATTTGAGGCTGATCGGCATGCGCATACTCGTCATCAATCCCAACACGACCGCATCGATGACCGCCAAGATCGGCAAGGTCGCGACGAGCGTCGCTTCTGCCGGGACGGAAATCGTTTCGGTGAATCCCGGCGATGGTCCGCCGAGCATCGAAGGCTATTACGACGAAGTCTTCGCTATTCCGGGTATCGTCGCCGAAATGAGCAAGGCGGCCGCTATCGATGCCTATGTCATCGCATGTTTCGACGATACCGGGCTGGACGCGGCACGTTGCGCCGCCGAGGCCCCGGTCATCGGCATCGGCGAGGCCGCCTTCCACCTCGCTAGTCTCGTCGCCGGCAAGTTCAGCGTCGTGACGACGCTCGCCCGCTCCGTCCCCGCGATCGAGCACAACCTGGCGAAATACGGCCTCGCGTCGCGCTGCGCGAAAGTCAGGTCGTCGGAAGTTGCCGTGCTCGATCTCGAACTGCCGGGCTCGGACGCCAGGGCCAGAATCTCGGACGAGATCGCGCGCGCCATCAACGAGGACAGGGCGGAGGCGATCGTTCTTGGCTGCGCAGGCATGGCCGATCTGGCAAGCAGCCTATCGGAGGAACACGGCGTTCCCGTACTCGACGGTGTCGCCTGCGCGGTCACCTTGGCAGAGAGCCTTTTCAGAGTCGGTCTGAGGACATCGAAGATTGGTGGCTACGCTGCTCCCCGCGGCAAACGATTTTCGGGCATCTATGAATCGCTGTCTCCGGCGGGCGCTGCGGCAGCTATACCGCCGACCCAGAACGCGCCTGGCCCCACAAATTGAGATACTGTGTCCCGGGATTGACCGCCACGTAAGCGATACTAGATTGCATCGACCGTTGAGCTGTTTGGGATGAATCAGGCAGTATCGTGCCTGCGCGTTGAGAAGCATGTTGACAGTGCTCAGAGAAGAAGACCGCGACGAAAAACCGGCAGCCCGCTGGTCGCCGATTTACTATGGTCTGAGAGATGCCATCGTCAGCCACCGTCTCGCCCCTGGCACCAAGCTGCCGGAAGATGAGCTGGCGTCGATCTATTCGGTGAGCCGAACCGTCATTCGTGCCGCCCTGCAAGCTCTGGCTCATGACCGGTTGGCGCGGCTGGAGCCAAACCGCGGCGCCTTCGTGGCCCAGCCATCGACGGTGGAAGCGCGAGAGGTATTCGAGGCACGAGCGCTGATTGAACCAAAGGTGGCTTGGCTTGCCGCGAAGGCAGCAGTGCCATCCGACATTGCGCAGTTGCGGCAGCATCTCGAGAGGGAGCATGAAGCACTTCACGCCGGCCGGGACAGTGAGGCGATCATGCTGTCGGCACGTTTCCACGTAGGCGTCGCCGAAATCGCTGCACATTCGGTGTTCACCAAATTCGTTCGCGACCTTGTCTCTCATTCTTCTCTCATCATCGCACTCTACTGGAAACGGCGCGACGCGACCTGTGAGAAACACGCCCATCACGCTCTGGTCGATGCAATCGAAGCAGGGCGTAGTTCCCAAGCGGCCGACCTGATGACCAGCCATCTGGTCGACCTCCTGTCGGGGCTCGACCTCACAGACAAAATAGAAAAGTCAGACAACCTCTCGGATTTGCTTCGTCCGTAGAACAGGAGAGGACACAGCACTGCTGTACCCGAACAGCGCCAATTGCCGGCGCTGCCCGGATTATGGTCTCACGAGTTTTCGGCGCTTGATGCAGTGGGAGTGACGCCCAAGGAAACGGATCGAAAGAAGCGGGATTGGCAAGCGCGCTCCGCGCTAGCATAGTCCAGGCTCGTGAGATGGCGGTAGTTCAGGTCGCCGACCAAGTCCAGTGCCCAGATGTATTCCGCCCCCAATTGCTTCATTGACTAAGCTTGGGAAGAGGGCACTTCAATGAAGGGAAAGGTTCGGTCCCTGCGCAGGCTTACCTCGATGTGACGCGATTACTCCAATTGAAGAGGCTAAATGACTGAAGTGGTGGACTTTTTTGCGGACAGAATGACCGAGAGTGAGCGGGCAGGATCGAAGCGGATCGTAGCGTAGGGAAACATCGGATGCCGGCGCGCAGCATCGTGTCATGGCGTAGAAAAGGCGGGGCTCGCCGGGCTGAACGAAACCGCGAACTTATGTGTTGCAGATTGCCCTCAAAGCTACGCCAGAGCCCTCCGTCAGGATGCGGAAGCGTGATCGCGACCGCGCCGAGCGGATCCGGCTTGCCGGTGGTCCAAAGCCGACATTGAGGGAACGCGCCGTCTCGCTCGCTCTTGAGAACGGCGAAGTCCGGACAAAAGACCTGACCGACATCGGCGTTCCTCGCTGCTACCTCGCCCGCATGTGCAAGGAAAGCTTGCTCGTGAAGGTGGGCTATGGGAGCTACCGTGTGGCAGTTCCCAAACAGGGCTTCAAGCTAGTCCGCCATGCAGCTTAATTCGGGCTGCCGCATCTGCTATGTCGTTGACGATCGCTGCGCGCGCCTCGGCGCTGTCGCGCTTATCAAGTGCTGCAAGAAGCTTCTCATGATGCCTCACCGGGCGGCCGCGGAATACTGGCGCGCTCTGTGCCATTTGGTGCTGACGAAGCGGTTGTGACATGTTCGGCAGCCCGCGGGATAGGGCCGCGATGTTCGACTGTCTGGCTGTCGCGGTACCATACGGAACGATACGGGAAGATTTCCGACTTTGGCCCACGAAAAAGCCAATGAAATCAACAATCTTGGTACATCCTCCGGGCCCACCATTGTTATTATTTACCAATGACTTAGCGGTGTGTTTTGGCTCGGGTAGCCAAGTAATAACTGGCGAACCGCCGTCCATAGCGTTTGATTTTATTGACTTATGGTGGGCCTCCGGAGGCCGCAGATGTGTTGCCAACCGCCGGTGGAGTGTCAGGATCGTTTATCAAGTGCTTGAACGACGCCGGCACGGTGTTCGGAATAGAAATCCGCGCATAGTCCCGTACGCAATCAACCTCGAATTACTGTCTGGATGCTACATCGGCCATCGCCGCACCCCACCCTGCGGCGATCTCGTAGCCCATGCGTGAGAAGCCGAATTCGCGATCGAATGTGTTCGGCGCTTTGACACGCCAGTTCTTCATGACCTCGCCCGGGAGGCCGCCAGCGGCGGCGATGACCAAGTCACGCTCGCCGGCGCGGAGTTCACGACGGCGATCATTTGGCGTAGCTGGGAACAGGCCGGCGACGTCAGGCAAGACCGTCCGGCTGCAGCTAGCAAGTTAATCGCGACCCACGGCGGACCGCTCCGTACGCGCGCGCGGCGTACGGCAAGCTGCTAGCCTCAATCTCCGGATGAGATCAGAGTCGCTCAGACCGGGTCTTCAGGTGGTACAGCACGTTTCGGATGCGCTGCCAAACGGTTAGCCGGTTGATCACGCCTTCGCCTCCTGTTCATCGCAGATGAATGGGCTGCGGTTCAGATGATCTGTGCGGCCAGCGCCACGCCGACCAACGACGTGCCGACCCCTGCCGTGCGGATGGCTCGCGGCCAGCGCCGAAGTGTTAGGGCGGCTAACGCGCCGGTCGCGTGAAGAGCCGAAGTAGCGACCACGAAGCCGACCGCATAAGCGATGCCGCTGGCCGTCTCGGGAATTTCGAGGCCATGGGCATTGCCGTGGAAGAGGGCGAAGAGAGCAGTCAGCGAGGCGGCCACAGCGAGCGGAAGCGGCTTGGCAAGCGCCATCATGGCGCCGAAGACCAACAGCGATAGCGTTATGCCGGTTTCCAGTGAGGGCAGGCCGATGCCGGCGATACCGAGCAGGGCGCCAGCGACCATCGCCGAGACAAAGCACGACGGCACGATGATGATCCCCTTGCCGCCGGCGCGAGCGGCAATGATGCCGACAGCCATCATCGCCAATAGATGATCGATGCCGGCCAGCGGGTGCTGAACGCCGTCTACAAACCCGTGGGCATGAAAACCGCCGCTATGGGCGAAGGCCAACGAGGGGATGAGGGTTGTGGGGGCTGCCAGGGCGAGTCTGCCGAAGAATGAAAGCGTTCTGTTCATGGTTCTTGACCTGTTTGATAGAGGTGCGATCGGTTCAAGGCCGGTGCTCATTGTCCGGCCCCTGGCATGGTGAATTGTGCGGCGCCGGACCTGTCGGCCAGAAGCCGCGCCTCGCCGAAGTCGAGGAGTCTTTGTCCCCTGACGTCATGGTAGACGAAGGCCAGGCGGCGCCGGCGCGACGTCAGTTTCGCGGGCAGCGGGTGATAGGTGACGCCGGCGCCACCAATCAGCGGCATGACGGCGCCGACATCGACCATGTCCTGCGTCTCGACGCGCAGAAGATGCAGCCGCACGCCGTCGGCGGTCTCGCCGACGAACGGAATCCCGGCGAGGCGCAGGAAACTGGACGGGTCGGGCGCCCGCGAAAACCCTTCGAGAAACGCGATCTCGACGAGATCGAGATCCGTCGCCCGCGCGTCGGCGGGTTCGGGCGCATGGTCGTGCGGTAGATGCGGTGTCTGCCATTGCAACGGCTTGCCGGCCGGCCCGTTGTGGCCGACGGGGTGGGGATGGTGATGATGACCGTTCGGCCCGTGATGGTGACCGTCGCCATGGTCATGGCTGTGGTGGTGATGATCATCGTGCATGGTCAAAAGCTCGTCGGCTTGTCGATGATGGATTTGTGTTTGCCGAGATTGCCGTGCGCGACCATCGAGCCGAGCGCCTCGACGACAACCCGCACGCCAAACAGCGCCGTGATGTCTGACGTGTCGTAGGGCGGCGACACCTCGACCACTTCCAGTCCGCAGATGCCGGGCGCCGACACTAGCCCGAGCAGCTTCAGTGCCTCGCGCGGCAGGAAGCCACCGGGCTCCGGCCAGCCCGTACCCGGCACGAAACCGCAATCGATGCTGTCGACATCGAAGGAGATGTATACGGCGTCGGTGTCCTTCCATGCGAGCTCGAGCGCGATCTCGGCCGCCTTCTCCAGCCCCATCTGTTCGATATCGGAGATCGTCAGCACGTTGGTGCCGCGCTTTCTCGCCTCGGCCACGCCGTAGCGCGGCACCTGCCAGCCGCCGATACCGAGCTGCACCAGATTGGTGGCCGAGACGTTCGGCAGGTTGGTCGCCCAGTACCAGGGCGTCGTGTGCATACGTTCGTCGAGATCCTTTTCCTGGATGTCGATGTGGCGGTCGAAATGGATGATGCCGATGCGCTTGGAGGTCACGTCGGCGATGCCGCGCACGCACGGAAATCCGATCGAATGGTCGCCGCCCAGCATGATCGGCAGCGCCCCGGACGAGGCGACATGGCTGACGCCCTTGGTGATCTGGTCGAAGCTCTTTTCGAGATTGGCGGGGATGGTGAAGACGTCGCCGGCGTCGCAAAGCGTCATCTGCTCGCGCAGGTCGACACCGAGCTCGTAATTGTAAGGCGTGTAAAGCGCCGAGATGCGGCGCATGCCTTGCGGCCCGAAGCGGGTTCCGGGCCGGTAAGTGGTGCCGCTGTCGAAAGGAATGCCCATGACGGCAGCGTCATATCTGCCGACATCGCGGACGTTCTCGACATAGGGCGCCTTGAGGAAGGTGTTGATGCCGGCGAAATGCGGCAACTCGCCTCGCGCGAATGTCGGGATCGACTTGTCGATGATCGAATCCGATCCGGGCAGGCCCATGTCGAGTGCCCATTTCTGTTCCTTGCGCCAGCCATCCTCGGGCAGCTTTCCTTCCGCCTCGATCGACTTCCAGCCCTGCATGTCGCGGATCTCGAAGTTCGGATGGTGGAAGCGTTGGCGTGGCTGGTGGTCGGTGAGCCCGGCGCGACGATGCCGGCGTTCTGGACTATCTCTGTGCATGAAACCTCCTTCACGACGCCGTCGTCGCGATTGCGCTATCCAGTCGGGTCGTCCCGACCATCGCGGCCACTTCGGCCACGTCTCGTGCGGAAGCCCGGTGCTTGCGGTCGAGCTTCAGATCGTAGGTGATCGTCGCGCCATAGGCGGACGGGAACTGGGGGTCGTGGCGCACCTTGTCGAAGACCAGCACGCGGGTGCCGAGCTTGAATGCCTCGCCGATATCGTGGGTGACCATGACCACGGTCATGCCGTGCTCGGTCCAGAGCTCGGTGAGCAGCTCATGCATCTCGATGCGAATACCGGGATCGAGTGCGCCGAACGGCTCGTCGAGAAGCAGGATCTGCGGCCGGCCGAGCAAGGTCTGCGCGATCGCCAGCCGCTGCTGCATGCCGCCAGAAAGCGTGGCCGGATAGAGATCGCGCGCATGGCCAAGCCCGACCCGTTCCAGCATGGTTTCGGCTTCTTGCCTGGCGCTTTTGCGCCTGGCGCCGAAGACGCGGCCGAACGGTCCGCCCGAACGGAAGTCCTCGACCAGCAGCAAGTTCTGTAGCGCGGTCAGATGCGGAAACACGGAATAGCGCTGGAAGACGATGCCGCGCTGCGGCGTCGGTTCCGGCACGATCGGCTGGTCGCCGACGACGACCACGCCGCCACTTTGCTGTTCCTGGCCAAGCAGGATGCGCAGGAACGTCGATTTTCCACAACCGCTGGCGCCAACCAGCGACAGGAATTCACCCGCTTCGGCGGAGACGTTGACCCGTTCCAGCACGCGGGCGTCGCCGTAGCTCTTCTCCAGCCCATGGACGAGGATCCGGCTCATCTGGTCCGCACCGGATGCGCCCAGGGCGAGATGATGTGAGAGAGCCGCACGAGCAGCCAGTCGGTCATCACCGCAAGCAGCGTGATCCAGGCGACGTAAGGCAGGATGACGTCCATCGATAGGTAGCGACGAACGAGGAAGATGCGGTAGCCGAGCCCCTCGGTGGAGGCGATGGCTTCTGCCGCGATCAGGAACAGCCAGGCCGGCCCAAGCGCCAGCCGTACGCAAGTGATGAGGCGCGGCATGACCTGTGGCAGCACCAGCCTGAGCACCATGGTCCAGCTGTTGCCGCCGAGCGTCTGTGCCTTGGCGACGAGCTCCGGCGGCAATTCCATCACCCGGTTGGCGATGTCGCGCACCATGACCGGTGCGACGCCGAGAGCGATCAAGGTGATCTTGGCCGTTTCGCCGAGGCCGAGCGCAATGAACAGGATCGGCAGCAGCGCCAGTGGCGGGATGACGCAGACAACTGTGACCAAGGGCAGCAGAAAGGCCCTGACGCGCGGGATGAAACCTATGGCGACGCCGAGGCTGAGCGCCACCAGCGTGGCCATGCCGACTCCGGCGAACAGCCTGATCAGGCTGGCATAGGTGTCGGCCCACAGGATCAGGTCGCCGGAGCGCTTGTCCGGCACTGTCGCCAGGTCTGAAAAGGCCGACCACATCTGTGCAGGGGAGGGCAGCAGCTTGTCGCTGGGATTGACCGCCAGCCTTTGCGCCGAAGCGAAGAGATAGGCAATCGCCACGGCGGCAAACGGCAGCGTCCCAAGCAGCAACGCTCCGCCGCGGGAGACCGTCGCGTTGATGAGGCGAAGCCGCGCTTTCGGCCTGCTAAGTTGCAGGCGCGCGACTCCGGGACCTGCTGCGGCCTGCATGATGCCGGTTCCTCTGGCTAGCATGTCGCGCTCCCGCGTCAGAGCGTTCCGCCCGCTGCCTCTGCCATAAAGGCCGGATCGAAGCGCAGCTTGACGTTGTTGACGTCGCCCAGCGTCGAGCCATCGGGGAAGCTCATGCCGATCACGTCGACGCTCGGCGCGTTGGTACCAAGAATACCGTGGCTGAACAGGAAGTTGCGCACCAGATCCATGGTCTTCGGCAGTTCGGCGCCGTTGGTGAATGCGACCGCCTTGGCCGGCTCGAAAAACATCGCCGTTGATGCAAGCTGAGCGTCGAAACCGGCAAGATCCGTCCCCGACGCCTTGGCCATCTCTTCCTTGGCCGCCTTGCCTTCGGGCGTACCCGACGTCATCAGCGCCATGGCTTCATACCATGCACCGACAAGCGCCTTGCCCAAGGCCGGATTGTCCTTCAGCGTCGCGGTGTTGACGACCATCATGTCGATGATCTCGCCGGGGATCTCAGTCGAATCGAATACCTTGTGGGCGCCCGGCATGGCAGCGATTTCCGAGACCAGCGGATTCCAGGTAACGACGGAGGTGACGTCGCTGGTGCCGTAGGCAGCGACCATGTCGGCATCGGAGGTGTTCACCACCGTAATGTCCTTTTCGGCCAACTCCACCGTCTCCAGCGCGCGCGCAAGTAGGTAATGTGAGACGGAGAGCTCGACGAGATTGACCTTCTGGCCGGCAATATCCTTGAGCGCGGTCTTGTTCTTGAGGATGACCGCGTCGTTGCCGTTGGAGAAATCGCCGACGATCAAGGCCGTCGTGTCGACACCGCCGCCAGCCGGGATCGAAAGCGCATCCATGTTGGTCATCGAACAGCCGTCAAAGCCGCCGGCCGTGTACTGGTTGATGCTCTCGACATAGTCGTTGATGCGGGTGATCTCGACATTGATGCCGTATTTGTCGGCCCATTTCTTCATGATGCCGCTGTCGGAAAGATAGCCCCACGGCATCCAGCCGACATAGATCGACCAGCAAATCTTGAAGTCTTTCTTGGGCGCCGCTTGCGCGGCTGAGATGAAGGGGAGGCTGAGTGATGCGGCTAGGATGATTGTGGCCAGTTTGCGAAGCATTACATACCCCTGTTTGCGATCCGGATTGCGTCCGAACGTCTGTTGGGGGGTTCACGGAGCGCGCATCCGGGAGAGGTTCGCGCCAGCAAACCCGTGCAGGGTTCTCCCGGGATTTTGGCCCGCCGTGTTCCGCCAGATGCCTCAATGCATCTCAAGCGGTCGCGTCTCTTGGACCAGCACCGTGATCGACACGGCCGGAACCCTAGACGCTCTGCACATGAATAACGAAGCAAGGGGCGTGCCAGTCCGGAAAGCCGTCCTGAGGCGGCCTTTCCCCGGATTTGCAGGCAATCGCGTTATGCTGATGCCACAAAAGTCATCGCAACGCCGACGGATTAGGCAAGGAAAATCTAGCGTCAACCAATATGAGCAGGCTTGTGCCCTGGGGACCTCCGCTGATCGCACCCTGCTATATGGTCGCCCACACATACATGCCCAATAGGGACACGTTCGGGAAGGGCGTGAGCGCGCGGCGGATCCGGATGCCAATTGGCGCCGACCCATGTGACGAGTGCGCCCGATCGTGCAAGGGCAATTCGTGAAATAAGCGCGACTGCAATGATGCTAGGCAAGCCCGATCGCGTGTCGGGAGGCAGTTGTGAAAGTTGCGATCATCGGACCAGGCTCGCTCGGGAAGGCCTTGGCGAAATGTCTTGGCCTCGCCGGGCACGAAATTCGCCTCAGCTTCAGTCGTGACGAAGGCAAGTTGCGCGCAATCGCGGCAACCCTCCGTGTTGGCTTCGGTGCCCCTGACGAAGTAGCGAGATGGGCCGACGTAATTGCCCTGGCGACGCCATGGCCGGCTCTCGAGCTGGCGATGGACGCGCTTGGCGATTTGTCGGGCAAGATCGTCTGGGACAATACCAATGCAGTCGCGCCTGACCTTTCCACGATGCTGCTAGGCACTACTACGTCTGTAGGCGAGGAGGTTCAGAGGCGCGCGCGGGGCGCCCTTGTCGTCAAGTGCATTCCGACCTTTGCCGAATTGCTTGACAGGGATGATCCGCGTCTCAACGGCGATCCGGTGACGAGCTATGTCGCCGGCAATGACGCAGATGCCAAGGCGGCGGTTTGCCGGCTTCTCGCCGATCTGCCGACAATGCCGGTCGATGTCGGCGATCTCACGGCCTCGCGCCTGATCGAGCCGATGATGCTGCTATTGGTCCAGCTCGCCTATCGGCGCGGGATGGGGCCGACAATTTCCTTCAATCTCATTCGACAGGACGGACGGGTTCATGACTGATTATCTACCCGCGCGGCGCAAGGCGATTCCAGTAGGACGTCTGCTGATCGATGGCCAATGGCGCGATGCCGTCAGTGGCGAGATTTCGACGACTTTTGATCCGACCACGGAGGCGGCGATCACCGATATTGCGAAGGCGGACGTCACCGACACGAGCGATGCCGTCGCGGCCGCGCAGCGGGCTTTCGAGCAAGGACCCTGGGCGCGGATGCATCATGAGGAGCGCGCCAAGATCCTGTTTCGCATCGCCGATCTAATGGACGAGCGGGCCGAGGATTTCGCGGTGCGCGAGGCGATGGATATGGGTATGCCCTATCGCGATTTCCGCGATATCATCATGCCGCACTGCTCAGGACTGTTCCGCTTTCATGGCGGGCTCGCCATGAGCGCGATGGACGGCGCCTATCGTACCAGCTACGAACCAAATATCAGGATCCTGACGCGGCGCGAGCCGCTCGGTGTGATCGCTGCGATCACCCCGTTCAATTTTCCCCTCGCGCTGTCCTGTTCGAAAATCGCGCCGGCACTCGCGGCGGGTAACACGGTCGTTCACAAGCCTGCGACCGACACGCCCCTGACGGCCCTCGCCTTGGCGCAAGTGATCCTCGACGCGGGCGTGCCGCCAGGCGTCTACAATCTCGTCACCGGCCCGGGCGGCACCATCGGCGACGCGTTGGTCAACGATGCCCGCGTCGGCAAGATCGCCTTTACCGGGTCGACCACCGTCGGCCAGGGCATCATGCGCAACGGTGCCGGGACGATGAAACACCTGACCATGGAGCTCGGCGGCAAGAGTCCCAATATCGTTTTCGCCGATGCCGATATCGATGTCGCGATACAGGCAGCCTTCTGGGGCATCTTCTGGAACAAGGGCGAAGTCTGCGTCGCCGGATCGCGCCTGCTGGTTGAACGCGCCTGCTATGACGAGGTCGTCGAGAAGCTGAGCGCCATGGCGAAGTCGGCGACGCTCGGCGATCCGCTGGACCCTGCGACGATGATCGGGCCGATCGCATCGCGGGGCGAGTATGACAAGGTCTTGAGCTATGTCGAAGAGGGCAAGCGCACCGCGCGACTGGCCGCGGGCGGCGGCACCCGCCAGGTCAACGGCAAGGGCCTCTTCATCGAGCCGACCATCTTCGCCGATGCGACCAACGACCTAAGGATATCGCGCGAAGAGATTTTCGGCCCTGTCCTGCCGGTGATTCCATTCGACAGCGAGGAGGACGCGATCCGGATCGCCAACGATACGAGCTACGGGCTCGCCTCGGGCATCCAGACCAGCGATCTCGGCCGCGCCTTGCGGCTCGCCGACCGGATCAAGGCAGGCACGGTCTGGCTGAACTGCTGGCACAAGTACCATCCTAATGCGCCGTTCGGAGGTTTCAAGATGAGCGGCTATGGCCGCGAGCAGGGCCGCGAGGCGTGGGAAAGCTACACCCAATACAAGACGATTTGGGCGAATCTTGGCGAACCAGTCGAGATGGCGCGATGAGCGTGCGCAATTCCAACCCACTCGACCCGCGGCATCCTAAACGCGTCGCGATGGTCCTTTCAAACCCGGCTGTGTCAACCACCACAGGCTGGCCGGTCGGGTTTTGGTGGAGCGAGTTAACTCATCCCTGGCTCGCCTTCACCGAGCGCGGATATGGAGTCGCGATCTTCTCGCCTGAGGGCGGCAAATGCGAGGCGGATGCGTTGAGCGACCCGCGCGATCCGTCCGGCTATTCGGATACGGATCTGATCTCGCTCGGTTTCCTGTCGACGCCGAAACTGGCGGCGCTGGTGGAGACGACCCGGCCCATCGCAGAGCTGTCGGTCGACGCGTTCGACGCTATCGTCGTCGCTGGCGGCCAAGCGCCGATGTTCACCTTCGAAGGCGCAACTGAGTTGCAGCGGCTGTTCATCAACTTTTTCGCGGCCGGCAAGGTCGCGGCCGCCTTGTGTCATGGCGTCGCGCTGCTGCGCTACGCTCGCCTCTCAACCGGCGAGCTGCTGGCCAAAGGGCGCACTGTTACGGGTTTCGCCAATGTCGAGGAAGACTTCGCCGACAATGCCGTCTGGGAGATGGGCGCGCTGCCACACGGTACGCATCTGATGCCATGGCGGATCGAGGATGAGATGCGTGCGCTCGGCGCGAATTATGTTCAGGCCGGGCTGTGGCGCGATTTTGCCGTGCGCGACGGCAATTTGATCACCGGCCAGCAGAACTTCTCCGGAGCGGCGACCGCCCGTCTTGTCATCGAGGCGCTCGGTGGCTGAGGACCAAAGACCGCTCCTGTCGGTGAAGTTCGGGAGACAAACTCGCCGTCAGGGCGGGCGATGCCAAACGACATCGGCCCAATAGGATCCGGGGTCCGTCCAAGAACTCCACCTCAAACAACCACTATCAGCAGCGAGGATGAACCATGGCCGTAGTGACGACACTTGATATTGCCGGCCTGACGGCCGAAGATTATAGCCGCATCCTCGATCGGATCGGCGTGGAGAAACGGCCCGCTGGCGGCATCTACCAGCACATCGCGCATGCCACAGACGATGGTTATCGCATCATCGAGATATGGGACGACAAGGCAGGCCTGGAGCTCTTCTTGCAGGACACATTGTTTCCCGCCGCACAGGAACTGCAAGTTCAGCGTGAAATGACCATTATGACCCAGACACTGCACAACATCTTTGTGCCCCGGATTGGTGAACTGACTGCCCTGGCAAATGATGCGCCTGGTGGACCAGTCAAACGGGCAAAAGTGTAGGCATCAAGGATCGAGGATGCGGCGATCGATCATCGAAGTCCTGGAGGAACTTGCGTCCGGACGCCCGGTACAACGATGGTGACCGCGGCAAGTGCAAAGAGGTTGTTCTTTCCTGCCGGCGACTATCGCCATGCGCCGGCCGGAGTCGTTCAGCTGCGTGTGATTCGCAGCGGTTCATCCTATGCAGAGATCGATCTTGGCCGCGGGCTGCGGCGCGTCTTCACCCGCCCCGGCGACCTGCTGCTCAGTCTTCCCGAGCGTGCCACGCGGTTCAAGATCGAGGAGCCGCGAGAGCTGACGATGATCACCGTTGACTCCGCGCTGGCGTCAAGGCTCCTGGTATCCGCAGGCGGGACCCCCGAGGACCTGGCAATCCTGACCGATCGACCGATACGCGATTCGCTGGTGGCCGAGTTGTGCCGACGCCTCGAAGGCGACCCGCCAGCCAACCCGATCGTCCGCGAATGGACGCTGGGCCTGGTTTTCGCGAACCTGCTCCGTCTCGGGCATGCACGCCAGCGGCAGCAGAAGTCTCCGGTCCTAACCTCGCAGCGGTTCGACCGGGTCCTCGCTGCGATTGACGGCGATCTGGAAAAGGGGGTGTCGATCGACCATCTTGCCGGAATCGCGGGAATACCACGACGCGCCTTCACCGCCGCCTTTCGCGAGGCGACGCAATTGCCGGTACATCAATTCATTTTACGCCGCCGCGTTGATCGCGCGGTCGAGCTTTTGGAAAATAGCGATCTGCCGCTGGCCGAGATTGCTCAGCACGCGGGTTTCACTCACCAGGCCCATATGAATCGCGTCGTGACCCGATTGAAAGGGCTGTCGCCAGGCCGGCTGCGGTCTCGCAGGCGCGACGGCTGACTTGTGATCTATTCCAGCATCAGGATTCGAATGGCGGAGATGTGAGTTGCTGAAACGTCCGTTGGCTAAGATGCCCGACAGTTTGCGTGCAGAGCTCGAGGCCGCAAATCTGATGACTGCTTTCGAGCAACGGCCTCCCTATCAGCGCAATGATTACTTGCATTGGATCGAGCGCGCCCGTCACCCGGAAACACGCCGAAAGCGCATAAATCAGATGATTGACGAGCTTACGAAGGGAGGAATCTACATGGGAATGCAATAAGAGCTGGCATCGCCGCGAAGCTAGCAGATCCGTCAACGATCATCTTCCGATCCGTGGCCTATCGAGATCGGGTGCTTTCCGCATTGATCTTCATCGGTTTCCCCACGCTTTTGCGCAGATTATGCAGGGAGCCAATAGTGACAATCGAACCTATCCTCCATTTTCGTTTGCGGCAGGTGGCCATATGATCGTGACATCGCAAACCAATAACGTGCTCGGCAGCACGTCAGGGAGGTGGCGCGTCTGGTCGCTCTCGGACGGTTACATCGAGATGCCGGCGGACCTTCTGCGGGACCCGCAGGATAATCCGGTGCCGCAAGCTGCGTTGGCAGGGGCGCTTCGCCTGTCTGTCAATTGCTTCGCGCTCGCAGGTCCAGGCGTTGACGGCGTTCTGATCGACAGCGGAGGAGGGGGCTGGGCTCCGACAGTGGGGCGTCTTGAGCAGGCCATGGCGGAAGCCAAGATCGACCCGGCTTCGATCACGGTCTTGGCGCTCACCCACGCCCATCAGGATCATGTGCACGGACTTTTTACCCCCGACGGCCGAGTGCTCTTTCCAAACTTGAAGGCGATCGCTATTCCCGAGGCGGCTGTGGGGAGCTTTTTCGCTTACGCGCACCTTGCGCAGTTCCGGCCCCTGCTGAAGCCTTTCCAGAATGGCGACCAGGTGGGTGAGCGATTGAGGGCGGTCGCCTTGCCCGGTCATGCTGCCGGTCATACCGGCTACATGTTCGACACGGACGAGGACCGTTTCCTATTCTTCGGGGACATCGTTCATGTGCCGGCCTTGCAGTTCGGCAATCCCGCGGTCAGTTGGGGCTATGACGACGATCAGCTGACCGCGCGCGCAACCCGCCTAAAGGTTTTCAGTGACGCGGCCGAGGCGGGGACGTGGATCGCCGGCGCGCACCTTGGCTGGCCGGGCATCGGTCGCGTGGTGCGTAAGGGCGAAGCATACGGCTATGAGCCGGCAGGAGGACGAGTGACCGGATAGGCGGCCCGGTGCTGATCGGTTTATACCGCTCTCTTCGCCCAAGGCAAGGATCTCGACGAGCAGCGCGCCGCACTCCGGCGTCCTCAACGGCGGCGGTACCATCGTCCGGCCCACCAAAATATCTGATTCTTGATCCACTGGCGGCCGATCGATGCCTGAGGCTTACCGGATCGGCGTCTCGCCGCGAAACAGCGGCTGGTGCGCCCGCATCAAGGCGGCGATCCGGTCGGCGACTT
>NZ_JAMYOT010000053.1:0-24716 GCF_040320005.1 Mesorhizobium sp. M0816 | reverse complement strand
CAGTGCTCTTCCCATCATCCACCTCCGTCAAAGTGGATGTTGAATCAGCAAAGAACGCATCCGTCACATCACAATCGATTCATCAATCACAGGACATGCTCTAACTCGCACCCTTTGGGATGCCGAGTCTTATGTCGATAATGAAATCACCGCAGACATGTTGCCGATTTCACGGGACGAGGCTGCGTACCTCGTCGACGTGTTCCTGGTGCATCATGTCATTGGATCAGCTGTCGCAGCAGACGAGGAGGCCGTTGAATCCTGGCCTTGAACCTCGCCGGAGGCAGCTGGGTCTGCCTGCTGTGATCTGGCGGGTAGCGCGAGCAATGGCACTGTAAAGTTATCAGCGGATTGATGCAGCGATAGCTGGCCGGGACGGCTGTCACGCTGCGGCGAGACACGCGATTTTGTTCCAGATTTGCATGGCGGCGTTACGCAGGTCTCGATGTTGAGCCGATGACAGCGCATTGCGGGGAAAGTGGAACAGGTTGGCAATCGGATCATGGATGGAAACGAACCGCTGAAGCTGGCGTGCCGACTTGAAGCGTTTCATGGTCCTTTCGCGTCGTCGGGTCGGCTGGTGCGAATTTTCCGCTCGATTATTCAGGCCTGTGTGCGACCGGTGTTCGACACCGGGCATGAGGTCGCGCCTGGCGGCATCATAGGACCGGAGCTTGTCGGTGATCATGACCCGTGGTGTCCGCCCTTGAGCCTTCAGCAACTTGCGCATCAGACGCTTTGCCGCCTTGGCATTTCGGCGGCTTTGCACCAGCACTTCGAGGACGAAGCCGTCCTGATCGACGGCACGCCAGAGCCACTGCTTCTTGCCATTGATGGCCACCACACATTCGTCGAGATGCCATTTGTCGCCCAGGCAGCCGGCTGACCGTCGCTTGATCTCCCGGGCGAAATGCCGCCCGAATTTCTCCGCCCAGCTTCGAATGGTCTGATGCGTGACGATGATGCCGCGGGCCGCCAACATGTCCTCAACCATGCGCAGGCTGAGCGGAAAGCGAAAGTAGAGCCATACCGCGTGCGCAATGATCTCGGCGGGAAAGCGGTGGCGACGATAAAGCGGATCACGAGCAACTTCTGACATGGCCCATGTTCGC
This sequence comes from Mesorhizobium sp. M0816, assembly GCF_040320005.1. NCBI lineage: Bacteria > Pseudomonadati > Pseudomonadota > Alphaproteobacteria > Hyphomicrobiales > Phyllobacteriaceae > Mesorhizobium > Mesorhizobium sp. M0816. Next base: position 23,604 of record NZ_JAMYOT010000053.1, on the reverse strand, counting down.
ACATCTTCATCAGCCGTCGGTTAACTTTACGGTGCCCTGCCGGAAGATATTGCGCCGGACTGGATTGATATCGTCGAGGCTGGCGAGGATATGGATACGATGGTCGAGCGCCTGATACGCACGAGGGAGACTGGCCGCAGCTTTAGGCGGCAACAATCAAGGGTTCTTTCGCAGGTTTGGTGAGGGGCTTATCCTCCTCGACTTGAGCGTTCTCTGCTTCTCGTGCAAGATGCTAAATCCGCTCGTGCGTTATTGCCGGCCAGCAAAGGCTGCGGGTCGGCGGTGAGGGTGTCGAGGGTCGGCGGTCGTTCCCCTTCACTCAATGGTGCCGCGGGTGCCTGGATGGTTTCCACGACGCCGGCCCCGCAATCGTAGCCGTTGTGATGATCATCGTGCATGCGCTGCGCTGTTGGGGACATGCTGATGGCGGTGCCGGAAGCACCGGAGACATGTGATATATCGGCAGCGGGCAGAGGGGCTTCTCTGTCGCTGCACAGGAAAGCGTAGAGTTCCTTCACGCAAATGCGGGCGTCCTTCTTGTCTTTTTGAAAGGGCGGGACGAGGGGCAACCTGATATCGGCCTTTTGGTAGAACGGACTGCGCTCTTCGTACAGCTGGTCAACCTTCTGCTCGATGTCGGCTACTTGCAGCAGCGGCCGGCTGGTGTCCATCTTGAGGCGCCTGCGGAGTTCTTTCAGCTCGGTGTCGAGCCAGATCGACCTCGCCTTATTAAGGATCAGGGCTTGATTGGACTCCTTGCCAAAGCAGCCGCCGCCGGTTGCGATGACTATGGGCCCTCTCTCCAGCTGCTTCGCGAGCTCTTTGGTCTCCAGGTCCCTGAAGTGCGCCTCGCCGCGGCCAGGGTCGGCGAACATCTCCATCAGATTGCCGTGCTCGGCGACGATACGCTTATCGATGTCGACAAACTCCACCCCCAACTCCTTGGCAAGCTGGGCGCCGATGGTCGACTTGCCGCTCGCCGGCATGCCGACGAGCACGACCGGCCGCGTACCGAGGGCCGCGAGGATCTCGCCGGCTTGCGGCGAGCGAGCGACCGCAATCTGTTGTCTTGCGACGGTGGGCGACCTGAAGGTCCCTGCCGCCCTCGACCTGCTTTCTCCTGACGAGCCCCAGTGTAATATCTCAAAGGCGCCACGGGGAATGGGGACCAGCTCGCATTCGCTCTGCGCGCGCTGCGCGAGCTCGGCCCGGTAACTGGCCGGCGTATGGAACTCGACCTCGAAGCGATAGTTCTGCGCGGTTCTGAACGCCGTGTGAACGCCGCGTAACCGCGGCTTGTCCATGATGAACCAGTTGGTGGTCTCGACCTCGCTGCAGTCCCGCTCCTCGAAGGCCAGTGCCGCCTTCCTGAAGGCGCGCGTAAAAGCCTCGTCCGGGATTTCGAAGACATGGCGCACGGCATCGGTGACCAGTTGGGCCTCCGGCGCCGCGCTCACGCTCTGGCCGGTCAACTCGTCGGCTATCCAGACCTGCCCGCGCGACCGTTGGTCAAGATGCGGCACCTTCACCTCGATGCCGTCCTGCCGCAAAAGCTCGGCAACCGCATGCACAGTTTCGGTAATCGCGCTTTCTTGCGCTTCGGCGGGGGCGGCTTCGAGCCTGGCGCGCTCCAGGGCCTGTTCGCTGCTCAGCGTTATCCTGCTGGCGGGGTCGTGGTCGGCCGAGATTGCTAAGGCGCTGGGCAGGATGCGCTTTTCGACGGCGAGTCTGATCGAGGCCTCCATGACCGAGGCCGCTAGCGTGGGGTTGTCCTTCAGATCCGCCAGGCTGCCATCGACGTCGAACCGGCCCTGGTGGAGCTTTGCCGCCTGCGCCTTGACATAGGGCGCCGACTTGAAGCCCGGCCTCTGCTCCAAGAGCCGCTCCAATTCGGCGGTTTTTTGCATGAACACCCGCGCACCGGTATCGGACTTGTAGGCGTCCGTGCCGACCTTGATGCCGACGCTCAACAGATTGATGGCGCTTTCATGCAGATCGTCGGGGTTGTAGCCGTCGGGCCGCGGATCAATGCGCGGCTTGTAGTGGTTGAGCAGGAAGTCGATGCGCTTCCTGGCGTCAGCGGTTGCCGGATAGGATTCGCTGAGTTTCGGGAAGAGCGCGCCGGCGTCGGCGCTGACGGCAGGCTTCGCGCCGGTTGAGCCCACGTATCGCGCTAACTGCTGCTTGACGTCCGACTGCTCATGATCCGGCTCGCTTTTGAGCTGCAGGTTCCAGTCCTGGAGCTCGGCCACTAGCAACGCGGCCAGTTCGCAGGCCACCGGATGCCTGGCAGCCTTGCTGTCTTCCCTCGCCCTGGCGATGAGCTCATGGAGGGTCTGGCCATCCGGCCGATCTTCCTGCAACAGTGCGCGGATGTCGGCCTTGAGCTCTTGATGAATGCCCTCGTAGGTGCCGAAGATGGCACGCTCGGCAAACCAGCGTTGCGCCTCCAGCGGCTGCGCCAGCACGTTGCGCTGCAGGCAGCTGTAGGTCTCCAGCACCAGGCCGGTGGCCGACAGGATCTGCTTGGACCGGCTGAACTGGTAGCCGCCTTTCTCAATGGCCGGCGTGTGCGACTTCGGCGGCTTCATCGAGGCGATGCCGCGCGCCTGCAGCTGCGCGTCGAACTGGCGCACATGCTCGTAAAGGCGAGGCTGGTCGCCGATGATGACGACGGAGTCGCCGTCAAAATCGCCGTCGAGCATTTTTTGTTCGGCGCTCGGAACCGCAACCAAAGAGCCGGGCGCGAACACCTCCGTCGCCTGCAGGATGCCGACGCACTCGAGCGCGGTGTCGGCCTTGACCCGGTCCTTTTCCTCCAGCCAGCGCGAATGGCACTTTACGTCCTCGGCAGACATCACCACCCCGCGCTCGGCGAAGTCCGCCGGCCACATTTCGTCGGGCACAACGATCAAGATGCCTTTGGCAAAGAAGGTCGGATCGTCGGCGGCAAGCCCAGCCCCCGACCTGTGCGCGACGTTGAAGCTGTATTGGAAGGCCACGCACCGATCAAGGAACGCCGCGGTCCGATCGCCATCGCGCGCCGACCTGACCCGGTCGGCGGCGAACGGGCGCAGGTTGGGCTTGTCATAGGGGGAGCGTCCGACAAGCACGCCAGCGTCATGGGTCAAGGTCTTGCTCTTGCCCGTCGGCACATGCAGGCATTCGTCGCTGGACGGCACGGCGATAGCGCTCGAACCCTCGATATGCCCGCCCGTGACCGTCCGGAACAGCTCCTCGGCGGTGAGGCTTGGATGGGTTTCGAGCCAAGCCAGAGCCTTCTCGCGGGTCTCCTGTGCCACCTCGACGCTACGCGGATAATGTTGCAGCGCCGAGGGCGGTACCGCCGATAGCCTTTTATCGGCATAGGCAGGCATCCGCTCGGGAGCGTCGTGGCGAGCCCGGGCAATGGCCGGCATGCGCTCGGCCAGTGAGGCCCTGATGAAGCCGCAGCCGTCATGCGGCCGCAAGGCGATCTCGCCGTCTCGCCCCTCGAACCGGAAGGGATGCACTGCGCCTGCGGGGCGGTCGGGCAGAAGGGACAGCTTGAAGCCCCCTTCCAGCGCATAATCATGCGGGCCAACGTCGGGGATGCCCGGCGGCGCGGCAAATCCGCGGCGCTGGGTATAGTAATAGGCTTCCTTGAACGGCGCCCAGGCCCGCGACAGCTGCTCAAAGGCCGTACCCGGAGCCGTCTCGGCATAGGGGATCGCCAAAAGCTTGCCGCTTGGAGCCTCTGCGACCGCGAAGGGCAGGTGAGAGGCAAGCTGGTTCAGGCTCTTTTGCGGCGGCTTCAGTTTGCTGCCGCCGAACAGGTCCATGCGGTAGGGCACGCCCTCCACGGTGAACGTGCGTGTCAGCATGGCGCCAGTCGGAGTTCCCTTTAGCTGCACCGCCACCACCTTCACCGCGCCCGAGGTCAAGCGGTGGAAAATGGAATAGCGCAACTCGGCTTCGCTGGCCAGCGGCCGGCCTTGCATGTCGACCACCGGCAGCCGCATCAGTCCGGCATCGCCTTGCGGCGGTCTCGGCTCGTGGTCCATGGCCTGAAGGACCCGATGGACATCGAAGCTGGCGGCTGCATGCTGGGCCTGGATCATCGATGCGTTCTGCGACATGAAGGTGTCAAGCGCTTCCAGCGGCTCCTTCGCCTCGATCTCGGCGATCACGCTCCAGCTCATGGAGGAAAGGTCGGCGTAGATGAGGGCACGGGCACTGTCCAGGATTTGCCTGGTTTTGCCGTGCAGCTCTTCCTGCCTGGCCCGCAAGGCGAGCTCGTCGCCCTCGACATAGGACCGCCGGTAGAGCGTCTCCAGCACCGCCCGGGTCTTGAGCACCTGATAGATCGAAAGCGCCGGGCAGCGGCTTGCATTGGCGCCGCTGGTGCGCTCGGCCTGGCCTGGTTTGAGATGGGCATCGATCTTGTGTTCCACCACCGGCTGGATGGCGTTGAGCAGGTTCAGCGCCGACCTGCGGTGCCAGCGCAACGCCGACTTCGGGCTGCGAGCTAGTGGCAGCAGGGAGGCGCAAAGATTGCCCATCGTCTCGAGGTTGTTGTCGAGCTCAAACCCGGGAGCGGCACGTAACACCTCGAGCCTGTCCAGCCCCGGCTGTGCCAGCGCACCGAGATCGTCCAACAACTGCGCCTTGCCCAACGCCTTGAATATACTCGCGATAGCATGGACATCGGCCTGCTGCAGCCGATCCTCGGCATATTGGAGGTAGTGCGCCAGCTGATGCAGCCGGTCCTTCAGCAAGGCGGGTTCGGCGACCTCGCCGGCGATCTCTCCCCCCTCGATACCCCGCGACAGACCGTTGGCGATCCTGACTAGCGCAGGCGTGCTGAAAGTACTGAAGCGACGGCCCTTGGAACCGAGCTCGCCGGCGATGGCAACGATCGCCTTGCGTGCTTTTTCTTCTTCCGGCCACTTGCCGAAACCGTTCACCAGATTGGCCAATTCTTGATCCGAGAATCCGTCGAGATTGCCGGCGCGGGCAACCACTGCGCCGGCGATGGCAACCGTCGCTTCACGCGTCTTCTGCTGGTCCGGCCATCTGCTGAAGCTGTTAACCAAATCGGCCAACTCTGGATCCGAAAATCCGTCGAGATTGCCGTCGCGGGCAACCACCGCGCCGGCGATGGCGAGCGTCGCTTCGAGCGTCTTCTGCTGGTCCGACATTGCGTCGGAGACGCGGTGCGGGCCTCCTTCGCTATCAGGACGCCCTGCTTGTCCGACCAGCTCTCCGGTGCTGCCCATATTCCCTCTCCGATCCAGCAAAACGCGTCGCCTAAAGCCTGTCAACAACAGGGCATCATTGGTTTGAGTGCGGTCACGCGAGCCTGCAACGGCATGCTTGAAAGCCGCAGCATTCAGCAACGGCAACTGCCTCGACAACGCCGCAAGGAAAAGCTTCTTCGCCACTCGATCGCTCCGACATCAGGCTGAAGCTCAAAGGGCTGAGCCCTGTACAAAACGCCCATAAATCACTGTGAGCCCTACCGCTTTACGGGGCGAATCTACGGTCTTTTCATTGGGGTACAGATTGAGCGATATCGATCAGGCTCGAAATCCAGTTCAAAAGAGCTGTCTTCGGTTTGGCGCCGACCGAGAAATCGGCCACTTCGCCGCCCTTGAAGATCGCGAGCGTCGGAATGGAGCGCACGCCCAATCGGGCGGCGAGTTCCAGGTTTTCATCGATGTTGAGCTTGGCGACCTTGATCTTGCCTTCCATCTCGACGGAGATTTCCTCGAGGCTCGGAGCAATCATCTTGCAGGGATCGCACCATTCGGCCCAGAAATCGACGACGACGGGTGCCGCGGATTCCAGAACTTCCGACTGGAAGTTATTGATATCGACTTTCACAGTAGCCATGGCTGCTCCTGACCGAAGAAGTGACTCGAAATCCTGTGATAGGGTAGGATCAACATCAACATCTACCTAGGCTCGCCACAGTTCGCGTGTCGAGGCCAGCTCTACTGCTTCGCGGCCGCTGCGGCTCGCTGGTGCTGCCGGACTCGCCCCCCGACGCGACAGAAGCCTTTCCGTTACGCTCGCTGGGAGATCCTGCGCTTTATCCTTATCTTCCTTTGTTAGTCAGCCCTCTGCAGAGTTTGAGCAAGTGACGTGAATGAACCTTTCAACTCCAACGACACTATGTAGTTGTTCTTGATACGTGGCGGCGTCGGAGCGTCAATTTGCGTTGAGTCGAAGCGCTGACAATCGTCTCGCGGAACCATCGACTTCGTCAGCAGAAATCTCCGGATTCTCGACGTCGGACATATCATCATCGGCCATGTAAGCGATCCTTCAATAAACCTGGATACTCAGCTGCAATTTTTTCGTTTGTTTTTCATCTCGGGACTTAACAGCTCTTAGCAATGCTATAGCCGACGTTCACGAGATTCCAGAAACAGAATCGGATCATCCATCGGTGCATAGTCGTCTGCATAATGTCCAGAAGCGCACTCAGTTCACGAGATAGGCGAACGCTGTTTCCAGTTTGACTGAGCCCCGAGTGAGATGATGTAAGTTTTCCGAGCGGCAAATGGACCTCCGTTCAATATCGGATGCGCCGATTGGAGCGCGTCCTTTAATGAAGATCCAAAATTTTGAAGCGTCAACGTCGAAACGGGTTGCATTTGTAATGTGGATAGATCGGACATGCTGGACCTGGCTCCCAAGCATGGGATCTCCGAAGGGCACTGTAAAGTTATCAGCGGATTGATGCAGCGATAGCTGGCCGGGACGGCTGTCACGCTGCGGCGAGACACGCGATTTTGTTCCAGATTTGCATGGCGGCGTTACTGCTGAGGGCACGCATGCTCCCTCCGCGCCACACAAAGTGAGGAAGAACCCGGTTAAGTGCCAAGCGACGAGGGTGTACTGCCGCGCGACCACCGAGTAAGATCGCCGCGCCGCAAAGCGCGACGGTGACCCAACGGGGTAGACGCGCTGCAACTTCCACAGGAAGTAAGATTGGCCACAACTATGAATGTTTGGAGCGGTGCGCCATGCAATGTATGCAGAGCCCGACGTCTGGATTGAATTATAGTCTTCAACTTGCGGCTTACGTCACGACCGTACAAATGCACAAACAAAGAAAGACTACAAAACCATATATCCTGCCAAGCCAAGCCAAGCCAAGCCAAGCCAGAGTTCGATGTGACGCGTTGTTGACTTAGCAATCCGGCAGCCCTTTGCAAAACGCTAAAGTTGTGCCCTTTGAACTGTGGCGAGAGCCAGCGGCTGCACAGGAGGCGCGACTCTACGCGACCCTAGGGACACATCCAAAAGATACCTTTTGTTTCGCCGAAACGGCAACAAATGTGTCGCTTGGAAATTGGAAAAAATTGCGGTCCAATAAGGAAGAGCACCATTCTCTATATAAGCCTCATTTCGTCCTCACATTTTACCACGGAACATCAACTCTCCTCTGCTCGCATCCTCATTTACGCTGAACAAAACATTCTTTCTTCCATTACAAAGCACCTCTCCTCCGATGGCTACGTGGAATGCTAACGATACCAAACTCGTGTATACTGATCCTATTACCCTGTATAATGCACTCCAAACCGCCAAGAATAACTACGGTAGATATAAGGGGGTAACTGAAATTCATCTCAAATACTTCTATATGAACGAGTCTGATGCAGAACATTCTGTGAGGGATCGCCAGTTGCAGGGACACTTTAAAGAAGTGAGCGAGTGTCCGCATGCTGCGTCGGGCGAATCAGGGGACTGGTTCATCGCCGTTGACAGCACCGCAGACCTGACTGGCCAGATCGAGGTGGTAGTATGGGGGCGCGCGATACTCGCGACACTGATGTGACCGCGTCCGCCACAGATCGGCCTGGCGCGTATTTGTGATGTTGTGTTCAGTCAGTTTTTTATTTTCCTTTCGTTTGTTACGGGTTTGCTATTGTTCTTGTTTTCGTTAGTCATTCTTTTGCGCCGACGTCACGTCGTTGTACTGTTCTTTGAAATTCAATAAAGCCTAGGCACGTTTGCACACTATCTTCTTCCCTTTTTGCGTTGAGTCATTTTATTACCGGTCTCGACAATCCCATCAATCGGTAGGCGAGAGTGGGCGCACGTCGGTCCGGCCCCATGACCCTTGGTATCAGCCCGCCGCTTACGTCACGAGTGCATCAATGCACCAACAAACGAGTGCATAAATGCACAACAAAGAAAGGCTACAAAGCGATATATCCTGCCAAGCCAAGCCAAGCCAAGCCAACGTTTGATGTGACGGGTTGTTGACTTAGCAATCCGGCCGCCCTTTGCAGAACGCTAAAGTTGTGCCCTTTGAACTGCAGCGAGAGCAAAGCCTGCACGGAAGCAGCGACTCTACGCGACCTCAGGGACACATCCAAAAGATATCTTTTATTGCGCCGAAAGGGCAACAAATGTGCCACTCGGAGTTGTAAAAATTGCGGTCCAATAAGGAAGAGCACCCCTCTCTATATGAGCCTCATCTCGTCCTCACATTTCACCACGGACAATCAAACCTCCTCTGCCTCCAATCTTTACTCTCGCCGAACACCACAAGCGTTCTCCCCCTCCCTCTCACGATGCCTGTGTGGAACGTTCCAGCCGCATTCATGGTTAATGATAGTGCCAGCTGGAGGCGCACCTCGGGCCCAAAGGTTGGCGTACGCAGCCGCAAACGATATTGCTGATGTCAATAATTTTAAGCTCTCGTACCTCTACATGTCCGACGCGGATGCTGTTATCTGTGTTCATAACGAAAATTTTCTTGGCCTCAATGGAATTCGATGGCATTGTGCGGCGAAGATTCCGGTCAACGGTCCGATAGGCCCGTGGAACTGGTTCCTAGCTGTCCCGCAGGATTGGTGCGCTGCTAACACCACAAACCACCAGACCCTCAGCAACGCCCTTGATTTTCCGGTGGTCGCATGGGGGCCCGTGTTACCAAGGCCGTGATCAAAGCCGCCACAGACCGGCCTGGCGCGTATTTGGGTTTTGTTCAGTGAGCGTTTTATTTCCAATGGTTTGTTAGCTTTTTCCATTGTTGTTTTTCTTCTTTTCGTTATGCTTTTGCGCCTATGGCGTACATGTTGTTGTACTGTTCACTCAATTCAATAATGCCCGACACGTTTCACGTCTATTTTCTATGGATCTTGTAATGTTGCGCATTTGTTGATCAGTTGTTCTAGTTTCCATTGCCTTATAAGCGTTGCCATTGTTGTTGTTCTGGTTTTGTTAGTTATGCTTTTCGCCACCATGGGCGTTATATTGTTGTGCTGTTCAGTGATTCCAATAACGTCCGGGCACGCTTGCGTCTATATACTTTTATATTTTCTTTGGTACTTCTACGGACGAACAGATAGCTTCTTATCCACGTCGGTATGATTATAAACGCAAATGGCGATATGCTATACTGTATAAACGAACAAATTTTATCACCCTCGATAGCGTAAAATACTAGTACATATTTTTTGAAAGCACTATTGTATCCGCGGTCAATAACTCTCTGCGGCCGGCAGAAAATGACCTCTCTGACGTAGACTGAAAGCGACGTCATATGTCGTGCGAGACAGAAAATGGCAACTTCCGAAGCGCGAGCCTGGCATGACATTTACATCAGGATATATCCTGCCGCCGCCGCCTGCCGACGGTGGCGGCGGTCACGCTGGCTGATCTGACCGCCAACGAGGTTGCCGCGTTCCTGAAGCACGCCGAACACGAACGCGGCGGCACGATCGGCAGTAACTGGTGCGGCCACATGGGGTAATCGCGGGAGCGAGTCGCGCTGAAACCAATCATATCCTTGGAAGGTGGCTGTTCCCCGATAAGATGGAGATACGGGCTCACGACCTGACGCCGGGCCCAAGCATCTGATGGAGAACAGCCATGGAAGAATATATCGGTCTCGACGTGTCGATGAAAGAGACAGCGGTGTCGATCCGACGTGAAGGCAAGCGCGTCTGGCGCGGGAAGTGCGCCTCTGATCCAAAGATCATTGCCGAGCTTATCCGCAAGCGGGCGCCAGCCGCCAAACGCGTGGTGTTCGAGACTGGACCCCTTTCCGTCTGGTTCTATCACGCGCTACGCGCGGAAAGGGTGCCAGCGATCTGCATCGATGCTCGCTATGCCAAAGCTGCGCTCGATATGGCGGCGAATAAGACCGACGCGAACGACGCCGACGGTTTGGGGCATCTTGCAGAGGTGGGATTCTTCCGTGAGGTGCGGGTGAAAGGATTTGACAGCATGCTGACCCGCACGCTTGTGGCGGCACGCACCCGGCTGGTCCGGATCACCACCGAACTTTCCAACCAGATTCGTGGAATCATGAAAACGTTCGGGCTGCTCGTTCCTGCAGGTAAGGGAACCACGTTCGAGAAGAACGTTCGGCGCCTTCTTAGCGATCACGAGGAACTTGCTCTCATCGTGCTGCCGATGTTGGAGGCCTGGCGCGGCATTCGCATCCGTGCCGCCGACCTTGGGCGCCAGCTCGTCGCAGATGCACGTCAGAGCCAGGCATGCCGCATGCTCATGTCGATCCCTGGCATCGGCGCCATCACCGCAACCTCATTCGCCACTGCCATTGAAGATCCGGGCAACTTCAAGACGTCCCGATCTGTTGGCGCCTGGATAGGCCTAACGACGCGCCGCTACCAATCCGGAGAAGTCGATTATGACGGCCATATATCCCGACGCGGCGACCGCCATTTGCGAGGGCTTCTCTACGAAGGCGTCGGTTATTCTGACGCGTAGCTTAACCGAGAGCGCCCTGCGGACATGGGGTCTCCAGCTCCGGGAGAGGATCGGCTTCAAACGAGCCGCCGTGGCTGTGGCGCGCAAACTGGCGGTGATAATGCATACGATGCTTAAAACCGGCGAGCTCTTTAATCCGAATGCAGGAGCCACAAAGTAAATCCGGATAGCGTTCAGAATCTGAACGCCTGAGGCGTCCCTGCCGGGACGTGAGCCGAGCCATTCCGCTGATGGGGTTGCACCGCTGACTCAGCAAAGTGCGTCGTCCACATTGAAGGCTCGTCCCCGCGAAGCTCCATCATGCGGCGACCGATGTTGACCGCGAAGACAACGTGTACCCGGCCAACGCATCTCCAAGCGCGAAGATACTTGACGTCCCCACCGCGATTAGACAACCGCGATTAGACAACCCCATCAGATTTGGACCCCTTCCGCAGATCACCATACCGGCCCGCGGCTTTTGAAAGTGCCGTAAGCACATCATCGGCGTGCTCCTTTTCTGACCGCCGCCAAGCTCCCAGCAGACGCTCCAGATTTGCGAAGCTGCCGGTGTAGCCGCGCTGCTTGACGTCATCAAACAGGTGCCGGCCGCAGCGGTTCCCATCCTTCCAGCATTGGGCGAGGAAGGCTCCGAAATACCAAGGTGATGTGGGCTTCAATGCTGCTCGCCGCCTGTCTGGGGGAGCCTTGAACTTGAGCCAATTCGCCACGCTGCGACGCTCATAGCCGGTCCGGCGGGCGATCTCGCTGTAAGAAGACCCTCTTCGCGCAAGGCATGGAGCTTCTCGAATATTTCCTGGCGAGATTGCCTATGCGCGAGGCGGGCGCGACGGCGGTGTGTCGCAGCAGCGTCAACGATTGCGTCCTCCGATAGGATCGCCCTGCCGGTGACACGGCCGGAAAGGCTCATCTGTTCTTCGATCGCCGAGCGAAGATTCTGGGACCAGGTGAAACCGATCGGCGACCTGTCGTGCCTGCGGTGCACCCTCGCGAACAGCCTGCGCATAGAGGCCACAGCGGTCCCGGCTGACGACCTCGACGGAAGGATGACTCCGCAGCCACCTGGCTGCACTATCGACACTCCGATTATCGAGAATATCAACAACCGAGCGGCGCTCGAGATCGACCACGACGGTCCCATAGCTTGTCGCCCGCCGCCAACTCCAGTCATCGATGCCAACCACCCGGATCTCGGTATCGCGGTGAGCGACCGTGGCATCCCGCTTCAACTGCCGCAGGATGGTGTCGTCGCTGACCGGCATGCCGAGCCGTTCCATCAAGCGCTCGCCAGGACGGCCGCCAGTGCTGTGGCCAAGCAGGCCAACAATGCGTTCTCCTCGGCAGCCAGATGGACCTGGCGCTCGATGACCTTGCCGATGCCGCACCGCCGCCCGCCGCCAATGACGACGACCCGTCCCAGGCCGGTGGGCAGCGCCCGCGCAAGCCCGCCAACTGTGATGCACGGCTTTCCCCGGATCTTCTGCGACGAGACCCGCATGCCGGTGCGCCGGGAGGACAAGAAGACCGTCCACATCGGCCAGTTCTGGGCCCATGCGACCGACGACCGTCCCTGGAACGGGCCGGCGCCGCCGGCGGTCGTCTATGTCTATGCCGAAGGACGCGCGCACAAGGAGATCCGCGGGCAGCTGGCCGCCTTCCAGGGCCTAGTGCAGGTCGACGGCTATGCCGGCTACAACGGCCTGACCTCGAAGGGGCGCAAGCCAGGTCCGATCACGCTCGCCTTCTGCCTGGCCCATGCGCGGCGCAAGTTCATCGACCTGCACAAGAAGACCGGATCGGCCTTCACCGCCGATATCATCGAACGCTTCAGCAGGATCTACGCCATCGAGGCGGAGATCCGCGGCACGAGCGCCGCCGAACGCCGGGCTGTTCGCCAGGCCCGCAGCGCGCCTGTGATGGCCGCCCTGAAGACCGTCCTGCAAGAGGAGCTGTCCGGCCTGTCGACGAAATCCAAGACCGCCGAGGCGATCCGCTATGTGCTGGGCCACTGGGCGGGCCTGACGCTGTTCCTTGCGGATGGGCGTCTGGAGACGGACACCAACACGGTCGAAAGATCCATGCGCACCATAGCGAAGACTGATTCATTATGCACCCCCTCTTCAAATGGCGGAAAACAGCGATTCTGATTGTCGTGGTTGATGCGACACGGAGTTTTACGCGCCAAATCGGCTTTGATCCGTTCATCTTCAAGGTCGCTGGCGCGGATCTGGTAGGGCGCGCCGCGCATGACCTGCTCGGCGGGTAAGAGGCCATCCCTGATGAACCGGCGGATTTTGACGTGCGACACGCCGAGCTTCGCGGCCGCATTCGACATAGTGAGCCACTCGCCATTCTTGTCGGACGAGCGAATAGCCGCTGATCTTGTGCACCGTGCGCAGCGATTGGACGCGCCGAGCAGTCCAGGTCTTCGGTCTGCATGCCCATGCGGTTAAGCGTGGCCGCGATTTCGGCATCCGACCACCGCGTTGCCATGGATCGCATGATCGCCAGGGCTTCTTCAGGCGTACGCTGGCCATGCTCTCCGGATTTGGGCTTGCGAACCCGTACCTGCGAGTGCTGGCCTCCATGCCAGTGGATGGTCAAGATCACGTCGCGCGCATCGTCATCGACGTCCGCCACGATGTCCTTGATGAGTGCGCCCAGCAGTTGCTGACGACAGCGCATGTCGACACCCGGCGCATTCCAAGCCGCCTCGAGATCCTGGGCGAGGCCCGTGAAGTCCGGAACCGCGTCGACAGGGTCCACACGCTGGACTCCGCTCAGCCGGGCCTCGCAGGTCTCCACGCGCCTGAGCGTGGCTTCCCAACTCCTCTCGAGCTGGGCCGCAATAAGCCGGTTCTCCGGGTCGCAAGCGGCATAGCGGCGCTCGGCGAGCGATGCCTCATAGCGCGCCTGCTGCAGGTCCATCTCGATCATCTGCCGCCGCTTGGCTTCGCTCTCCAGCTGCATGCGTTCAGCCTCCAACGCCGCTTCGATCGCCATCGGCGCAACCGCCTCCAGCGCTTCGCGGGTCACCGCCGCGTCGGTGCGAAAGCCGTTGAACGACATGCATCGCGCCTGGGCCATCATGAGGTTGCCGCGCTCGCAGCGATATACCGGATAACCTTGGCCGCGTCCGGCATACATGACAACCAGTCTTCGCCCGCATCGACCACAGGAGATGAGACCCGGGAGCAGCGCGCGACCGCCGCGGCCCGACTTGACGCCGCCGGCTTTGCCATAAGCGTTGGCCGCGAGCAGTTCCTGGTTCCGTTCGTACTCGCTCCATCCGATATAGCCTTCGTGATGGTCGTTGAGCACCACCGCCCACTCGCTGGCCGGCTTATAATGGCCATAGCTCTTGCGAACGCGGCCATCGACGATCTCAGTGCGCTTCTCGCTCTTACCATAGACATAGGCGCCGGCGTAGAAAGGGTTCTTCAGGATCGAGATCACGTTGCGATAACGGATAGGCACCCAGTCGAAGGACACCATCTTCTTGCCGTCCGAGGGTCTGGGAAAATGCACGCCGTCGTCGATCATCGAGATCAACACTTGCCGCGCACTGCCGAGTTCGCGGAACGCGCGAAGATCAGGCGAATAGTCTCCTGCAGGCGCATGTCGGGATCGAACCCGAGACCGTAATCGCGGTGCCAGACATAGCCGAAGGGCACGGAGATGCGCAGTTCGCCGCGCTGCGCCTTGGCGCGGGCGGCCTCGTACATGCGGGCACGCAGCACGCCGAGCTCGAACTCGCTGATGCTGCCCTTCATGCCGAGCAGCAGGCGATCGTTCGGCAGCCCCGGATCGTAGACTCCGTCCAGACCGATCACCCGTGCATCGACTTCGCCGCACAACTCGAGCAGCCGATGCCAATCCGGCCCGTTGCGCGACAGGCGGGACGCCTCCAGGCAAAGCACGGCGCCCACATGGCCGGTGCACAGATCGTCGACCAGGCGCTCGAAACCGGGACGCTCCACAGCCCCGCTTGCGGTTCGTCCCAGATCCTCGTCGATCACCTCTACTTTGCGGAATCCCCAGCGCCGCGCGACGTCGACAAGCTCATATTGCCGACGTTGGCTCTCAAGGTTGAGCTGGACCTGCGCCTGAGTGGACTGACGCACATAGACGACGGCCTTGCGCTTGAGGACGGCAGTCGGAATCAGATTACCGCTCGTCATCGCAGCTCTCCTCCTCCGTTGCCACGCCGGCGGCGGCCATCAGTACGTTGGCGAGCCGGGCGATCACCATGGTCCGTTGCGCTGAACTCAGCCCGTTCAGCTTCTCCGAGTCGAGCGGCAAGCTGAGTTGGCGAACGACCACGAGAGATCGTCTCGGGGGTGGCAGGGTTTCTCATGTTGCGCCTCCGCGATGGTGAAATCATCCGGAGAGCCTCGCCGGAAACGGCGTTCGATCAAGAGCTTGTGCAGCTCAAGCAGCGCGGCAAGCGATACGCGCGGGGGGCCCAGGTCCATCGCCGCGCAAGCCACGCGATCGATCATCCAGGCCGGAGCGGTAATGACATGCCCGGGCGCGACGACGAGATGAATGATCCGGCCGTTGGCGCGCTCTTCGCTGTTCTCGCAGCGAAGCCGATGTCCGAAATACGGGTGCCAACGGTAATGGACCTCGACCTCCTGCCCAACATGGGCAGAATGACCCCGAGATTGCTCTTGGTCGGCGCAACAGTCTCTTCGCCGGCGATGACGGCGGGGCGGAGAGCTGGGCGGTCCTGGCGTCGCTGCTCAACACCTGTCGGCTGAACGAAGTCGACCCGTTCACCTGGCTCGACGATGTGCTGGAACGCATGGTCAGCGGTGCGGTGAAGGCGAACGACCTCGACCAGTTCCTGCCATGGAACTGGAAAGCGGCCCGCGCCGCGCAGAAGCAGGCCACCGCCGCATGAGACGAGCCGGCAAGACACCGCCACCCGAGCGGGCCATGGAGGAGGCGGAACTCGACGCCTGGCTGCAGGCCCGCCGCGCGAAGAAGCCGCTGGCCACAAACGCGTCCATGTTCGATGGCTTCGTCACCGCCATCGCCGCCGGTCCCACGGGCGCCGATCCGTTCCGCTGGATCACCGCCTTGCTGGCGGTACCGCACAGCGCCTTCGAGACCGGCGGCACGCCCGAGTTTGCGGCCATTAAGGCTGCGGCCGACCGCTTCAACGTCCTTGGCACCGATCTGCGGGAGGGACGCTTCTCGCCGCGCTATCGCCGCAAGGCCAATGGCGACGTCACGGACTGGTGCGAGGGCTTCATGGCGGCGGTCAATCTCAACCCGGCGGGTTGGCGCGACGCACTTGATCCCGGCAACAGCCTCAGCCGCCTACTGCGGCCCATTATGAGCCACTGCAAGAACGGCATGGGCCTGCCATTGCCCGGTCTGCCGTGGCCAGGTCCGTCCCCGCAAGGTCAGCCGCTACCCGGCCTGCCGAGGCGCGCGCCGGAAATCCCTGTCCTTGCGCTGTCGCACACCGCCATCCCCATGTGTGTCGCCGGCCTGCGTCGGCACTATCACACCGTCTGGCATGACAAGCCCCGGCCCGCTTCATCGCGCCGTTGAGCGCTTGGAATCCATCATCCAGCAATTGAGAAGGGCGCAAGGTGGGGGCGTCGCATCAGTTACCCTGGACTGCTAGATCTTGGAGGTGACGGTTGGACCTGCCATGCCGACTTCGGCTTCGCCGACCACAATCGGGGCAAATGCCGATCCGGCAGCGGAAACAACCCACCCGTCATCAACAGTGAGCGCGACACCCAGAACCCTGACCCCTGGGCCGGGCGACCATTTCGTTTTCGTTCGCATGCCCGTCCATAGCGACAGCGCCACTAACACCAGATGAACCACACAAAGTGAGGAAGACCCTGGTTAAGTGCAAAGCGACATATGTGGCGGGCTCGCCCTGAGTCTATGCAGGCTTAAAGCAAACGTGAACTATTGGGCCGCGCCCCAACCCATGGAAGACGGATTATGGAGAATGATAATGCGGGGCTAGACCCGGGGACAGACTCTCGCAAGGTCAGTAATTGAAGCGCCTCGCTCTCCTTATGACATCATGCGGCACTCGACGGGACCTGCGGGCGACATGATCCGGAAATGATGCAGGAGAAGCTTGACCTCATCAATTCCAAACAGAGACGGCACAAACAACCAACTCTTGGATGAGTTCACCGACCGAGGTTTCCGCGTTCTCTGCTTCTACCCATTAATTCTGCGCGCGCGTGATTGTAGGCTTGATTAATGGACTTCCCGGTTCCGCATATCGCCTTTAGCCGCTCAGGCTCGTCGACTGTCCTGTTTGCGAGCAGTTCACGGGATGATCGCTCAATCGCGCCAATGCCTCCGTCCAGATCTGAGCTTTGGGGCGCCTCTGTACTCCTCAATGTGGCGTCACTCCGGAAGGGCCGTATATGCTCAGCATATCCTGCTAAAAGGTTAGCCAATTCTGGGCGATCTATCATTGCATCATAAATTCGCACCTTATGGGCGGCATCCAGGTGATGATGCATCGATATAAGGGTCATGGCTGCGACCTGGTGCTCGAAAGAGTTTGGATACCAGGCTGGTTCGTTCCGTTTGAACAATTCAATCGTTTGATCAATAAGGCGCCGTCTATCTACGTGGTCCAAGTCATCCATGTAGCGCGCGATCGAATGGATCGGATCAGACTCTAAAGCTGTACGTGACAGGTCCAAGATGTGATCGACCGTGGCAGATTTCTGCCATGCAGATTGGAATTTAAGTATCGGTCCAACCGCGTCGAGGCGACGACTTGCAGTCCAAAGCAAAAAGCGGGGGTGATCAGGTTCCGGCCAGGCGCCTCTTGGGTCTGCGGCGCTATACAGTGCTCGGGCTGAACTGCCTAGCCGATTGAGCCGCTCATGAAATGCCCCAACGGGACCTCCCTGAACCGCATCTCGTACTAAGCGGCTAATGAGTTTAAAGGACGTAAGGTTATTTGCGGTCGCAGCCGGGTCGTCAGTGGTTAAGCCTCTTGCCACTTCGTCCATGACGCCAGGCGGCAGATCTGTAAATCCTGTGGGCATTGAATAGCCTTTCCACTCTGGGAGTTTCTAAGCCTAACATCCGACGACGAGAAGCTCTACCGATTTCGCTTTACACTTGTAGTTCTGCCAAAGGCCAGAAAAGTCCATGCAGCGCCTACACCGCCGGCGCGCAGGAGATGGGTCGCCGTGGTGTGGGGGACGGAGTGAGGCTTATGCGCTTTATGGCCAAGGACGGCATTTTGGCGACTACCTTGAGGCCATAACGCTCGACGGCGGTATGGATCCCGAAGCGAGTGATGGGTTGGCCGCAGCGATTGAGGAAGACGGATCGAGAAGGGACCCGTCAGCGACGAGTGCCCGTAACTCGACGACTGTGGCGGTCCACAATGGGCAGTATCGCTGCTTGCCGCCCTTGCCATGGATTTTGACGCTGGGGCGCTCAGGTCCAGGTCCGCCATCTTGACGCCGAACGCCTCTGACGCTCTCGCACCAGTGTTGAGGAACAGCAGCAGGGCGTAGTCGCGCCGACCCTGCTCCGTCCGCCGATCTGGAGCGGCGAGCAAGGCGCATCACGACCCCAACACGCCGCGGGCTCTGGGGGGCGTCGTCGATGCTTGTCGTGAACCTCGACGCCCATCATGCCGCTCAAGCGAGATGTTCGATGTCCCAAACGTAAGGCATCCCCCGAACGAATCTGCTAGGGTTCAAAGTAAGTCTAGCCCCGTTCACATCGAATGGTCGGGCCAGATCCGTTCGATCCCGTTCAAGAAGACCGATCAGGCGGTCGTTCCTTACCTCGAAAAGGCGGAGATCGACGCCGGTGCTCAACTGAGGCGGCCTTGTTGCAGGCGGCGGAGAAACATCCGAGCCGTGACCAGCACGATGTGCAGTCGGAAGGTACAGTGATCCTCGTCGGATAAGCCGGGATGGGAGCCTCCGTGTGGAGCATCTTACCGCCGGGCGTCCATTCGTTCCGCTTAACGGAAAGAAACTCGATCTCGTCGCTGGCGAGGAGTGCGAGCACGATCCGCCCAAGGACGTCACATTTCCGCTCGATCGTGAGCGACTTGTCGGTCGGAAGCTCCGCCTCGAGGCCCAATCTCAGCACAATCCGGTTAATTGCCGCGTGTGTGTTCAATTCCCGCGCCAGAAGCTCGTTCGCTGCGGGATCGTGGGGCGTGTGAATGGAAGTGCGCGTATAGCCTACGGATCGAATCGGAGTGGTGGATCTTCGAAGGGATTGAGCAAGTGCACGCCGCGTCCCGCAAAATCCTTGATATTGCGGGTGACAAGTATGAGCCCGTGCACTCGCGCGGTGGCAGCCAGCGCCAAGTCCCAGCGGTCCTTGTTCTTGCCGCCGAGCATGCGCGTCCATTCTTCGACGACGGCAGCGTCGACGGGGACAATCCGATCGGCGTAGGCTTTTTCGAGAGCGGCAATCGCACTGAGCAGCGTCGCTGCCCTTTCGGGGTCCGCCGCTTCAACATCTCGGCGCCGCGGCGCTTTTCGAAGAGTGTCGCGACACTCAACCGGAGGTCCGCGTCGTCGACGGTCGCGAGCCACTTGCGCGCATTGGTATTGCCGCGCGAGGTGAACTCGCGGAGCACGTTTTCGTCGAGCAGATATCTGGTCACGGAATCCTGCGCGGCGTGCCCTCGGCCGACTCGACGTCCTCATCGAACGCGCCGAGGCCGGCCAGATCTGCGAGGGCCCGCTTCAGGCTTCGCGCAGGATAAGGACGGCCGCGCTTCGGATAAGCCTTCGCATACTCAATTGCCGCCTCTACCTGTTCGCGGCCCAGCGACGGAAAATCTTCGATGATCTCGTCGATGGATTGCGCGCGCGCGAGCGCTGCAACCATATGGACCGGAATGCTGGTGCCCTTGATGAGGGGATCCGATCGCTCGCCGCCCGACTCCACCGACCGGTGAAGCGCTTGAAGACGATTAAGCCGCTTCTTCAGGTCCTGATCGACGCGGCCGAGATCAAGCTCGATCTCGCCAAGAGTAATGCGATGCGCATCGACCGAAAGCTGCCGGATCGCCTCATAGAGCCGCCTTCGACCCGAAGGCGTCAGATCCTTTTGAAGGCGATCGACGACGAGCAGAAACCGTATCTCCGCCCGGCCGAGCAGACGCTGAACGCCACGGCCGACGCGCCGCTGTCGAGCGCGGATGACGCCCTTGTCGACGGCCTTGTTGAGTGACGTCGGAGAGCGATTCAGCACATAACCAGCTTCAGTCAGTGTCAGTGCGTCCGCAGTGGACATGTGCACCTCCATATTTATAATTCATCCCCAAGATAGGGATGCATTACGACAAGCGCAAGGCGGAAGCACGGGCGTCCACACTCAATCTTCCGGCGACTTCGCAGCGAGAGTACAGAGCAACTGGGCTGAACGGGGGGCAAATGGTGGACGTGTCGCGAGGATCGGAATGGCACAGGTGGGAGCCGCACACTCATGCGCCGGGTACTGTCCTCGAGGACAGGTTTCCGGCCGGCGGGTGGGAACAGTACCTGACAGTTCTGGAATCGGCTGTGCCGAAACTGCGCGCCATCGGCGTGACCGACTATTGCGTCACCCGGTCCTACGAGCGCGTTCGAGCGCATAAGCAGAGCGGCCGCCTGCCAGACTGCGACCTCCTTTTCCCGAACATCGAGCTGCGGCTGAACACCGGAACGGTGAAAGGTAACTTCGTCAATATCCACCTCCTGGCATGTCCCGACGATCCGAACCACATCACTGAGCTCAACCGGTTCCTCGCCCAACTCGTTTTTGGAGCGTTCAGCGACAAATTCGCCTGCACGCCCTCGATCTTATCCGCCGCGGCCGCCGCTCTGATCCGACCAAGACCAACGACGAGGATGCGCTTCGGCATGGCTGCACCCAGTTCAAGGTCTCGCTCGACAATCTCATCGATACCCATCGCAGCATAGAATGGGCGGGGGAGAATATTCTCATCGCGGTTTCAGGAAATGCCGATGGAACATCCGGCGTCAAAGAAGCCGCAGATGCCAGCTGCGCGAGGAGATCGATAAGGTGGCCCACGCCATCTTCGCCAGCAGCCTGAAACAACGGGACTTTTGGCTGGGTCACGGAGCACTGTTGCATGGATCAGACTTTGGACGAGGCAACCCTATCCACTGCATTTTTCATGCAACGCGCTCGAACTTGGGCCGGCCAAGTTCTGTCATCCGGTTAAGAACACGGACGCCAATCTTTGCTTCAGTCTTCTGATTGTCGAAGTTCCTCGCTTTGAGTTTCGGCCCGATGACGGTCTTCCATCGACCCGTCTGTGTTTCTACTCGACTGCGCTTGTTGTAGCCGGTGATTTCTGCCATTCCATCCGCCCTTTGGTCTGGATTTCTGCAATATGGCGATCGCGGACAGATGGAACCAGCACCGATTGAGGGCTGGCAACGGCAGTCTTGGGAGGTGGGATAATGACCTCCACGATCTCACCAAGGCGTGTCGCCAGAAGATCTCGGGTGGGCGTTCCATCATAGGCGCCGTCGGCAATGAACTTCTCGACGGGGCCACCGATCCGTCCAGAAGTCCTGGTAACGCTGTCGGATCGCCGACATCATCCACGGTCAGATCGGAACAAACAATCTCACCACTGACAAGATTGAGACCAGTGCAGTTTGCGCCATCTTTGCGTTTGGCCTTGGTTTGTGCTTGTTTTCCAGCCACTCGCCCTCGCCGAAGACCTTCAAGCCGGTGCTGTCGACAACTAGGTCGGCATCGAAAAGGACACGCCTTTTTCCTGCGCCATCTCCACCGAGCTGGAACGGAGCTTCCATTCGTTTTCTGCGCAGCCGCCAAAGCTGGTGGTTCTGTCTGACCCCTGTGGCCGGGCGTGGCTTGCGGCGTCGGCCGAGGACTGGCTCATTCCATCGGGAATACTCGGGAGCACCGTGTTCGGGCTGATCAGCCGTTCGATACTGAACGAGGACGCAAGGTGAGCGCGTCGCTGCCGAACGGCGTGAAGTTGACGCTGGAATGCGGTGATGTGGATGCATTGACGGCGACCATCGGAGCACTGGGTCATGTTCAGACTGGGCGCTGACCTGAAAGTCTACCTGCACCGCGATCCGATCGACTTCCGGGCCGGCATCAACAGCCTTGCGGTTCTGGTCCAAGAGACGATGGCGCTCGATCCGTTTGCTCTGGCGGTTTTTGCGTTCTGCAATCGCCGTCGCGACCGGATGAAGCTCCTGTTCTTCGATCGGTCGGGCTTTGTGCTGGTAATGAAGCGGCTGACCGAGGACAAGTTCCGGTGGCCGCGCCGGGAGGCAGCGGTGGTCACGCTTACGACCGAGCAATTGCACTGTTGGGGTGGACGGCCCCGAACGGGGCATCGAAATGTGCCAGAGTGAGTCGTTAACGGTCTCAAACGAAGGAGCCGCCCGTGGATCAGATTATCCGTATTGGCATGGATACGTCAAAGCACGTCTTTCAATTGCATGGCGTCAACGCCGCAGAGCAACCGATCCTGCACAAGAAGATGCGCCGCAAGGAGATGGTGGATTTCTTTGCGAAATGCCCACCGACCGTGATTGCGATCGAAGCCTGCGGTGCTTCGCATCACTGGGCGCGGTTGCTGAGGGAGCTCGGACATGAGGTAAAACTGATCGCGCCACAACTGGCGAAGCCCTACGTCAAGCGCGGCAAGAATGATGCGGCCGATGCCGAAGCGCTATGCGAGGCGATGAGCCGCCCGACGATGCGGTTCGTTCCGGTGAAGAGTGCGGATCAGCAAGCCGCGCTGATGTTAGTGGGCATGCGCGAGCGCGCTGTCGTCGCACAGACGCAGCTTGCCAATACGATTCGTGGCTATGCAGCTGAGTTCGGACTGACCGCGGCCAAAGGCATGTCTCATATTCCGCTCCTTCTGGAACGCATCATGATTGATGAAAGCATTCCAGCTGCGGCACGTGAGCTGTTTGCGTCCCTCGCTGAGGAATTTGCGCAGTTGGGTGAGCGCCTGAAAGACGTGGAGGCAAAGCTGATGGCCTGGTATCCCAACAATGAATGTTGTCGCCGTCTTGCAAAGATCCCTGCTGTCGGACCGATCGGCGCGGTCTTGCTGGTGATGAAAGCGCCCGCACCGGAACAGTTCACATCCGGAAGGCAGTTTGCCGCGTGGATGGGCCTGACGCCCAAGGATCATTCGACTGCTGGCAAAGTCAGGCTCGGTATCATTACGAGGGCCGGCGATGAGGCATTGCGCAAAACATTGGTCGTGGGTGCAACCTCGTTGCTTCGACAGGTGAGAGCGGGAAGAGGCAGGAACGCTTCGCTCTGGCTCATCGAGTTGCTCAAGCGCAAGCCGCCAAAACTCGCGGCTGTCGCACTGGCCAACAAGATCGCCAGGACCGCCTGGAAAATGATGGTGACCGGCGAAGCCTATAAGGGCAATGCTGCGCGACCGGCTCTGGCCTGCGCGGCATAACGAAATCAGTCGGTAACGGTGAGCAGGATACAGACGCTACCGTGCTGAACTGATGCGTGAACTTGCAGGAAACGAGCAGATGGTGTGATCGATCGATCCGAGACGCGGGGCACTCCGTAGGATCCAATGGCCCAACGTGGTCGATGCACTGTTTGGAACCCACGTCGCGGAACCCATCTTGGCCAGCGTCATGTGGGAGCGCACCAACAGGCCGGACATATGAACGCAAGCGATCCGATCAAAATCATCAAAAGAGTTCTTGCAAGGAGGGGCCGTCCACATATGGATCCTCGATGGCATCGACATCGATGCGATGGTCCGCCATCCGGTGCGGCAATATCAGGTTGCGGGTTGAGGGCTCTCGAATTGAGCGGTTGACGCGGCGGCATGCTTTCGAT
>NZ_JAMYOT010000052.1:0-25263 GCF_040320005.1 Mesorhizobium sp. M0816 | reverse complement strand
ACTTCTACTAAACCGCCGCCAAACGAATACGGCACCAAGTCGTCGCAATAGGAATATCCACAGGGAAATTTTTAAGCCAACGGGGAACAGCCGATTTGCTTAAGAGTCCATTTTGAAATTCAAGGATGAGCATTTCGGCGGATGAGGTTTGCGCCCATTGCGACGAGGATCATTGCATGAGAGACGTTGATGCGCTGCTCGTAGTCGCGCACGAGGCGGCGCCATCGGGGCATACAGCCAAAGGTCCGCTCGACGACCCAGCGTCGGGGCATCCGAAGCTAGGCGCGAACCTGCGAGCCCAAGCAAAAGAAACGCAACTCGCGGCTCCTTAAGCTTGGGCTTCGGCGGCCTCCAGGCCGAATTCGAGGGGATCAGGGACGGTCGCCGCGAAAATATCGAGATAATTTCGCCGTTTCGTGGGCGATGCTTGGCCGAGCTTTTCGACTTTCTGAGAAACCGTCTCCTTGAGGCGTTCAGCGCTAGGTTTCAGGCTTTCTTCGACGATCTCAATTCGCGCGTCGATAGTCGCTACGTCCGCTGTCGCCTCCGCTTCTTTTCCAGATCCGCCACTCGACGCGGCTTTAGCCGGTTTCGGTTGCGGCAGGCTGGCTTTGTGATTCACGGTGCGAGTTGCGGGCTCCTTTGTTGCTGGTGCCGCTTTCATGGTCGCAGCGACAGTCGGCATCACCGCAGAACCGTTGAATGGTGATGACATTCTCTTTTCGAAATCAGCCATCCCGGTAGTCGGGGCACCGGCATCTTCCGCTGGGTGGCCGGCTTGCGCGTAATCGTCAGTCAAAGCCGGCACGGGTTGAATCGGAAGATATTCGATCGGCGGCACGTCCGGAGTGTGCGCCTGAGAAAAGGCTTCGGCGGACTTGAATGGCTGTGTCTCGAAAAATCGCAGCTTGTCGCCGAAGATCGGGCGCTGGCCTTCAACAAGCAGTACCATCTTTCTCTCCGGCATCTGCCGGATTTCCTGCGGCATCATCAGGTCACGCTCGCGAATCTGTTCGACCTTCGTGCGCCTTGGCAGGCCGAAGAGCTCGATCGTGCGGGATTCCGACTGGTAGCGGATGGTCCGCTTGCCGAGTGCACGGGATGCATAGTCAGCGGTCGCCTGATCATTCGCGCCTAGAATGAGCTGATAACCACAATTGCCGAGCAGCGAATGCCGGGAGGTTTCGCCGTAAATCTCGTCGAGATTCTTCAAGTCCTGGATGATGATGGCGAGCTTGATGTTATACCCTGCCACATAGGGCAGCTTGGTCATGATCTCGTCCATCTTCTTGAGCTGCCGAAATTCGTCGAGCAGGAAGTAGACCGGCAGTGAGTTCGGATCGTGCTCGAGGGTGAGAATGTCCATTGTCTGTTGCACGAACAGCGTCAGGAGCGGCTTGAGCAGCGTGATATCCGTGATGTTGGGCGCGAGGTAGACGGAGATCGGCCGACGCTTCATCGCACGGAGATCCATGTCGGTGACGTTCGTCGCGGCAACGACACGCTCGTTCTTGAATGGCCGCATCGCCTTCTGAATATCGAGCAAGGCTGAAGCGGCCGCGCGCTCGGAAAGGGCTAGGTAGGCGTTGAAGCTTTCTAACGTGAATTTGGACAGGTACGGCTCTTTTGCCTTGATGAATTTCATCAACGCCTGTAGGTCGACGCCGCTGTTGAAGAACGAGTTGACCTCCCCGAGATTGCGCCGGCCGTTATAAAACGGGCTTTCCAGCACATAGCTGATAGCGCCTGCCATGACCTGTTGAGCGGTCGCCTGCCACACCGAGTTTTCGGATTCGGTGTTTTCGGGAACGAGAATACTCGCAGTGTTCTGGATATCGGTCGTGCGATTTCCGCGTTCCTGGCGAATGAAGTCGAGAGGGTTGTAGCGGTTGGTCCTCTCCGCGCCTGGCGCGAAAAGGAAGACTTGGCTGCCGTTGCGCCGGCGATAGCCTGCCGTCGCCTTGAAAATCTCTCCCTTGAGGTCGGTAACGATCATCGACCCTTCATGCAGCAACGCATTCGGAATGACATAGCCGGCGCCTTTGCCCGATCTTGTTGGCCCGATGATCAGATGGTGACGATCATCCTTGGTGCGCAGGATATTGCGGCCGACACGACCGAAGACATGGCCGGCTTTGCGAAACCACTTGCCGCGGCGCAGAGAGGCGATGTCCTGAAAGGCCGCGTCACCGAGTGGGCTGCCTTGCGGCCGAAGGCCGATGTAAGAGACGAGGCCGCCGGCGAGGAGGGCAGGGACGAGCGCCCAGCTCGCGACCATCTGCAATGTGGCGTTGCTCTTGTAGAGCCAGAATTGTTGCAATGGGGCGAGTGGATTGGTGGTGATCGTCGCTTCGAGAATGCGGCCGTCACGGAAAAAAATCTGGAGGCCAAGGCCATAGCCGAGAATCCAGACTGCAAAGACAATTCCAGTGCAGAAGAGCAGGTAAAAGGCCTTATAGCCCTGGCTCATGATTCATCCCGGGCAAAGAAGATTTCCGACACGCCGCGCTTGCCGCCGTCGCGGCGAAGCTGAATGACGATCGGGATGACCATCTGAATGTAGGACATCAGATCGGCCTTGGAATAACCTGACGACATCCCAGCCTGTTGCATCATCATGGCAAGTTGCTCGTAGGCACCCATCGGCGTGTCGGCATGGACAGTGGACATGCTGCCAGGGTGGCCGGTGTTGATCGCGCGGAGGAACGAGAAAGCTTCGCCGCCGCGGATTTCGCCGACAAACAGGCGGTCGGGGCGCATGCGAAGCGATGCTTCGAGCAGGCTTTGAATCGTCACGTCAGCCGTGCCCTGATCGCCCTTTGAGGCGACGAGGTGCACCTTGTTGGCCTGGGGCGGGAACAGTTCGCGTGTATCTTCCAACGTCAGAATGCGCTCATGGGCATCGATGCTTTTCAAGCACGCGTTGAGAAACGTCGTTTTGCCGGAGGAAGTGCCGCCGCTGATCAGGATCGATACCCGTTTCGTAATGGCCGTATGGATGAAGTCATAGATACGGCCGGCGCGCAGATGGGCAATCAAGTCGCGATCGTTGTCACTTAGGCGGCCGACGGCGACCGATACTCTGTCTAGCGAGCCGCTGTCGCGATACTCCTCGAGCGTGAAGTTGTTGACCACCTGCTTGCGGATTGAGATTGAGCCGCCTTCGGGAGCGGCCGGCGGCAGGACGACCTGAATGCGTTCGCCTGTCGGCAGCGCGGCGCTGAGAATGGGCTTGGAGTGGCTGATAAACTGACTTGTCGCGCCGGCGACGCGCTCTCCGATGTTCTGGATTTCGGCGGCCGTCAGCTCATGAATCTCGTGGTGCTCCATATGGTCGGAGCCGAGACGTTCGACATAGACATGGCCGGGCTTGTTGATCGAAATTTCGACGACGCGCGGGTCTTCCAGGAATGGCTTCAGCGGCGCCAGCGCGCGATCAAGAAAATGATAAGGGTTCGGGGCTCTACCTACGGCGACGTTCACGCTGAATTTCCTTCATCGCTTCGGTGACGGGATCGTCGTACATGGCGCTGAAATCGAGATCCTGTCTGACATAGACAAAGATGCGTTCGCCTTGGCTAACGCTGATGGTCGGGGGGATGCGGAGATTTTCGCTCAAAGCCTGGTTGGCCATGTCGCTGAAGGTTTGAGCAATTGTATCACGCGCCAGTTCCTCGCCACGTTTCGTATCGTCGTTGTTCTGCCCGTACGCTTGGTCGCTTCCGAAGCCGGTCAGGTAGCTGGCGCCGGCGCCGACGATGGAAAGGACGATGGCCGACCCGAAACGTTCGCGCCATTTGTTGTCGACATGGCCGGTGAGACCGGAACGGCCGAGACTGTCGCTTCCGATCGAGTTCAGCCGGACACTCACGCCATCATCACGGATAAGCCGCGTCCAGATGACGAAGATACGTTTTTGTCCCCTGGTCACATCGGACTGGTACTCACCGATCAGACGCGTTCCCGTCGGGATGAGGATACGGCGGCCATCGAACGAATAAACATCCTGAGACGTGATCGCTCGAATCTGCCCCGGCAAGTCGCTGTTGATCGCCGTTTCGAGGATGCCGGGAATGAGAGTGCCTTCCGGGATCAAGGCATCAATGCGCTTGAGTTGGGTGGCTTTCGCGTCACGGTCGGCCAGGCTCGATGCAGCAGCGAGGAACTTGCTGTTGCGGTCTTCGCCAGCGACCGTAGGGCCGTTGCCATTGGCGCTGCCGAGCCCCCCGGCGCCGTCCTCAGCCTTGGCCTGGTCGAGGGAGATCAGACCTGATTTGTAGCGTAGCGGAAATTCTTCCGGTTGCGGTTCGTTCGCGGGGGGCGGCGTGACGGCCGGCTCAGTAACCGTGGGAGGCGGCGGTGGAACGTTGAAGCCCGTCGTATCGATCTTGGGTTCAATCAGTTCGGGCGGTGGCGGAATATTGATGATCGCCGGGTCGGGTTGCGGCTCCGGCTTATCCTGCTCGCGCACGAATGACGGGGGACGGAACGTCGTGGTCCGAAACTCCTCGTCGCCCTGGGTGATGTCATGAGAGGTTTCCTTGGCGGGCGCGAGGACGAAATAGCCGGCGATAACGCCACCGATTAGCAGCGCAGCACCGCCGAGCAGCTGATTGCGTTTGGCATTCTTGTTGGCGATGGCGGTATCGTCGCCGGCAAGCATGGCCTCTAATTCTGGAGATTGCTTCATCAGTTGCCGCTCCTCCAGCGCTTCTTAGCCTGGCGATCGGGAGCCGGGCCGTGGATGTCGGGGTCTGGGGTCCCGAAGTCGGGCTTTCGAAGGTTGAAAATGCACGTCCACTGATCGCCGTCGCGCAGCGTGTATTGAGTGGCGACGCCATCGACGACGAGATAGTCGCCCTCCGTGCGGAAATTGCGCAGCGTCTCGGAAAAATCCGATTGAACGGCAAAGATCGCTGGCACGCGGCCGTTGAATTTGAAGAAGGTCTTCTTGCCGTCATCGAAGACCATCGACGGTTTCATGGCCGCG
The DNA here is from genome assembly GCF_040320005.1 of Mesorhizobium sp. M0816. Classification (NCBI taxonomy): domain Bacteria; kingdom Pseudomonadati; phylum Pseudomonadota; class Alphaproteobacteria; order Hyphomicrobiales; family Phyllobacteriaceae; genus Mesorhizobium; species Mesorhizobium sp. M0816. The sequence continues at coordinate 20,273 of NZ_JAMYOT010000052.1, read as the reverse complement.
TCGCCCGAGAACGAGTAGTCAATGTTGACGTTGGCCTTGTCGATGTTCGAAACGTTGGGGTTTGCCGCCCTGTATTCCGCCTCCTTGCGCAAGGCGGCGTTCAGATCCTTCTCCGGATAGACAAAGCGCACGCCGAAGACCTTGTGGCCTGCCTCTGGCGCATAGTCGTGCAGCTCGATGAAATAGATTCGTTTCGTCGTCACCACGTTCATATTGGTGGTGACGTTCTTGGCGATCGGTTTGACGAACAGGATGTTGCCCTTCTCGGAAGGCGCAACCTGCCAGCTTTCCGTGTCGCCGAGCGAGATCGTTTCGAATTTCTCGTCTTCGTCGAAAATGATCATGGTCGAAATGCCATAGGTAGCATTGACCGTGACCACGTTGTTCGGCTGATAGACGACACTGGTAACGCGCCCGTCGAGGTTGCCCGGACGAGGCGTTTGCGCGCCATGGGCGTGAGTCTGGATGACGACGGAAAGCGCCGCCGAAAACAGCAGGCGTTTCATCATCCCTCGTCCCCGGGCGTGACCGTTTCCTGGTCGCGGCGGTAGTTGTAGACCTGGAATCCGAGGGGGTTTTCAAACCGCCATTCATTCGTTTCCGGCGTCTCCGTATACCGGTAGCGCACAACCGAAATGTAGTGCCGGACGATCGACTCCGTGTCGGACTTTTCCGTTGTTGAGAACCTGACCAGCGCCGTGCTGGCATTCGAGAACGTCACGGACTTGACGTCGACCAGCACGCGCTTGTTTTTGCCGTAGACTTTGGTCGGATTGTTCGGGTTGGCTGCGCTGTACTGCTCTGCCAACTCGCGTGCCGCATCCCCGGTCGACAGCAGAGCGGCGATGCCGAAGGTTTCTTCGATGGCGAACGGATCATACCCCTCGCGGTGGCGGATATAGCGCACCACATTGGCTTGCGTGATGGCTTGCGTCTCTGTCAGGGTCAACGGCTTGGTCAGGCCTGTCTTGACCTCGATATAGCCGGTGTTCTTGTCCACCTCGACGATATACGGCTCGAAGCTTTTCAGCGGGACCAAGAGAACGAGTGCTGCGAGCGCCAGCAGCGTGATCGTGCCGAAAAGCAGCGCCACGAACCATGCAAGCGACCGGGAGCGCTTCGCCTTCTTGACGATCTCGTTTTCCCATCGATCGCCGTCCTGAAAATAGCTCCTCAGCGCACCTTCGTTGTCTGCCATATTGATCCAGCCCTTACTTTGCCTGCCAGCGAGCAGCCTCAGCGAGGCATGCTGTTGTTGGAGATTCTGTTCTGCATGGCAGCGCGCTCATTGGCCGCGCGAATGTTGGCAACCATGCCGGATTGGATACGATCGCGTGCACGCATACCGGCATCTCCGACCACGCCTGCCGTGCCGCGCGCAACGTCGAGTGCCTTCGTTGGTGCCGTCATGCCGGAGTATTGCGCAACAGCCCTCGCGACGTTGCCGATGCCCGCTGAGACGCCGCCGACGATGCTTTGCGCCAACACCTGGATATGGAAAAGAACGAACGCGCCTGCGCAGCACAGCAGCAGGAAAGCCGACACGTCGCTGAGCTGCAGCCGGCGTTGGTTCGCTGCATTCGTAACCTTGGTTAGTTCGGGATCCATGGCGGCGATGAGGAAGGCGGCAACCACATAGATGAACAGCGGTATCAGCGCGTAGAGAAGGACCTGTTGGAACCACGACACGCCGAGGCGTCGCGTCTGCTCGAACAGCATGCAGGCTATGAAGATCGGGGCCGTTCCGATGAGCACCCACATCATCACCTTCGCCAGCAACAGGATCGCCAGCGCAACGGCGATAAACACTGCCACGCAAAGCATGATGAGAAAGCCGATCATCGACGGCAGAATGGCGAAGTAGCCCGACTGTTCCGCAAACGCCGCCGCTGCTTCATTGGCGGTCTTCCAGATCATCGACAGGCCATTTGTCGGTTCGGTGATGCCGGTTCCCGTGGCAGTCAGGATCGCGCGCCCGACATCCTCGGGCGTGTTGTTCAGCCAACTGTAAAACAGCGTGTCGAAACTGCTCCATTCTCTGACGATCAGCAGAATGATCACCATCCGGGCGACACGGCCGATGACTTCGGCAACGCTGACCCTGGACGTTCCCATGAAGAGCTGCAGGCCGTAATAAGCGACATAGGCCAGGAACAGGACATTGAGCAGCGGCGTGACTTCGCTGCCGACAATCCCATATGCCCTTTCCGAGAAGGTTCTGCCTGTGTCTTCAATTCGGTCGAGGAGGTTGCCTAAGAAATCTTCCATTGCCGCCGATCGCCCTTACTGAGTTGCCATCGCCTTTATCGCCGCCATGGCCGTGGCCGGGTCACCGTTGACGTACGACATCGGGCCGCATTCCTGGCGAGGATCGGCAGCGTAGGACGTCAGATTTGCGGGTCGCTTGCAGGGGGCCGTTTTCTCTTTGACCGTACCGCAGCCGGCAACGCCGGCCGCGATCACGACCACGAACAAGGCCCTGACTATGTGAGCAGGCTTAGTTGCCACCGTAGGTCAATGCCTTCTTCGAGTTGGAAATGTCGGTGAGCCGGCGCTGGTTATCGGCCTGCAGGGAGCCGACAGCACCGTTCATCACGCCAATCAGCTCGTTGATGGTGAGGCCGGCCTGGACTTGCAATTGGGTGTTCTGATCGATCGACCCCTTGATGTCCTGAGCCTGGCCGATGCTCTGTCCCGCTTGCTCAAGGGCGCTCCGGCGCGTTGTCACGGCCTGCTGCGATCCGGTCACAAGGGCCGAGACGCCAAGGACCGTGTTCATCAGCTCTTCATAGGACTTGTCGCTGGAAAACCCGCTGTTTGACTTGCCAGAAAGGCTTTTCACAAGCTGCAGGCCATTGATGAAGGTGGTCGCGATCTTGCTGATGTCGCCACCCATTCCGCCGAAGTTTGGCACACCGCCTGACATGATGCTGTCGAAGGACGGCATGGAGGACACGCTGAAACCGTTGCCCACAGCCAGATTCTGCATCTGGTTGGCGTCACCGCCGCGATCGCCGGTGACGGCCTTCAACGTGTCTTCGACAGTCGACAGGATGTCCTTGTTCGTGTTCAGGATCTTGTCGGTGGTCATGGCCGTTTCCTTGGCCACCTTGAGATTGGCACTGTCGATGACCGGCACGCCTGAGGCCCATGCCGCGGAAGCAAAGAGAACCGAGCACGCAGTGAGGATAGAGCGCTTCATAGAAGGTCTCCTTATTGAAGCTTGAGTTGCAGGTTGAGGGTGGATTCACGCTCGCGCTTCTGGACACAGGCCTTGTCCGCCGGGCTCCATTCGAGCCCTTCGCGCGGGTCGCACAGACCAGTGGATTCGCGCAGCATTTCGCCTTTGTTTTTGTATCCGGATGACTGAGATGAGCCCGACGTTTCAGTCAGCTGCATCGCGTTTCTTGAATTGAACAGGTCCGCCATTGTCGTCCCGAGCAGGATGGCCTGGTTCATCATTTGGAGATTGGCGTTTCGCGCACCGGAATTGTGGTCCCAACTGTCCTGAATGGTTCCAGTGGTCAGGCCGCCGAGCTGCTGCAGCCATGACGCGACGTTGGCGCCGCTCTCCTGCGTGGCTTGCGACGTCGCCATGGCGTTGATCGTCGAATCCCGCATGCCAGTGTACGATGTGCTGCCGCCGCCATAGTTGATCGGGATGTTCGCCCCATTCGCCCCACCGAGTGCTGGCAGCCACTGTTGCGTGATCTTTTTGACGTAACCCTGTGTTTCCTTGAACGGCGGGATACCACCGTATTTCTGGACGTTGCCGTGACCAGAATTGTAGGCGGCAAGCGCCAGATTCATGTTGCCGCCGAACCGCCTGAGCTGCTGTTTCAGATAGCGGGCGCCGCCACGCAAATTGGACTCGATATTGTAGCGATTGACCCCGAGATCGCTTGCGGTCCCCGGCATCAGCTGTGTGAGGCCATATGCGCCGGCGCCGGATTGGGCGCATGGATTGAAACGGCTTTCCTGGTAGACGAGAGCCATAAACAGGTCCTCGTCGACGCCTTCTTCCCTCGCGACCCTTTTGACCAGGCCGACGATTTCCGGGTTGGCTTGCGCGGCCGCGACCGGATCGTCCTTGCGACCTTCCCTGTAGACGGAGCAGGTCACGCCTTTGTTGATCGAAAACCGGTCCTTGCCGGTCTCTTCGATTTCGCCGGTCTTGTCCTTCCGATCTGTTTTTGTACCGAGGTTCGCTCCGTCGATGACGGGAACACCGGACGCCATCGCCGGAACGGGGGTGGCGAGTGTTGTCACCAGCAGGCCAAGGGCCAGACGATTTCTCATTGAGCCTTCTCCCATCCGCAAAATTCGGCCAGCCACTTTTCCGGCTCGTCGCCGTATTGTTCCCGAAGTGCGGCGCACTCCTCGATCGTCTTCTTTCGGCCCGACAGGACCTTGACCATCTCGGGCATCGACGACAGATCGAGCCGGGCAATGACCGAGTCGTTCCCGTGCTTGACGAGAAAAGTGCGCTTCTCAGGCGGGGTGTTTTTGATGAAGTTGAATTCTTTGACCGTCAGGCCAAAGCGGGTGATGTAGCTTTCCTCGTCCGCGCGCGGATTAGGGAAGTGGATGTTCGTTGCCGATTGCTCGATCAGCGTGTGTGATGCGCGGGCCTTGGCGATGTCGGCCGCCGACTGCGTTCCGAAACCGACAATGCCGTTGAGCTTGCGGATAGTCTTCATCTTGTCGACGATGAACGCCGAAAAGGTCTCATCCTGGAGCAGCTGCCAGCCTTCATCCATGAAGAACATCACGGGATCGCCGTTCAGCAGCTCATCCAGCCGATGGTAGAGGTACATCAGCGCCGGTGTGCGCAACTCCTCATTTGCGAGGATGTTGGTCATGTCGAAGCCAAAGACACGATGTCCTGAGAACGACAAAACGTCGTGCTGAGCGTTGAACAGCCATGCCTTTTCGCCGTCGATCCATGGCCGCAGCCGTGCATGAAGGTCGTTGGCGTCTGCGCGAGAGCGACCGACGAGCAGGGTCGAAAGGTTCACCAAGTTACGCTCAGCCGCGGGCTCTTGCATGAGCCGAGCCAAGGCCTTTTCGAGTGTATCTTCGTCTTCCTGGCTAAAGTCGCGACGATCGTTGGCGCGAAGCATTGCCTTTAGCAGCCGCAGGAGAAATTCCCGGTTCGGTCCGGTGTTCTCGAGCTGCAGAGGGTTGAAGCCGGTGGGTGTTTCCGGGGACAGTACCTCGTAGGTGCCGCCAACTGCCCGAATGAAGATCTCCGCACCGCGATCTTTGTCAAAGAAAACTGCCTTGGGCGCGGGATTGATACGCATAGCCTGGGCAAGCAAGAACGTCAGGCCGACGGTTTTGCCCGAGCCGGTTGGACCGGTGACGAGGAAATGGCCAATGTCGCGTTGATGAAAGTTGAACCAGTACGGCGTTTGCGACGTCGTTTCGAGGATCGTGATCGGCAGGCCCCAATGCGCGCCGTCAGATTGTCCCGTCGCGAAATTGTGCATTGACGACAAACCGGCGAAATTGCCGCTCGACAGCAACGCCTTGCGGGCGATGTAACTGTGATTTCCCGGCAATTGCGCCCAAAAGGCTGCTTCGAGGTTCATATCCTCGCGCAGCCAGTTGATGTTCATGTCGGTGAGGCATGCCCCAAGCTCGGAGACCGCCTTGCTCACGCCCTCCAGATCGCGCGACAGGCACAACAGTGTCAGATGGTGGAAGCCGAAAACGGCTTCCTGGTTCATCAGGCTGTTAACTGCGAAATCGATGTCGTGTTCGACCGAGCTGCCCGCTTCATCCGAGGCCTGGATTTGACGCTGCAGGCGCGTAATTCGCTCTTGAGCAATGGGCTTGTCCGCAATCGTGAACGATTGCGTCAGAATGAACTCGTGATTGACTTGCAAAAGGCCGTCGAGCATTCCCGGCCCTGTGAAGGGGGGATATTCCTTTACCGACAGAAGCGCGCCGAAACGGCTGTCCTCGTCGACAGCGGCTTGTGCCTGCATGGTCCGCTTGCTGAAATGTAGGCGAGACGTGCCGACATAGTTGCTGATCCCCATGCGCGGGAGCCGCATCTTACGTGGCACGCCGCAGGTCAGGATTGTGTTGAAGAACTCGCAGGGTTCGGAATATGGCTCGCCGTCGCGGCGAGCGATGCCGAGCGCGCGCGCGCCGTATTTCTCGAGCTCGCGCGTGATGTTGGTGACAAGCTCCTCTAGTTCCGTCACGTCCTCGCGTGACTGCTGAGAGCGGCCGTCGCGGCTGGCGTTGTTGAGTATCCGCTTAAGGGTGTCACCGATGCCGAGCGCACCCCTCATGCCTGACCTGACGATGGTCAGGTAGATCTCGTTCGTGAACATGCGCTTGTGGCGTAACTGTTCCATGTAACGCTTGTCGAGCAGGTCGCAGAACGGATCATCAAAAGCGCCTCCGATCTCGATCTCAACCGCGCGGCGAATGACCGTCGACCACAGCGAAAACCGGCTGGAACCGAGCGCACGGATCATCGTGTTCTGCACGACGGAGCGCATGTTTAGCGTGGCCTGATCCTCAGTCTGGAAGAACAGGCCATCGAGCTTGATGACGCTGATCAAGGCGCCGTTTTCCAAGCCGATCACCGTATCGGAGACATGGCGCAAATACGGGATATGAGTCGACATAGGCCGCTCGTTTTGAGCGGCCTTCCCAAACCCAAGCTCTTCTGTGACGACTTTCAGCATCGGCTATGGTCCGTATGAATTGGCGCCCCAAAAGCTCTTGTTGCGCGTGCGGGGCGTCTTGCGCGACGCAACCTGCATCACGTCGAGGATCTTGCTGTCCCAGGTGCACAGCGTGAAAAGGACGAGGTAGGCGATTGGTGCGGTCAGCAGTGCCCACAGGGAGTTGGAGCCGAGCCACCCTATGATCGTGCAACCGACGACGATAACGACGGCCATGTACGGCACGCCCCAAAGCGTCGGTGAACGGGTCAAGCCGATCACCAGCGGCGTCAGGGCAGGCTTTTCGTCCTCGAACTCAGCCATCGCTATTTGCCGACAGCGGCAATCATTTCATCGACAATGGTCGGTGCGCCGAAGACCAGGCCAATGCCGACGATGACGGCGCCTGCCGTGAACCACGACAGCCGACCGGCGAAGGCGAGGAAACCGAGGCCGATCACTGCAATGATCGCTAGCAGCCGGCCGAACGGGCCGGTGATGAAATCCACGATCATTTGAACGGCCGTCTGCAGTGGCGCGAAGGCGCCGCCGCCACCACCACTTTGTGCCAAGGCTAGATCGACGCCGGCCATGTGCACGGCCGCAGCCAATCCAAGAACGGCTGCCAGCCTCCATGCGCCGACCCTCGGTCCCTCAATTGCATTGCACTTCATGCATTCTCTCCTTCAAAAGTGCATCACTCCACCGACAAACTTGCCGGTCTTCTTCACGGCGATGACACCGACGTCGCCGTCCTCACCACCGCCTGCGATTGTTGTGGTCCCGGATGCATTGGGCTTTCCCCTCGCCGCCGGCATGGGCAAACCGAGCTGGTAATTGACCACCTTGGCGACGTAGCCGACGGTTTCCCGGAACGGCGGGATGCCGCCGTATGCGTAGATGCGTTGCTCGCCGCTGTTGTAGGCAGCGGCGACAAGCAGAGGATTTTGGAACTCGTCGAGCAGGACCCGCAGGTACTTCATGCCGCCTTCTATGTTCTGCTGCGGATCGCAGATGTCCTCGACCTGGAACCGTTCGGCGATGGCAGGCATGAGCTGCATGGGGCCGCGTGCGCCCTTGTCCGAATTGCGAGTTTGGTCGAAGCCGCTTTCCGCCCAAACAATCGCCGTGGCGAAAACCTCGTCGACCTTGTGACGCCGCGCCGTATCGACGACTAATTTCTTGATTTCCGAAGGGCTTAGCGGTGACGGACCGCATGCCTGCACGCTTCCCGTGCTGTCTAGAGCCGGATTTTCTAAACCATTTCGGGTAATCTGTCCTGTCGGTATCTTACCCATAATGGTATTTTCCGCAGTGACGTCCTCCGTCGTGTAAGCCTCTTTCAGTGTACCAACATGGATATCTGCCTGTTGGTCCTTTTTGGCTGTCTTCTCTGGTGCGACAACGCCGTCCTCGCTGAGGACGTAATGACCGCTGCTCTGGCTCCATCTAGAATCGAAAATTTCACTGATCGCAGCGTCATTGACGCTTTCAGTTTGCGCGAAATCATTCACAAGGTTGGCGGATTTCTGCGCTTCCTGGGCCATTGCGGCGCCAGCGACGAGCACATTCAGCAGGGTCGAGCAAATCAGAGTTCCATTGCCTCCAATGCTGCTCGTTCTAGCCCTTTTCGTCATCGCGACCCCGCCCCATTTGCGGTGTTGAGATTGTGGCGAAAACCGATTAAGTTCGCCATTGTATGAACCGATTTGGTGTAGCGATACAAGTTTTTTCGCCACACTTAAACCCCAAAAGTGGGATTCGGTGTGAACCAATATGGTAAAGGGCTGGAAATGAAACGGACCATCCTTGCTGCATTCGCAGGTTGCGTTATCGCAACGCCGGCCTGGTCGGTGGACAACGTCAACAAGGACTACATCAAGTCGCTGGCGGCACCGGGCAAGACGGTGCTGGTCGTCGAATACTATGACGGCAGCGGCAAAGCCGTGGACCGAAAGGGCTACGCGTCAGCATCCGGATATGTGGCGGTATCGCCCACGGAGTTCCGGGTCGATGGCAAGACCAATCTTCACCTTTACGGTCTCCAGCCGTGCCAAGGTGAAATGGTCAACCGGAAGGAAGGCTTTGCCGGCACTTGCGCCGACTTCGCGCAACAGCAGCTGCAAATCATGCTGAAAAGCCCGAAGGTCATCTTCTGCCGGGCCTTCGTCAGCGAGCAGTCGTCACCAACGCAAAATGCCACCTGCTACGGCTACTACAATTATCCCGGCAGCCTCGATTCCGTTGATATGTTCGAGGAGCAGCTTTTGTCCCTCGGCGCGTTGCGCCTGACAAAAAAGCCCGATGGCTCCTATGACCGGCCAGACCTCGCGCAAGCCGAGGGTGTCGGCAAGGAAGGGTCCTACGGCATGTGGGCCGATCCGCGAGTGAAGGCCCAATGAGGCTTTCACTCGCCCTTACGCTCACCGTGGCCGGTGTCGCAACGGCACTTAGTGCGCCTGATGGCTATTTTGACCTGGAGCCGGGCATAACACTGGAAACCGGCGACACCTGGGTTTCAGAGGGGCAACGCTATCGCCTCTTCGGCGTTCAATCCTGCCTTCGCGGCACCAACTACACCGACTTGAAGGGGCAAAAGCGCGATTGTGGCGATGCGTCCCTGGCAATGTTTGCTGCCTATATCAAGGACACCAAGCCGGTTTGCGCGCCGGTCGCCAAGACCGCGGACCTAACCTACGTCATCTGCTATGCCACCCTTGGCAAGGATCGCCTCGACCTCGCCACCATGATGATTTCGAGCGGCTACGCCTTCGCTTCGCTCGATGATCAGGGCATGCCACTTCATCCGCCGTACTCCGTGGCCGAGCTGGACGCCCGCGAACGCAAGGCCGGTCTCTGGCAGTTCCCCGATGTTGTGCACCCGGCAGTCCTGTTGGCCAAGACAGCCAACGAGCACGCCAAGAGGGAGGCGAAGCGATGAAAGCTCGACTCCTCCTGTCGGCAGCAATGCTTGCCCTAACCGCTGAGGTCGTTGAAGCGGCTGATATCAGCAGGAATGAGCCTGTCCGCAAGGTCTACCGGCCAGCCGTAGAACCATCCGCCGCCCAAGTGACCCCGGGGCATCCTGTTCTAGGCGGACGGGTCGCTGTCATGGACGGGCGGACGCTCTGGTACCCCCAGTATGCACAGAGCGTCCAATTGGCTGACATCGACACGTGCGAGCTGCCGCAATGGGCACTCGATCCCAAGTGGGAAGAGCGCGAGCGCGTGAAGGCCCCTCCACCCGTTCCGTGCGGACCGTTTGCCAAGGCATGGCTTAAACGGACGGTCGGCAACAAGTCGGTGACCTGCAACGTCGTCTCCTACAGAGTCGACGGTACGGCGATCGCGCGTTGCACCACCGGCGCTCGAGATCTTGCCCTGGAAATGCTTCGTGTCGGTTGGGCGCGAGTTGCCTCTCCCTATCCGGTCAATGGCCAATATGCCGCCTATCAGCGTTACGCCATGGCCGCGCGCTACGGCATGTGGGCAACCTACGTGCTCGACATGACTGAGTGGCGCCGCAAGGCGGTCGACAAGACGCCAGATCGCCGGCCGATCGCTGATTTCAATCTGCTGGCCGAACGCGAGAGTGAAATATCCCCGCCCTTTGCCGATGCCCGCAAGCGACCGTTGAGGACAGACCGATAGTTGCCGGACTTCGTCTACGTGGCACATGCTTCGATGCGAACCTCTTCACCCGGCGACACGCCGTCTGTCGCCTGGGCGACGCCCGTAATCATCATCAAGAGGACCGCCTGACATGAAAGACCTGATCTATGCCGCCGGCATCGCCGGCGCCGCGCTCCTTCCCGCCACAGGGGCCAAGGCACAAGACGCATCCTGGGGCTGCCAAGTCCTGCTTTGCGCAGCCTCGCAAAACCCGTCTTGGCATGGCGTGGAATACTGCATCCCGCCGATGACCAAACTTATTGCTGCCATGTCGAAGCCTGGCTTTTCGTGGCCAATCTGCGACGAAGCAAAAGCCGGGGCAGCGGGTCGTGAGGACTATGCCGATTGCCCCGACGAGGCCAAGATCGGCTACAGCCAATATGGCCGGGACGGAAATCGCACCGTACCGGATCGTTGCGTCAAGACCGTCAACACCTGTCAAACGCACCCCGGTCTAAAGGGCCCCGCCAATCAAGCCGGCGTGATCTTGAACCGCCGTGCCCGTGACGGAGAAAACTCTTGCATCAAGGAGATTTCCTCGCAGCGGCCGAGGCGCGCTGACCCCTGGTACTTCGACATTCCGAATGATCAGGGCGTCAAGCAACGCCACTGGTTCAATCTGAATCTCTAGTGGGTCAGAGCGATGAACAATGCCGTCCTACTCGCCATAATAGCCGGCGTCGGCCGTGCGGCCGGCGCCGGCGGAACCTGGCTGGTAATTCCACACCGGACTGTCGAGGCAAGGACCATTACCAAGGCCGAGCTCACTGCGGCGATAACCGCGGATCCCTCACTGTGTCCTCTGCCAGTCGTGGAAAAACCGTCAGAGGGTGAGGCCCTGGCCGCCTATCAGAACGCGCAATCCAGCTCACCCTTGGTCTGGGATCGCAACGACATGCCGAAGATCTCATTTGCCCTTGGCCAGTGCGACAAAAACAACAACGGCCCCGGCGTTTCGTGCGTGACCACGGTCAAGATGTCGGCCGAGGCACAGCCTCTCAATCGTGTTGTCGGCTTCGCAAAGGCCGCCAACGGCGAATGGGTTGCTACAATCTTCTAGGCCGATACAGGTTGTTGTGGCCGTTCCATTCGAGATGGTGGGTAAGCATTAAGTGCTCCATGGTTTTCCAGTCGAAGATGTAGCAGATCACCTCACCCAAATGGCCCCGCCATCTCCATGACCGTCGCCATTTCCCCTTCTTCGAGACCCTTCCGCCTCGCGATCAAATATGCCGCGATATATACCAGTTTCTCGATTGATTCCCGGTGATCGGCTGGCCGATACGTCACCACGTCGCGCCGCGCCGCGGCCTCATCCAACGCGATCACATCGCCGGCCCAGCGCCCCTTCTCCTGTCGCAACGTTTCGGCCGCTCTTTGAGCTGCCATATGTCGTTCGGATATGTCGGCCAGTGTTAAGCCGACCCTCGCATCAGCATGAATCGCCGTACGATCCTGCCGAGCGAAATGGTCGTCTCGGGATAGATCATTTGAGGATTCTTCTAGGCTTCGCACGGCTTCATTCCTAGTGGAGGGCATCATGTAGAGAGTACGCTCAGCAACGATAAGTTGATTGAGGACGAAGGCACGATAGGATACGAAGCCTAGCGAAACGGAACGAAACCAGAGCCTATAAGTCATTGTTTAGGAACGGAAAGTTATTTCTCTCTCCGCCGAGAGACGGGAGTGATTTCAAAGAATTGTTCAAACGATTGGCGGCGGCGGGTGCGGGTCGGCCGTTGGGCAAAGACGGGTTTCCTGCAGGCCCATGGACGCCCGAGCTTCTTGCAGAGGCGATTTCACAGATTGATTCCAACCGGGTTGGGGTCGATCTGCGAACGGTGCAGCTTTGGTTTCAAGAGAACGAGAAGGGAATTAGCACTGCCAACATTCGTTGGCTGGCGAGGATTTTTGGATGCGATGATCCGGTGGCAACCAGCGAGTGGCAGATGGAGCTTAGTGCGGCGCAATCGCGGTTATCGGCCAAGAGACGAGAATGGAAGAGAGCCGGAAGCAGCGTTGCACAGGAGATTCCAGATACAGCACAGGCTGCGACCTTCGATGACGACACAGCGTCTCCGGCAGAGCTAAAACGGGATACTGACGCCAAGGGGCCGAGGCGGCGTTTTAGTTTGGCGAGGAAATCGGAGGCGTTTTTTAGTCACGGATCTCCCCTGAATTTACCGGCGTCGGTGTTTGCCGGCATGACCGCTCTCGGCTTTTTGTCGTACATCTTTGGTATCCACAACGTCACCTACGAGCGAGCGGACGGGCTCGTTAAGCAGGTTGGATTCCTTTGGGCCGCAAATTGGACACTCGACTTTATGGTGTTCTTACCGCTGTTTTTCTTCTTCGTTATAGAGTTGCTGGTCTTCTGGAGAAGTGAGGGGCGCAGAAAGCTCGCAGCGCAGGGCGATCAGGTGGAAAGCGACGACGCCTGGTTGCGCAACGTTGACGCTTCCTCGTACACATACTGGTCGGTTTTTTTGATTTGCTTGCTGTTCGCGGGTCTTTTTCAATGGATAGGCGTGTCCTTGATCCCGTTGATGAAGGGCGGTGGCAACTATGCCATGGATTGGGGAAGAATAGCTCTTGTGCGTCCTGAGCTCATATCTGTCCCTGAAACAGTCGTTTTTACGGGGCTCGCTTACCTATACATGTGCCTGGTGTTTTATCTTTTCTTCGCAGGTCTCATTTTGCTCTATACGGTTGTTCATGATCTTTGGAGAATTGGAGACGGATTGAAGAAACTGCCGCATGTTGATCATCAGCAAGAGCTCAATGAAGCCGGCCTCACAGTGATGCGTGGGGTTTTTCGGTGTACGGTTTTGGGGGTTCTGGTCGCCATATGGATGAAGGTCCAAAGCTCTTATCTGGCATCCAGTGGTGAGAATATTGTGGCGTGGTTGGTCGGCGATATGTCTTCGATGTTCCAAGGTCGCGATGATGTGAGCACCGGGTTCCGCTATCGTATGCCGACGCATTACAGCAGCCTTCTTATCGTTATTTCGACCTGTTTTGTATTTCTGTATGGCTCCATCCGATTAGGTGTCGGAGATCGATTTCATGCGCCTTTGTGGAAGATGTCGGCGGTCGTGGCGTTACTTGTTGTCAGCTACTTGTTGATCGACGCGTTTGCTGGCTTTTCGACCCTTCTGGCCATTTCAGTGCTAGTCGCACTATACGGCCTGTTCGATCCAGGATTAGGCCGCTGGCGACCGAGCGAGTTAGGAAACAATCAGAGTGTTTCATAGTTGGCTCGATCGTTGGGACGAACGCCGGGCCCTTCGCGGAGAGGAAGGGAAGAAACCAACGGATTTCGTCCTTGACGCGGAACGCGCCTTTCCAGGTGCGAAGAAGATTACAAGTATCGAGGAATTCTGTGCCCTTGCGGACCAAGCCGTGGCTGATCCAGCCTTTTTCGATGCGCCGAGTGTGAGTGATCAGGGTTTTGAAAGGCTAGATGGGTGGCTCAAATTTCCATCGGACATTTCTACTGATATCGAACAGAATAATGTCGTCTCGGCGAAAATCACAGAAAGCGGTTCGTTCGATCAGGCGATGGTGGTTTTTCACCATTGGAATGCAAGCGCCCGGAATCGTCAGATTGCCAACTTTTTCTCGCAGCGTGGCATCACGGTTGTCGAGATTGCTATGCCTTATCACTTCGAACGCAGCCGTCCCGGCTCCGTGCACGCCGACTATATGCTTAGCCCGAATCTCGGTCGAACGATCCAATCTGTAAGGCAGGCAGTGTTGGATGGGCGAAAACTCATACGTTGGTTGAAAAGCGAAGGCTATCGAGAGATTTCGGTTCTCGGAATGAGCTTAGGTTCCTGGGTTGCGGCCATAGTTGCGGCACACGACTTGGCTGTGTCAAAAGCCTCGTTGTTTTTGACGGCGGGGAGTCTAGCGGATATGGTCTGGACGGGCCGCGCGACACGATCGATACGCGATAGCCTTGAGCCTGAGATTAAGCTGACCGATCTCAGAAGGGCCTGGGGTCCACTTAACTTGGAGAATTACGCGCATAGTCTGGCACGGCCCGATCTCGATCTCCATATTGTGTTGGCTAAGAGAGACAAAGTGGTGTTGCCAGAGCTATCGGAGAGGTTCATGCAGAGGCTGAAGGACGCCGGGGCTAGGCCAAATATTTTGGAATTAAACTGTGGTCACTATTCGCTCGCCATGCCGCCTTATATTTTGTTGGCCGGTTTGAGCTTGAAGCGGTTACTAAGGCGCGGCCGTTGAGCGGTTTCTGTCATCTGCTGACAAGTCGGCCCGGCGAGTATGAGTTTGGCGTTGGCCGGTCAGTTCACGAGTAAATTCTCTGGTAGGCGTCACGACACGAAAGTGATGAATCTGGGGTCGCCCCCTACCGAGAACCGACCCGTGCCGCTAATCCTCGCTTCAATCATCGCCGCACCAGCTCCGGAAAGATTTGCGCCCGTTCTCCCGCGCCCGCATTATCTCGCTTTTTAGCCTCTGAAATCCATCAAAGGCATGATGCGTGTTTGATATCTTAGTCTAAGATTATAGTCGGCCGGGGCCCCACTTCAGCAGGAGGGCAGGATGTCCAAGCGCGTTCCATTTACTGAGGGAGATTTAACGGACCATCAAAGGGGCACCGATGACGTCCTTGTGGGCGACAACACTGTAAACGGCTTGTTTGGGGATGCTGGCGGCAGCATGTTCGACCATGCTCGGGGTGGAAATGATACCCTAACCGGCCCCAACAACGTCACCGGTGGCGACGTCCGCCATCTTCTCTCGGGTGACGCGCTGTTCCAATTCGATTTCGCTCGGGGCGGCAACGATGCCCTGATTGGCGTCAGCAACAGCAGCAGCGATGCCGGGGTTTTCAATGAAGTCTGGGGCGAGGCAGCAAACATGTTCAACTCCGCTCAGGGCGGCAACGATACCCTGATCGGCGGCAACAACACTGGCGGTGGCAGTGCCCTAGTTGACAATGCTCTCGTGGGCGACGGGGCAAACATGTTCAACTCCGCTCAGGGCGGCAACGATACCCTGATCGGCGGCAACAACACTGGCGGTGGCCAGGTTATTAACTCTCTCTTCGGCGATGCATTTGTTTTCGTTGACTCCGCCAAGGGCGGCAACGATACCCTGTACGCTGGGACCGCTGCACCCGGCAGCTTGGTCAGTAACCTAATGTGGGGCGATGGGGAATTTGACAGCGCTCAGGCTCAAGGCGGGAGAGATCTGTTTGTTTTCAAGGACGATGGTCCAATGACAGTCGGAATCAATAACAGAATCGAAGACTTCAGCCAGAGCCAAAAGGACAAAATTGAGTTTAGCGGCGTGGAGGATGTGCAATCTTTCAATGATCTCACAATCACCAGAATTGGAACTGGCACCATCATTACCGCAGGAGCGGATCAAGTCACTCTCGATAATTTCACGGGCACGTTGACCGCGCATGACTTTCTGTTCGTGTGATAGCGGAATTCCCTTCGCCGCACGAACGCCTCATTACTGTTTAAGCATTTGCTATTGGGTGTCGCAGACGAGGCGACCCGAAGCGGTCGCCGGTGGCAAGCAATAAATGTCCCTGTATGACCCCGAAGCGGTCTCTTTTGACCGGCAACGGGTGAGCAGTGCGCGTTGATTTAGAACCTGGATCACACCGCCGCGAGCGAAATCCACGCTCGCGTTTGGCCCGTCGGCGCGCCTTATTGTTTGCCCGGTCATAGCTAGCCGTTCGAATGAGTAATCCCCGCCTTCGGGCCGACCAACAGCCATGTCGTCATCTTGCCCTTGCCCTTCACATCAATAGGGCCGCGGCTTTCGAGTTCAAACTGGTCCTTCACGAGTTCGTAGGTCTCCGGCGAAATCTGGATCCTGCCCGGCACGCCTGTAGTCTCCATGCGCGATGCGACATTCACCGCATCGCCCCAGACGTCATAGAAGAACTTCTTCACTCCTACGACGCCCGCAACAACCGGGCCGCTGGCTATCCCGATGCGGATCGACAAGGCGCGTTCATGTGGATCGCGCATCCGGCCGGCGGCATTGAGCATTTCGATCCCAAGACGGACCAGAGCAGCGGCGTGATCCGATCGCGCCACGGGCACGCCGCTGACAACCATGTAGTTGTCGCCCGTGGTTTTGATCTTCTCCAGGCCGTGGCGTTCAACCAGCTGATCAAAGGCCGTGAAAACGTCGTTGAGGAATCCGACAAGTTGGTCGGGTGAAGTCTGGCTGACCTCCGCGGTGAACCCTGCCATGTCGGCGAAAAGAATCGACGCGTGCTCGTGCTTGTCGGCGATGACTTGCGTGGGACCGGACCTCAGCCGATCTGCAATAGCTGTAGGTAGGACGTTCGCCAGCAATGACTCGGATCGCCCATATTCGAACTCTGCGATTGACTCGGAGCGTGCGGCTTCGCGAACCGCATAGAACACCACGGCGAACATGACCGTCGTGGTGGCAGTCACAACCGCGATGAAGCCGCCTAGCATTGCTGCCTCGTCTAGGAGACCGGCGTTGCGCGGAGCAAAGATTTCCAGAGCCAGGATCAACACCAAGGAGAGAACGCCGACGATGAGTGGATGTGCGACGGGTTCCACACCTAGAACTAGCACCGCGCCGGCAGCAAATGCCAAGTACTCCATTTGCATGCCGCTATCGGTACCGACCAAGAAGCAAACGACGAAAATTGCGGGGTAACTCACCAAAATAAAAAACATAGCAGCAACGCTCGGTCCTATGCGATGCAGCAGAGGAATAGCAAACAGAAAAACCGCCATTCCCATATCAATGAGACCGACGGTGCGGAGCTTGAAGCTTGGCAGGAATAAAGCGGCGAATCCCAGCCAGACCCAGGCCATGCTCCAACACGTGATATTGAGGACGCGAAGTCGTCTGGCAACTTTCCTCGGATACCGTTCCGTTCCGTAGCTGAGGGCTTCAAGCAGGCGCATTAGAATTATCCGTGAAGAAAATTGGCGACCCGAAAGGGGCATTGGCCGCGCCTAGATTCTTGACGCTTTTGCTGCCATTTCCCAGTCACGTCGGCCTGCCCGTGCCCCCGTCAGCGGCCGCCGGCCACGCAGTTCGAGATCAGCCCACGTCAGGCCGAAATGATCGCCCACAACTGCGTCACCCCCATCGCAAGGATGAGGATGGTGCTTGCTCCGGTGAACAGCGCCGTAGGTATCTGCTTCAGGTGAGCGCCGAAGCTGCTGCCCGAGAAGTCGTCGACCGCATCGTCCAGCATTGCCTTTAAGTCATCCAAGGCGGCCTTGGCTGCCAAGACTCCGTAAGCCGTGATTGAAACCACAATCGTCGCGAGCGCGAACCTGGCAGCTAGTCCCGCTGATGATGTGTATGCAAGGATCGCGAACATGATCGCGATGTTGGCGAAAAAAGTGATCGCGTATGTCTGCGTCACATGGGCAAGTCGCGCAGCTGTCGCCGCTAGGTATTGATCAGCGGTGAGTTTCGCCATGTGCTCCTCCGGCAAGTGACCCGCTTGGGTACCGAGTTGCAAATGCTAAAGAGGAAGCGAGCTCTTTCTTCCCTCGTTAAAGGCCACCAGAACGGAAGCGAAATTTCCCGTTCTGCTCGCAGCTCTCCATCCCAACAACTTAGCACAAGTTGAAGGGAACTTCAGCAGCTCCTAAAGAATAATCGTGGGTCGTGCTCCGGCCTGTGAATGTCCGAAATGGTGCGCATCGCGACCGTTCGTCGTGAGCGGGCGTCTGCTCGCCACCCTTCCACGACGCTCGCGAATGAAAATTGACTCGAAGCAGACGGACAGGCCTTACACGCGCATCAGCATCAGTCCGGCGAGCACCACGGCGACGCAGATTGCTCGGGCTGGCGTCAACCGCTCGCCTAGGAAGACAACGCCGATCATTACGGCGAACACGACGCTCGTCTCGCGCAGCGCGGCGACGAGGGCGATCGGCGCGACCGTCATCGCCCAGATGACGATAGCATAGGCGCCGAGCGACAGCGCCCCGGCCATAAGTCCCGGCCGCCATTGCTCGACAAGCATGCGCTGAATGCCTCGGCCGCGCACTATCAGGGCGTATATGAGGAGTGGTGCGCCGTCGAACGCGAAAACCCACGCGGTGTAGCCGAGCGGATCACCCGAGGCGCGAGCGCCGAGGCCGTCGGAGATCGTGTAGCTGCCGATGAAGAGCGACGTCGCAAGCGCGTAGACGACGCCCTTCGGCGCCCGCATCAAAACGCGGATACCCTGGTCGAAGGTCAACGCGATAATGCCGACTCCCAGCGTTACCACGCCTAGGATCTTCGTCGTGCCGACCGGCTCGCCGATAAAGGCGAGGCTGACGATCAGTGTGATGAGCGGCGCCGTGCCACGCGCCAGCGGATAGACCTTGCTAAGTTCACCATGCGCATAAGCGTTGACGAGGAAGACATTGTAGCCGACGTGAAGCAGCACCGAGGCGATAAGCCACGGCCAGGCTTCACGCGCCGGTGCCGGCAAGCAGGAACAGGCCGGGCGCGGCGATCAGCGCGCTGAAGGTGGCGAGCAGCGTGACGACGCCCAACCGGTCGCCATTGACCCGCACGATGGCGTTCCAGCTGGCATGCAGAAGGGCGGAGATGAGGACGGCGAGGGCGACGGCAAGGGACATTGCAGGAGGGTAGGTTAGCAAGCAAGGCCCCGAAAAGCGACCTCATCGAACCGTCGCAAACGAAATCGAGCGCCGCCGAGGGTGTATAGGAGAAAAAACCTTGGCGATGGCGATTCTGAAGGCTTGGGGGACGTCGCAGCTCAACCAATCTGCAGAAAGGGTGGCTGGTCGGCGAGTTGGGGCTCGCCCACGGACATATTTCGGCTGGTAGCGGCTGGCATCCTTGGCTGCTTCAAGGCAATCTGAGACGAGGACGAATTCTACACCCAAGGAGGAGGTCCGCATCGCTTGATGGGCCTCTGAATGGCATGAACTGGAGCGCATTTTGCCCGTTCCCGAAAAGTTGGGCGAAGGGTAAGCGCGAATTTCCCCGCACCTTTTGCTGTTGAGTGCTCTGATGCATGAGGTGTCCACCAAAATAGGTGGACACCTTGTGATGGAAGAAGATGAGCAGAAACTGCGGGTGAGGCTTGTCGGTCGGGACGGGCGACGCCGATACGACCCGGCATCGAAGGACCGTCTTGTCTCGGCCTGTCTTGAGCCTGGCGTGTCGGTATCGAGGCTTGCGCTCGAACATGGGGTCAATGCGAACCTTCTTCGGAAGTGGATAAAGAAGCGGGCGGAGACCCAGTCCCTCCCGCAGCCCCCACCATCGGCGTTCATCCCGGTTCAGATTGAAAGCACTTCCGATCGGGCCTTGCTGCGACAGAGCAGCATGGCTGCGGTGGATTTGCCGGGGACTTGCGATGGGGCACGTAGGTCGGCCGAAAAGGACTGCGCCTTTTTCCTCTCCAGCCAAGGTGAGCGCGTCGCTGCCGAACGGCGTGAAGTTGACGCTGGAATGCGGTGATGTGGATGCGTTGACGGCGACCATCGGAGCACTGGGTCATGTTCAGACTGGGCGCTGACCTGAAAGTCTACCTGCACCGCGAGCCGATCGACTTCCGGGCCGGCATCAACAGCCTTGCGGTTCTGGTCCAAGAGACGATGGCGCTCGATCCGTTTGCTCCGGCGGTTTTTGCGTTCTGCAATCGCCGTCGCGACCGGATGAAGCTCCTGTTCTTCGATCGGTCGGGCTTTGTGCTGGTCCTGAAGCGGCTGACCGAGGACAAGTTCCGGTGGCCGCGCCGGGAGGCAGCGGTGGTCACGCTTACGACCGAGCAATTGCACTGGATCCTCGACGGCATCGACATCGATGCGATGGTCCGCCATCCGGTGCGGCAATATCAGGTTGCGGGTTGAGGGCTCTCGAATTGAGCGGTTGACGCGGCGGCATGCTTTCGAT
>NZ_JAMYOT010000051.1:0-25812 GCF_040320005.1 Mesorhizobium sp. M0816 | reverse complement strand
TCGCGCATTTCGAGATCGTCATCCGCCAGTTGGCCGTCGCCTGCTTCTGCACCGGCTCGGCTGATCTGGCGGCGTTGCGTCAGGCGCGCTTGTTGCCCTCGGCGCATCTGCCCGCCGGTTGATGCCGGCATCGCCCGCACGTGGCGGCGGGCGCCTAGAACTGGAGAAGCGAAAAGGTGCATTACGACATCGTCATCATCGGCGGAGCCATCGTCGGCTCGTCGGTTGCCTATTACCTGCGCAAGGAAGGTTTTCGGGCTCGATCGAGCTTGTCGAGCGCGACCCGCAATTTTCTCATGCGGCGACCACACTGTCCTGCGCCTCCATCCGCCAGATCCCGGAAAACATCCGTCTGTCGCAGTTCACGCTGAAACTGTTCCGGCGGCTCAGGGAAGAGTTTGGCGCGGATGCCGATATCGGCTTTCGCGAAGGCGGTTATCTCATCCTTGCCGGCGAAAACGGGCTGCCTATCCTGCGGGCCAACCACGAAGCGCATGGCCGAGGGCGCCGACATCCTGCTCGAGGATGCGGAGGCGCTCGTCCGCCGCTTTCCGTGGCTGTCGGTCGAGGGCATTTCCGCCGGCGCCTATGGCCGCAGCGGCGAAGGCTGGTTCGACGCGCATGCGATGCTGATGCTGTTCCGCAAGGCACTGC
This sequence comes from Mesorhizobium sp. M0816, assembly GCF_040320005.1. Taxonomy (NCBI): domain Bacteria; kingdom Pseudomonadati; phylum Pseudomonadota; class Alphaproteobacteria; order Hyphomicrobiales; family Phyllobacteriaceae; genus Mesorhizobium; species Mesorhizobium sp. M0816. The sequence goes on along the minus strand of NZ_JAMYOT010000051.1, from coordinate 25,158 downwards.
GGACGAAGAACGTCGACTTTATCACGGCGTCGGTGACGGGTATCGAGCGGCTAGGCGGCCGCGTCACTGGTGTATTTCTGGACAATGGCGAGCGGCTCGAGGCCGGCACCGTCGTCAACGCCGCCGGGCCGAATGCCGGCAAGGTGGCGGCAATGGCCGGGCTGGCGCTGCCGGTGGAGCCGCGCAAGCGCAACGTCTTCGTCTTCGAGGCGCGCGAAAAATATGACGACATGCCGCTGCTGGTCGACCCGAGCGGCATCTATGTCCGGCCGGAGGGCTCGGTCTACATCACCGGCGGCGCCGAGGCGGAAGAGGGCGAAGGACCGGCCGATCCCGCCGACTTCGACCCCGACTGGCCGCTGTTCGAAGAGGTGATCTGGCCGGTGCTGGCGACCCGCATTCCAGCCTTCGAGGCGATCAAGCCGACGCGCGCCTGGGTCGGCCATTACGACTACAATACGCTCGACCAGAACGCGGTGATCGGCCCGCACCCGGAGGTCGGCAATTTCCTCTTCGCCAACGGTTTTTCCGGCCACGGCTTGCAGCAGGCTCCGGCGGTCGGCAAGGCGCTGGCCGAACTGATCGTGCATGGCGGCTATCGCACGGTGGATTGCTCGGCGTTCGGGTACAGCCGGATCGCCGACGGGCGGCCGTTTCGGGAATTGAATGTGATTTGAGCAGGAAGGGCGGGTGCGCCGCGACGGCCCTTTTGATGCAGGGACAGAGGGGCGCGAAGGAACGCGACAGGCGGTCGATGGCCCAAAGCTGGCGAAAACAGCCGGCCAGGGCCTGCCGCGAACGGAATGATTTTGTGATGATCGTGGCGCTCGATCCGCCGCATTTCCGGACGATCAGCGACTTCCGCAAGCGGCATTTGAAGGCGCTCGTGGCGCTGTTCGTGCAGGTTCTGAAGCTGTGTGAGACGGCAGGATTGGTCAAACTCGGCCATGTCGCGCTGGATGGCAAGAAGATCAAGGCGAACGTGTCGAAACACAAGGCGATGAGTTATGAGCGCATGAAGAAGCGCGAGCTGGAATTGAAAGCCGAGGTCGCTCGCATGCTGACGGCGGCCGAGGCCGCGGATGCCGAGGAGGACGTGACTTTCGGCAAGGACAAGCGCGGCGACGAGATGCCGGATTGGGCCGGCGACAAGCAGAACCGGCTGGCCAAGATCCAGCAGGCGATGGCGTCGCTGGAAGCCGAGGCCAAGCTGGCGGCGCAAGAAGAGCGCCGGATCGAGGCCGAAAAAGAAGCGCAGCGCCAGGCCGCAGGCCGCAAGAAGCCGGGCAAACCGGCGGCAGCGCCATCAGAGGGCCCCGTGGCCATAGCAGCTGGTCTTGGAGGAACGCCGTTCGCTGTGCGGCGCTAAAGCCTGAGAGATCCTCGAAGAAGGATTGATCTCTTTGCATATCATTATGTTCATATATGATACGCGAACAGATCATAAAAGTTTTGACTTGCTCGCTGGATGAGATACCTTTGCGTATCATCGCGCATTGGAAAAGATCGTATACGTATCATGATCGACTCTGAGTCGGAAATTCTGCGCGAAATCGGTGGGCTTTTCAGGCAGGCGAGGCTGGCCGCTGCCATGACGCAGGAGCAGGTCGCTGACTTGGCGGGTATATCCCGTCCCCGCTATCGCGACATCGAAAAGGGAGCCGCAGCGGCGCGTGCGACGACGCTCATGAATATCGCTCGCGCGCTCGGTCTGGAAATGATGCTGGTTCCGCAAGTCATGGTGCCGGCTGTCGAGGCTCTATTGCGTCCGCATGATGATGACGATCGACCCGCCTTTGTTTCTCAACCTGACGATGACGATCATGGCTCCAGTCTTTCGCGCACCTAAGACGATCCCGTCACTGGACGTGCTCTTGAACGCACTGAAGATCGGCACAATCGTTAGGACGCCGGGCGATTTCAATGCATTCAATTTCGATGAGGCCTACCGCGCGACGGGCGGCTTTCCGGTTTTCAGCCTGTCGTTCCGGGCAGCGACGGGAGGATTGCGGAAAGATCCGAAGCCTCTGGCGGGCGCCTTGCCCGCTTTCTTCGCGAACCTCCTGCCGGAGGAGAAATTGCGCGAGGCGATGGAAAAGCACCACGAAGGCAATGTGCGGCCAGGCAATGATTTCGATCTTTTAGCGGCGCTGGGCGCCGATCTGCCGGGAGCCGTACGGGCCTTGCCCAGTGACGGCGCGATAGCGGTTTCGCAAGATGCTTCAAAGGATAAGCCCAAGGCACGGTTCTCACTTGCCGGCGTGCAAATGAAGCTGTCGGTCATGAAGAACACTGGAAAAGGCGGCGGCCTTACCTTGCCGATGGACGACGAGCAGGGCCGGTACATCGCCAAGTTCCCTTCGACGGCGTTTCCGGGCGTTTCCGAGAACGAATTCGCCAACCTGGCGCTGGCTGCAGCAATCGGCATGGAGGTTCCTGAATGCGAACTGGTAGAGAAGTCCGATTTTGAGGGCGTTCCCGAAGAATTCAACACGCTGTCGGAGGGCAAGGTCCTTCTCGTCAAACGCTTCGATCGCGGCGCCGATGGCGAGAGGATACACATCGAGGATTTCGCTCAGGTCTTTGGTGTCTATCCCTCGCGCAAATATGAGGGGGCCGCTTATCACGACATAGCCTTGGCCCTTGGCGTGGCCGTCTCGCCTACGGCGGCTCTCGAATTCGTCCGCCGCGTGGCGCTGACGGTCATCACCGGCAATGGCGACATGCACCTGAAGAAATGGTCTTTGATTTATCCAGGCAACGGCGACAAGCCGGTGCTTGCACCAATCTACGACGTTCTGTCGACCGTGCCATATATTCCCGCCGACGCCATGGCGCTTTCGCTTGGAGGGGAGCGCTCGTTCAAGGCGCTAGCAGCACCGCGATGGAAAGCATTTGCGAACCGTGCAAGGCTTCCGGAGCCGGCAGTCCTGAAGGCAGTGGTCGAGACCGTCGAACTCGTCAACGAGCACTGGTGGCATCTGCCTGAGCGCGACGTTGTCGCAGCGAAAGTGCTCGAGCGGATCGACGAACATGTGAAGGCGATGACGCCGATACTGAACTCCTGCGCCGATAAGTGAGCCGAGTCCCCTTGGGTTGGTGATATGGCGGAATTATCCGCCCGTGGCCCCGGATGGATGGCCGTGGATCGATGGTATGCCAGCGTGGCGCGCAAGATTCCGCGCAGTGTCGATGAGGACACGCGAGAACCAAGTACGTCAGCTCGCCGGAACAGAAGAGTTCGCAGCATCCCGCAATTAACGCTAGAGGTCGAGATGCTGTTCGCCCACCTCGACACAATGATGCGGTTCACGAATGCGGTGACTGAGGATCGCGATCCGACGCTTTATGTCGCCATTGTCGGGTCCGCTACACGGCTTGTTCCGACGATCCTTTCTTTGGCCTCAAGCTAAATCCCTGAAAAGCAACCATGAAATTATTCTTCGGTTCGATCAGCCAAATTGGCACGAGTCTTGAGATCCTTGGGTGCGAGGCGGCGACAGCTGCCCGACCGGCATTCATGTCGCGGCAGCCGCGATGAATGGAACGAAGGAAGGAAAGCTACATGTCAGGTTTGCGTCAGATCGCCTTTTACGGCAAGGGCGGCATCGGCAAGTCCACCACCTCCCAAAATACGCTCGCCGCCCTTGTCGACCTCGGGCAGAGAATCCTCATCGTCGGCTGCGACCCCAAAGCCGACTCCACCCGCCTGATCCTGAACGCGAAGGCGCAGGATACAGTCCTGCACCTCGCGGCAGAGGAAGGTTCGGTGGAAGACCTGGAACTCGCGGACGTGCTCAAGGTCGGCTACAAAGGCATCAAATGCGTGGAGTCGGGCGGCCCTGAGCCGGGTGTCGGCTGCGCCGGCCGCGGCGTGATCACCTCGATCAACTTCCTCGAGGAGAACGGTGCCTACGACGATGTCGACTATGTCTCCTACGACGTGCTCGGGGATGTGGTGTGCGGCGGTTTCGCGATGCCGATCCGCGAGAACAAGGCCCAGGAAATCTATATCGTCATGTCCGGCGAGATGATGGCGCTCTATGCCGCCAACAACATCGCCAAAGGCATCCTGAAATACGCCCATTCAGGCGGCGTGCGGCTCGGCGGCCTGATCTGCAACGAGCGCCAAACCGATCGCGAGCTCGACCTCGCCGAAGCGCTGGCTTCCAGGCTCAATTCCAAGCTCATCCACTTCGTGCCGCGCGACAACATCGTCCAGCACGCCGAGCTCAGGAAGATGTCTGTGATCCAGTATGCGCCGGACTCCAAGCAGGCCGGAGAATACAGGGCGCTGGCCGAGAAGATCCATGCCAATTCGGGCCAGGGCACCATCCCCACCCCGATCACCATGGAGGAGCTCGAGGACATGCTGCTCGACTTCGGCATCATGAAGACGGATGAGCAGATGCTTGCCGAGCTTCAGGTCAAGGAAGCGGCCAAGGCCGCCGCACAGTAACGACCGCTACTGACTGGGGGCGCGGCCTGACCTGGTGCGCCTTTCAAAGAATGGCGCCTCGTCGGTGAGGCGTCACCCTGAACCTTGAAAGGGGTCCCATGAGCCTGGAATACGAGAATGACGGCGCCCTCCATGCGAAGCTTATCGAGGAGGTGCTGTCGCAATATCCTGACAAGGCGGCGAAGCGCCGCAAGAAGCACCTGAGCGTCGCAAAGAGCGGCGACGAGGCTGGCGAGGAAAGCGAGGTCCTTTCCGAATGCGAGGTCAAATCGAACATCAAGTCCATCCCCGGAGTGATGACGATTCGCGGCTGCGCCTATGCCGGGTCGAAAGGCGTGGTCTGGGGTCCTGTCAAGGATATGGTCCATATCTCGCACGGCCCGGTCGGCTGCGGGCAATATTCCTGGTCGCAACGCCGCAACTACTACGTCGGCACGACCGGCATCGACACGTTCGTCACGATGCAGTTCACCTCCGATTTCCAGGAGAAGGACATTGTTTTCGGCGGCGACAAGAAGCTGGAACGGATTATCGACGAGATCGAGGAACTGTTTCCGCTGAACAAGGGCATGACTGTACAATCCGAATGCCCGATCGGCCTGATTGGCGACGACACCGAAGCTGTGTCCCGCAACAAGGCAAAGGAGCACGAAAAGACGATCGTGCCGGTGCGCTGCGAGGGCTTCCGCGGCGTCTCGCAATCACTCGGCCACCACATCGCCAACGACGCGATCCGCGACTGGGTTTTCGAGAAGAAGGACGTCGAGTTCGAGGCCGGCCCGTACGATGTCAATGTGATCGGCGACTACAATATCGGCGGCGACGCCTGGGCTTCGCGCATCCTGCTCGAGGAGATGGGCCTGCGCGTGGTCGGCAACTGGTCGGGCGACGCTACGCTGGCCGAAATAGAGCGAGCGCCGAAGGCCAAGCTCAATCTCATCCATTGCTACAGGTCGATGAACTACATCTGCCGGCATATGGAGGAAAAGTATGGCATCGACTGGATGGAGTATAATTTCTTCGGCCCCTCCCAGACCGAAGCCTCTCTGCGCAAGATAGCCAAGCATTTCGGGCCGGAAATCGAGGCCAAGGCCGAGGCGGTCATCGCCAAATACCGGCCGTTGGTCGATGCCGTCATCGCCAAGTACCGGCCGCGCCTCGAAGGCAGGACGGTGATGCTCTATGTCGGCGGCCTGCGCCCCCGTCACGTCGTCACGGCATATGAGGATCTGGGCATGGTGATCGTCGGCACTGGCTACGAATTTGGCCACAACGACGATTATCAGCGCACCGGCCATTACGTGAAGAAGGGCACGCTGATCTATGACGACGTGACTGGTTACGAGCTGGAGAAGTTCATCGAGGGGATCCGTCCTGATCTCGTTGGCTCCGGCATCAAAGAGAAGTACCCGGTCCAGAAGATGGGCATACCGTTCCGTCAAATGCATTCCTGGGATTATTCAGGCCCGTATCACGGCTACGACGGCTTCGCAATCTTCGCCCGCGACATGGATCTGGCCATCAACAACCCGGTCTGGGGCCTCTACGACGCTCCCTGGAAGAAAAAAGCCGAGCCGTCGGCGGCGATCGCTGCGGAATGAAAAACCTGGCCTCCCGGAAGCCGGGAAGGCCGATGAACGCCTGCGGCTCTTTCTCCGCGGGAGACCTGAAACGTTTCGACGTCCCTGTGCCGCCGTATGGCGCGGCCAGATGGAGAAGAGGTAACCACCCATGCCGCAGTCGGCTGAAAAAGTTCTCGACCACGCGCCCCTGTTCCGTGAGCCGGAATACAGGCAGATGCTCGCAGAGAAGAGGCTGAATTTCGAATGTCCGCACCCGGACCAGGTCGTTACCGACCAACGCGAATTCACCAAGACGTGGGAATACCGCGAAAAGAACCTCGCTCGCGAAGCGCTTGTCGTGAACCCCGCCAAGGCCTGCCAGCCGCTTGGCGCGGTGTTCGCGGCCGCGGGCTTCGAGCGAACCATGTCCTTCGTCCACGGCAGCCAGGGCTGCGTGGCCTATTACCGCTCGCACCTGTCGCGCCATTTCAAGGAGCCTGCTTCGGCAGTTTCCTCCTCGATGACCGAGGACGCGGCAGTGTTCGGTGGCCTGAAGAACATGGTCGACGGGCTCGCCAACACTTACCAACTTTACAACCCGAAGATGATCGCCGTCTCGACCACTTGTATGGCGGAGGTCATTGGCGACGACCTGCACAGCTTCATCGAGAACGCCAAGGACCAAGGCTCGGTTCCGCGCGACTTCGACGTGCCCTTCGCCCACACGCCGGCCTTCGTCGGCAGCCATGTCGACGGCTATGACGTTACGGTCAAGGGCATTTTGGAGCATTTCTGGAAAGGCGAGGAGCGCACGGAAGCCGAGGGAACCATCAACATCATTCCGGGTTTCGACGGCTTCTGTGTTGGCAACCACCGGGAACTCAAGCGCCTGCTCGATCTGCTGGGCGTCTCCTATACCTTCATCCAAGACGCCTCTGACCAGTTCGACACGCCGTCGGACGGCGAATACCGCATGTACGACGGCGGCACGAAGCTCGAAGACGTGAGGAAAGCACTCAACGCCGAGGCGACACTTTCGCTACAGCATTACAACACCCGAAAAACACTGGAGTATTGCGAGGGGGTAGGGCAGGCGACTGCCTCGTTCCATTACCCGCTCGGAGTCCAGGCGACCGACGACTTCCTGATGGAGGTCTCCGCGATTTCCGGCAAGCAAATCCCCGAGGCAATCCGCCTGGAGCGCGGCCGACTTGTTGACGCCATGGCGGACAGCCAATCCTGGCTGCACGGTAAGAAATACGCCATCTACGGCGATCCGGACTTTGTCTACGCCATGGCCCGCTTCATCATGGAGACGGGCGGCGAGCCCACCCATTGCCTCGCCACCAACGGCACCTCGGCATGGGAAGCGGAGTTGAAGGAACTGCTTGCATCATCGCCCTTCGGCAAGGGTGCTCAAGTCTGGGCGGGCAAGGACCTCTGGGCGATGCGCTCGCTGCTCTTCACCGAGCCGGTGGACCTGCTGATCGGCAACTCCTATGGCAAGTATCTGGAGCGCGACACCGGCACGCCGCTGATCCGGCTGACGTTTCCGATCTTCGACCGCCACCATCACCATCGCTTTGCGCTCATGGGCTACCAAGGCGGGTTACGCGTCCTGACGACGATCCTCGACAAGATCTTCGACAAGCTCGATCGCGAGACAAGCGAGACGGGCGTGACGGACTATTCGTATGACCTCACCCGCTAGCGTGACGGTCGGCTTTGGCCGGTCGTCTTCCCGAGGGACTTTGGAGACCGACGCAAATGTCCTTGCTCAGAGCCAAAATCCAGGATGTCTTCAACGAGCCTGCCTGCGAGAAGAACCGCGGCAAGGATGCCAAGGCGCGCAAAAAGGGCTGTTCGAAGCCACTGACCCCCGGGGCGGCTGCCGGCGGCTGTGCCTTCGATGGCGCCAAGATCGTGCTGCAGCCGATCACTGACGTTGCGCATTTGATCCATGCGCCGCTCGCCTGCGAGGGCAATTCCTGGGACAACCGCGGTGCGGCTTCGTCCGGGCCAACGCTGTGGCGCACAAGCTTCACGACCGACCTCACCGAACTCGATGTTGTGATGGGGCAGGGCGAGCGGAAGCTCTTCAAAGCGATCCGCGAGATCAAGGAAGGGTATGGGCCGCCGGCTATCTTCGTCTATCCGACCTGCGTGACGGCGCTGATCGGCGACGACATCGAGGCCGTCTGCAAGCGAGCGGCGGAAAAGTTCGGCCTGCCGGTGGTGCCGGTCAATGCGCCGGGCTTCGTCGGCTCCAAGAATCTCGGCAACAAGCTTGCCGGCGAGGCGTTGCTCGAGCATGTCATCGGCACGGTGGAGCCCGAGGAGGCCGGCCCTTACGACATCAACATCCTTGGCGAATTCAACCTCTCGGGCGAATTTTGGCTGGTGAAGCCGCTGCTGGATCGGCTCGGGATCCGGGTGCGCGCCTGCATTCCGGGTGACGCGCGTTACTTCGACATTGCCTGCGCGCACCGCGCCCGGGCGGCTATGATGGTGTGCTCGACCGCGCTCATCAATCTCGCCCGCAAGATGGAGCAGCGCTGGGACATCCCGTTTTTCGAGGGCTCCTTCTACGGCATCACCGACACCTCGGAAGCGCTCCGACAGATTTCTCAGCTGCTCGTGAAGAAGGGTGCCGATCCGGAGATCCTCGGCCGCACCGAGGCATTGATTGCAGAGGAGGAGGCGATCGCTTGGAAGAAGCTCGCGGCCTACCGGCCGAGGCTCGAAGGCAAGCGCGTGCTGCTCAACACCGGCGGTGTGAAGTCCTGGTCGGTCGTCCATGCGCTAATGGAGATCGGCATCGAGATCGTCGGCACCTCTGTCAAGAAGTCGACCGTCGAAGACAAGGAGCGCATCAAGCAGATCCTCAAGGACGACAACCACATATTCGAGCAGATGGCGCCGCGCGAGCTTTACGCCATGCTCTCAGAACACAAGGCCGATATCATGCTGTCGGGCGGGCGCACGCAGTTCATCGCGCTGAAGGCCAAGACACCCTGGCTCGATATCAACCAGGAGCGCCAACACCCTTACGCCGGCTATGACGGCATGGTGGAACTCGTACGCCAGATTGACCTCGCCATTCATAACCCGATCTGGTGCCAGGTGCGGGAGCCGGCACCATGGGATTGCCAGCCTGCGGTGAGGGAGGGACTGCCGCGCACGAAAAGCGAGACCGCGACCTTGCATGCTGTCCAGGAATTCGCCGGCACGACGGCCGGCGATCTCAGCGAGTGTTGAGGAAGCGATGGTCCGCATCCTTCCCCAGACCAAAGCGGCGGCGGTCAATCCGCTGAAGTCATCGCAGCCGTTGGGTGCCGCCCTGGCCTTCCTTGGGGTCGACGGCGCGATGCCGTTGTTCCACGGCAGCCAGGGGTGCACCAGCTTCGCGCTCGTGCTCTTCGTGCGGCATTTCAAGGAAGCCATCCCCTTGCAGACAACGGCGATGGACGAGGTGGCGACGATCCTCGGCGGGGCAGAGCATCTGGAAGACGCGATCCTCAACCTCAAGGCCCGCACAAAGCCAACGCTGATCGGGGTCTGCACGACGGCGCTGGTGGAAACCCGGGGCGAAGACTGCGCAGGAGATATCGCCAGTATCAGGCTGAAGCGCACGGAAGAACTCGCGGGTACGGAGGTGGTGCTAGCCAACACACCGGATTTCGACGGCGCGATCGAAGAGGGCTGGGCCAAGGCGGTCACCGCGATGATCGAAAGGATTACGCGGCCCGGCGAGCAGGCGCGGCAGTCGAAGAAGATCGTGATCCTGCCTGGCTGGAACCTCACTGTGGCTGATATCGAGCATTTGCGTGAGATGGTTGAAAGCTTTGGACTGAAGCCCGTGATTCTGCCGGACGTCTCCGGCTCGCTCGACGGTACGGTGCCCGACCGCTGGGTCACCACCAGCTATGGCGGCACCAGTGTCGAGGATATCCGCGAGCTTGGCACGGCCGAGCAATGCATCGTCATCGGTGAGCATATGCGCCGCCCGGCCGAGCTGCTGCAGAGGTTGACCAGCGTGCCTTACGTGCTGTTCCGGTCGCTGACTGGATTGAAGGACGCCGACCGGTTCGTCTCGCTCATGTCCGCGGTTTCGGGCGCGGCGGCGCCGGCTGGGGTGCGCCGTCGCCGGGCGCAGTTGCAGGACGCGTTGCTCGACGGACATTTCCATTTTGGAGGCAAGAAAATTGCGATCGCTGCTGAACCAGACCAACTCTACCAACTCGCGAGCTTCTTCGTCGGAATGGGCTCCGAAATCGCGGCGGCGGTCACCACGACCGACGTGTCGAAAAATTTGGAGGAAGTATCGGCGCAGTCGGTTCAAATCGGCGATCTCGGCGATTTGGAAGCTCTTGGCGCCGGCGCTGATCTTCTCGTCACCCATTCCCACGGCCGCCAGGCGGCGCAGCGGCTCGGCATTCCGCTTATGCGGGTCGGCTTCCCGATCTTCGACCGGCTCGGCAGCCAGCACAAGCTCACAATCCTCTATGAGGGGACCCGCGACCTGATCTTCGAGGTTGCCAACATCTTTGAAGCCAACCGGCACGCGCCGACGCCCGAGGCGCTTGATCCACTCCGTAAGCGAGAAATCCCAGATGAGCTCCGTCCGTCGCCTCTCGCTCGTCACTGACGAGGTTCACGCACCGTCGCCGGAACACCAAGCCGGCGCATTGCGCGTGGCGATCGCCACGCAGGACATGAAGAACCTCAACGCCCATTTTGGTTCGGCCAGGCGCTTTGCTGTCTACGACGTGACGCGCGAGGAGTGGAATCTCGTCGAGGCCGTGGTCTTCGATGACGTTTCCGACGAGAGCGGGAAGCACCCAACTGAGGGCGACGACCGCATCACCCCGAAGGTGGAGGCGCTGAAGGGCTGTCATCTCCTGTTTTGTCTGGCGATCGGCGGACCATCGGCAGCCAAACTTGTTTCGGCAAAAATTCATCCGATCAAAGTGCCGCACCCCCAAACCATCCAAGAGGTGCTGTTGCGCACGCAGATGATGCTCAGGACGTGTCCTCCCCCTTGGCTGCGCAAGGTGCTGGCGCAGGCAGGTGTGGCCGAACACAAACCGTCCTTCGAGGACGAGGACTGAAATGAGGAGTGGGCGAAATGTCTGACGCCGTGGTTAGCCCTGCTGTCGCCGAAGACGAGGCGGCCCTTGCCACCCCGTTCGTCAAATGCCTCGTGCGGCTGGTCCGGGCTCATGATTCCCACGGGTCTTGGGAAGGCAAATCGGACGCCGAGCTGCTGGGCGACTTCATCGTCACCAGGGAACAGCGCCGTGCGATCCCGATCATCGGCGATCCCGATCCGGACGTGCTGTGGAGGCTCGAGATGTTTTACACCGCCGTCGGGCTTGCGATCGAGGAGCGCTCCGGCCTGATGGCATCGCCGATGATGGAGATGAGCCATGAGGGCTTTGGGCGCGTGCTTCTCACGGCCGGGCGGTTGGTCGTTCTGTCGAAGACCCTGCGCGACGTCCACCGGTTCGGCTTCGAGACGTTCTGGAAACTCGCCGCGGCCGGTACCAAACTGGCCGGCGATGCCACCGCAGCCATTGAGGCTCATCCCGAGGTGGCGCGGGCGTGATGGAACCAATTTTCGATCAAGGGGATCATGTCAGGCCTTGAGGACATGCGATGGCCAGCCCTCTCAATGGAGGCGGTCGAGGCCGATGTGGTTCTTGGGGTAGCGCTGATGAAGCCACTGGTCCTGATCTGTTCGCAAGATGCGGAGTTGTATCTGTTCCTCAGCCACATTCTGGGAGTGGACGGCTTCACGAGTGAGCCGGCAGGCGGCGTGAAGGAAGCACTTGCACTGGCCGATGAACGGGAGCTCCAGGCGGTAGTGCTGGACTGCGGGCCGGCAAGCGCGACAGGCTCCACAATCTGCGCCCGGTTCAAGGGGGAGCCCCGGACCGGCGGCCTGCCCGTAATTGCGCTGATCGCGCCCGGCGCCGAGAACCAGCACCTCGATCTCTTGAAGGCTGGTATTGACGAGAGCTTTGTGCGGCCCTTCGCGCCGGCCAAGCTGCTTGACTGTCTACGGATGAAACTGGCGCTGCCAAAGCCCGGTTCGAACGGGATTGAAAACGGCGGCTGGATCTCCTGTGGCGACCTTGAGATAAGGCTCGATGCCCACCGCGTTCGGGGTAACGGCCACGAAGTCCACCTTGGGCCGATCGAGTTCAACCTGCTGCGGCTTTTGCTTGAGACTCCCGGCAAGGTCTTCACCAGAGACGAGCTGATCAGCGCGGCTTGGCCGGCCAATATCCATGTCGGTGTACGCACCGTGGATGTCCATATCAGCCGGCTCAGAAGGGCGCTGAAGGCGGCCTCCCCCTCCAGCGTCATTCGTACCGTCAGGTCGGCCGGCTACTCGCTCGAGTGGCCGGACGGCTGAATAGATAACCGATGTGGTGCCACTCCGCATTTCCGCCGTGCTGAGGGCAAGTCTTGCGGGTTCGAAACGCGCCGGCAGGTACGACATATTCAGAAAGAAGCAGTCAAATGGCTTTCAGAAGCGTACTCAGTGTGACGGGAGCTGACCACTCCGATCAGGATGTCAGAACAGCTGCCAGCTTGTCTGCCGAAGTCGGCGCGTATCTTTCCGTACTGGTGATGTCGCCTCCGCCGCTCATTATGCCGTCTCCGCTGCTCGGCGATGGCATCCCCGAGTGGCCTGGACAACGCGCACAGGCCATCGCCAGACTGGACAAACGGTTTAGGCAAATCGAGAGATTTTCACAGGACAGAGCCAGGCTGGAAAAGATATCCAGGGAAATTCACAAACTGCTGAGAGGCACGTGGCGGTGCTATGATGTCGATATTGCCAACTGCGATCAGGCCAGCGTCGGTGACGCGGTGCGACAGCGGGCGCTCTGCAACGACCTAACAATCGTCGGCCCCGCACTTCTCAACGACATTAACCTCGGACCCCTTGTTGTCAACGGCAGCCTGTTCGATACCGGAAAGCCGGTGCTTGTCGTGCCGGAGGGCGCTGAGGCGACTCTGTCGCCACGGCGCGTGCTGGTCGGCTGGGATTCGCGAGTCGAGGCGTCTCGTTCGGTTCGGGAAGCGCTGGATCTGCTAGCCGGTGCTGAGGAAGTTCGTGTCGCACTAGTCGATCCGGAGGCGACCTGCACCGGAAACGGCGCCGAGCCGGGAGCCGACATCGCTGCCTATCTCACTCGGCACGGTGCTCGGGTGTCGGTTGACCGGCTGGCGAGCGCCGGCAAACCGGTGGCTATGGTGCTCGCGCAGCACGCAATCGACACGTCTGCCGACATGATAGTCATGGGCGCTTATGGCAACCGCAGGCTACGTGAGCGACTCTTCGGCGGCGTGCCGAGATGGATAGTTGGGAAGCCGTCATTGCCGTTGTTTTTGGCTCGCTGACGGATTCCAAAGCAGCACCGACGCTGTTCGAAGCTCTACTCCCCTGGATCACCTGTCCTGATTCAAGTCGGAGAAACATTGCGGCAAACGCGCCCAGTTTCGCGAAGCTCCTCGGAGCCAATGTGCAAGCGCCATCGCCGAGAACATCGCGGACGTCTCAGTTCGGGGTTCTGCTCGCCCGAGATGATCCATGACGCGGAGACCAACACCGGGCAGAGGTACAGGCGCTCCTCAATGCACTCAAAACCACCGCTTCAGGTCGGCGTCCAGGTCCAGAAAGAGAGTCGCTTCAGCGCGGCAGGCCGCGTTCGGACCGTAGCCGCATCGTATTGGCGTTATCACGATTTCCCTCACACTGGCCGGGAGCTGACCACCCCAACGAGTGGCCAAGGCACCGACCTTCGAGTCGGGACGGCCGGGCTCTTGCCGGCGTCGGCGCGAACGATGGCATCAATCGCCTTGTTATCTCTGGGATGGTAGCCCGGGTTAGTGGCGGACAGCCGCATCTCCAGCGTTTCCCGTTGGTCCGGCCAAACCTGCGTGGCGACCGAGCGGTCTTTGGGTTTGCAATCCCGCCAACGCTCACGTCGCGCCGCGAGGTCCCGTTGCACCTGAGCACCAGGAACACAGAAGATAAACACAAAGCAGGAATTCGCAGAGTTCACCGCCGGCACAGGCCGGCACTCATCCTGGCCTCTTCCGCCATGATCATTATCGTCGTTCTGAGGAGCGGTATTGGCGAGCTACAGCTGGACCGGCTTCGGTCGTGAAGAACTCCCATGACGCCAGCCCAGGAATTCAATCGCAAGGCGGGCGAGGGGGCACAGGCTGCGCTCGGATGGAGCGGCCCATTGCAATCGCAAATGGCGAGATCGCCACCGCCTCCGGGCCGGAACGGCAAGACGCTCAAGCCGGTGGCGTGAAGCGGACGATGATGAGGAGCCTGACGATAGCCAATGCAGTCATGATGGCCATCGGCCTCGTCCCTCGGCCCGAATGCATATTGAGTCGTCCGGGCCGCGCTTTTCTGCCGACGCGAAGCGCGTGATGCTTGTCGAAAACCTGACAGCGGCAGAAAAGATGTCGGCTTCAATACAACCGGCCATCTTGGCATTTGAAGGTTTTGTCTAGCAATTCATGCGTTTACTGCCCGCTGAGCGCGCTGGCACGGCCTTTGCGGATTGTGATGCGGCAACACTGTGTGAAGGCTTACTACGCTTAGACGCGCGAGACGAGCGATGCTCTCCTTTTCCTGCCCGTGTGCCCCCTCTCCAAAAGAGGGAAACAAGCTCGCGCGTAAAGTTGCGCAACCTGTGGCAACAGCTTTGGAGAGCAGCATGGTATTGCAGATGAAGTCACCGGCTCCTTCGATCAAAGTGGACACCTGGCTGCGTGGCGAGCCCCTGACGAACTTCCAACCCGGCAAAGTGTATATCGTCGAATTTTGGGCAACTTGGTGCGAACTATGTGTGGCGGAGATGCTCGAGCTGATGCGGCTCCAGGAAAAATACAAGGACGGCGGACTTGAGGTCGTCGGCGTCGCGGCTGATGAAGACGCTCCAACGGCCGTCGAGGCTCGAACCAAGTTGGACGCGTGGTTGACCGAACTGTGCTCGCATCTGAACTGTCGGATCGCGTTCGACTACACGGGTGAAATGAACAAGCTTTGGATCAAACCCAGCTTTTCCGCCGGGATTCCGACTTCGTTCGTGGTCGACCGAGACGGCCACATCGCCTTTATTGGTCATTCGGCGCAACTCGATGAGATTTTGCCGAAAGTGCTCAGCGGCAGCTGGCGCACCAGCGATAAAGCGAAAGCCGCCGATACGGAGCGGATCGCCACAAGCGAATCCATGGCGCGTGAACAAGCGTTGAAGAAGCCGATCGATGACAGATTCTGGGCGGCGGTGAAGTTAGAAGATTGGAAGACGGCGCTCTGGGCAATCGAAGAGGGCATCGCTTTGGTGCCCGACGACATCAATTTCCGCCTGGCTCATGCGCATTTGTTGCTTCACAAAATACAAGACATGTGGACCGGCTTGCCCGTGATGCGCCAATTGGTTCGCGACGCGATCGACAAAAACTCCGAGGATTGGATGGTTTCGGCGCTAGACCAACTTTTCCATCCGGCCAATGACCATTCTCGCCTTCCCCCTGCTGAGCGCTTCGCGATGGGCAAGGAACTGTCCGAACACATCCTGGCACTGAATCCCCCACAAGGCGACAGCCCTAAGTTCCGGTCTTATCCGGCGGTCGCCTGGTACTATCACGAGAACGGCAACAACGATCGCGCGATCGAGTTGGTCGAACTGGCACTGAAGTCACTGGACGGTTCGGAGCCTATCCCGGACGAACTGAAAGAGCACCTTCTCCCGGATCTGCTGCAGGCTCTGGCCAACTACAGGGGTGGGAAGGTTTGTTACGGCGCTCTTTGCGGCTCCGCAAAACAATTTCCCGAAGGTGCCAAAGCGGGGTCGGCCGAGGAGAAAACATAGAAAGGGATGATTGGTCGAAATGGCTTACTGGCCAATTCGTCCATTTCCTTGGCGTGGCCGCAGCAAGGAGGGTCCATGCAGCACTTGGTCGATCGTTTGCAGCAGGATCGAGGCGCGAATCTTCATGACCTCCGGCCGCATTGCGGCGGAAGTGATGTTCCACGCGAATCAGCGTGGAGGACTTCGCAGTCGAGGAGGTGTTCAAGGTCGGCCACGGGGACATCAATTGCGTGGAATCGGCCGGCCCGAGCCGGGCGTCGGCTGCGCAAGTGTGCCCGAAGTAGGCGTCCCCGAAAACAGACATCGTGCTTCGAGGAAGAGGACTGAAGTGAGGAGAAGGCGAAATGTCTGATGCCGCGGTCAGCCCTCCGGTCAACGAGGACGAGGCGGCCCTTGCCATGCCTTTTGTCAGATGCCTCGTGCGGCTGATCCGTGCTCAAGACTCCTGCGGCTCATGGGAAAGGCAAATCGGACTCCACGCGGCTGGCCGACTTCATCGTCACCAGAAAACACCGCCGTGCGATCCCCATCATCGGCGATCCCGATCCGGACGTGCTGTGGAGGCTCGACACGCTTTACACGGCCGTCGGGCTTACAATCGAGGAGCGCTCCGGCCTGATGACATCGCCAATGATGGAGATGAAACCCAGGGGGGTTCGGACGATTGCTTTTCACGGCCGGGCAGTTGGTCGCTCTGTCGAGACATCCACCGGTTCGGCTTCGAGACGTTCAGGAAGCCCGCGGGGGCCGGTACGAAACTGGTCGACGAGGCGACTGCAGCCATTGAAGCTTATCCCGAGGTGGCAGGGGCGTGAAGAAACCGATTTCGAGGAAGGATTTATGTCAAAGCTAGATGAGATGGGGAAGAAATTCCGAAAGCTTCAGCTGCGCGCGGCAGTTGCCAAGATGAAATTGCGCGACCTTGCAGAGAATCTCCCGGGAAAATGGACGGAGATAGAGGAAGTTGCCGAGGAAACGTCGGCCGTTTTTGCCGAGTTGGATGATGCCAAGAGAGAGCTCGCTGCAATGAAGAAGTTACGATGACGAGCACATTCACCACCCGCGACGGCTCCGGATGGGTGCCGGAATATCTCACCGCTATAGACGGCACGACCTGCATCGGCTGCGGCCGCTGTTTCAAAGTCTGCTCTCGCGAGGTCATGCATCTTTACGGCGTCGATGACGCGGGTGAAATCCTCGGCGCCTGCGACGACGAGGATGACGGTTTCGATGGCGAGCTCAATCGCATGATCATGGTCGTCGATCATGCCGGCCGCTGCATTGGCTGCGGGGCCTGCGCCCGCGTCTGCCCGAAGAACTGCCAGACCCATGTTGCGGCCGACCAGGTCGCAGCATGATCTGAGGAGACAAGACTAGGAGAACGGCGTTGCCCTTTAGAATCTTTTGTCGCCTTCTGGGGCTGGTGCTGTGCAGCACCGCACTGACTGTCTACTTCGCTTCTCATTCCATCGGCACAGTAGTCGTCACGACGCTGACTTGTTCGCTGCTCCTTCAGCTGGCGTATTTCGCAAGCGTGCTCTTTCTGATCTGGCGGTCTGGCTGCGTTAGCCGAACTGGCCAAAGGGCTGGGCATTTCGACGGTTGCAAGGAAGTTGGCTCCGAGCCGCCAGACCTTGACGAGGTGACGAATGAATCCCCAGATTTGCTCCAGCGCGATCAAATGCTGGCCATATCGCTGCTGCTGCCTTGAGGCGCCATGACAAGGTCAGTGCTCAAGCTGGCGCCACTTTGGAGCAACCATAAACATTGAGCAGATATTAGAAAGAATACTGTGCTTGAGAAGTCGATGGTGACCGCAATCCGGTCATTCTAGTTAATCCAGGAGATGCAGTTCTTGAATGCCATACGCATTGGGGTGGTCTCTCGCACGCCGGCGTGCGGTTGCAACTCTCGATGACGAATGAAGCGCTGGAAATAGTAATGGGGCTCTTCTGGCGCCGGATAATGCAGATGACGTCAAATCAAAGACGCCTCTAGAATAAATCGTGAATGGCTAATTCAGCTCCATCGCGTGTTGCCGGAGAGAATGCTGGAAAAGTTCGAACGCTATCCGCTCACATTTGGACCCACGCCCATCGAGAAGCTCGACCGCCTCTCCAAGCATCTAGGGGGGTGGAAATCTACGCCAAGCGCGAGGACTGCAACTCCGGTCTTGCATTAGGCGGAAACAAGCTCCGCAAGCTCGAATACATCATCCCCGACGCGATCGCCTCAAATGCCGATACGCTTGTCTCCATCGGCGGCGTGCAGTCCAATCTCACGCGGTTGGTCGCCGCGGTCGGCGCCAAGATCAGCATGAAAGCCTCCTGGTTCAGGAGAGCTGCGTACCGCATGAGGATGCCGTCTACGACCGGGTCGGCAACATTCTCTTGAGCCGCATCATGGGAGCAGAGGTGCGCCTGGTCGACGAGGGCCTTGACATCGGTTTCCGGCGCAGTTGGGAACAGGCGATCGATGAGCCCGGGGCCTCAGTTCACAAATATGGCGGGCTTGGGTACGTCGGGTTCGCGGAGGAGGTGCGCGCCCCCCGCGAAAAACAGCTTGGGTTTGGCTTCGACTACATCGTCGTTTGCACGGTCACGGTCTCGACGCATGCCGGCATGCTCGTTGGATTCGCCAAGGACGGTCGACAGCGCAAGGTGCTCGGTATCGATGCCTCCGCCACCCCCGCCCAAACCAAGGCGCAGGTGCTAAGTATTGCCCGGATACTGCGGAGCTCGTCAAGTTTGGCAGTTTTGGCATGGAAATCGTCCAGGATGACGTGGTGCTGCTCGAGGGGTACGCGTCTCCCTGTTACGGCCTTCCGTCCGAGGCAACGAAGCAGGCCATCCGCCTGTCTGCGCGGCTCGACGGTATAATTACCGATCCCGTCTACGAGGGCAAATCCATGCAAGCGATGATCGACCTCGTCCAGAAAGGCTTCCTTCCAGAGGGATCGAGGGTGCTCTACGCGCATCTCGGCGGCGGGCCGGCCATCACGGGTACAGCTACACCTTCCGCAACGGCTGACGCTCGACAGATTGCGATTTCGCCGTCCTGCCGTGCCGGCGATGCGCCCAAAGTAGGTGCGAGGGCCGCCCAGCAAACCGAGGGAGCCGGCGGTTGATTGCCGCCCAACGCGAAGCGACTGAGTTCCTTTGGAAAATTTTGATCGATGGATATTTTCTGAGGAAATCGAAAATCCGCTGAGAGTATTATCATTGAAATATTAGAGTTCTAGTTGATAGACCGACATCATAACAGACATAATTCAATATCTTCTTGCAGGCGAAACAACGTTCGATCAGAATTAGGTGATCTAACTGTTTATTTGAAAGTTCAGGAATGGCCAATAGCGCCAGAAAAGTGGAGGCATCCGATGATCTTACAGGAACTGGGCTCTGCCATCCCAGGCGGCACGGTTTTGGAAATAACGACGACCACCGGCTGCATCGTCGGATGTTATTATTGTCCGCAGGACAAGTTCGCCCATCGGCAAAGAGCGGTTTCTCATGTGAAGCATCTTCGTCTTGAAGATTTCAAGCGATGTCTGGCGCGCGTACCAACTTCCGTCGACATTAGTTTCGCCGGGTACTCCGAGCCTTGGCTCAATCCGGATTGCACCGAAATGGTCGAGCACGCTTACGCCAGAGGCCATGGCGTCCGAATTTTCACAACCCTTGTAGGAATGAAGGGGCGGGATCTACACCGCTTGCAAGCGCTGCGCTCAAGGGTATTCGTGGTCCATGTTCTCGATGATGGCGCATACATGAATAGCCGTCTTGTCGGAGACAAGTATCTGGCTTTGATTCGTCAAGTGGTCGACACAGACATTGCCTCGATTCGGTTTATAGTCCTGGGCGAGGTCCATCCCGATATCGCCGGGATAATCCCCGCCCAAGCGCTAGTTCGCGCGCGGCCTCTGAGCAGCAGGGGTGGAAGCGTCGATCCGAAGGTCGTCGAACCACGGCAGCCAGTCGTCGGAGCGCTGACATGCGTTGACGGACGGCAGTATCGGAATGTTCTTCTCCCAAACGGTGACGTTACGCTCTGCTGCATGGATTTTGAACGGCGCCACGTATTGGGCAATCTTCTGCGCGACGAATACGAAGATCTTTTTGAAGGGCCAGTTTTTAGCGAAATCGTCGATCGCATGAATGGGACGGATGGCTTTCTCCTTTGTAGGATGTGCGAATATGCCCATCCAAAAGCGTCCGCATGCTGATTGAGGTCGGCGAACCGCCTGAAAGCGCGTGAGCGAATGTCGATCCTCTTGAGACTGCCTAAGGCGGGCCTCGCGTGGACCCGGTCGATGGAGTCTAGTCGCCTATTTTACGCGGCTTCGACAGATCCTGTGGTCGCATCTCGCAGCACAAGGTTGTCTGGTAAACTTTTATTGACCTAAAAGGGCGAGAACCGGCTTAGTTTGGTCCCACATACAGATTGTAATTTTCTCCGCAGTCGGCTTTCGAGACCCTGATCCTCATTCAGGCAGAATTGGTCGACACGCTTCAGAAGCGGTCCGAAAGCGGCCCCGACATCGAAGAACGCCGATCATCCCCGCTACGCCGCTCGCTCGCTACAGCGCTGTTGAGGGCGCGCTCGCGAGCGGCTTCGCTACCGCCGAGCTACACCACCAGCCGGGACGATGGTTCGTGTTGCTGCCGAAGCCGCCTGCAACACCTTACCATACTGCTGCATGGCAGAAGCGCCTGTCACACATGAGCCGGTGCTAGCGCTGAGCTTGATAGGATTGGCAGGGCGTCTCGCCCGTTACAAGCAGGTGCGTCAACTACCAAATGCCGTAGTATCGACGCCTCCCGAAAAACTCTAGAACTGAGTTCGTTCCAACGCATAGACGAGAGATATCGCCGTGCAGAGCAACGTGACTACGGTAGAGGTTCCGAAGTGCGTCACTTGCAGCAGTTAAGCTGCCGCGCGAGTCCGGTCCCCCTTTTGTCGCGGATCTTTTTTGAGGAGCGTGTCGGCATTACGGCACATTCCTGGGAAGTCACGAGACTCGTCCAAAGTTCCGCCCGGATCGTTCCGATCTTCAAGTGAAACTGAAAATAACCGCAACAAACCAAACGCATCTAATCACTTGCTCGTTGAACGCGACGCGACACGGAGAGGGACCCTGAAATGAACACCGACGTTTTTACGACTTATGAGTCTAACGTTCGTCGCTACGCGCGGTCGTTTCCCACAGTCTTTGCGAAAGCCCTTGGGGCGACAATCTGGGACGAGGCCGGCAACCCATATATCGATTTCCTCGTAGGGTCCGGCGCCCTCAATTACGGACACAACAACCCGAATATTATTGCACCAGCAATAGAATACCTAGTTGGCGAGAACATTCTTCTATCGCTCGACATGTATACTGTGGCAAAGCGTGAATTCATTGAAGTGTTTGTGGATTCGATCCTGAAGCCTAGAGGCCTTTCCTACAAAATACAATTTCCTGGGCCGACCGGCACAAACGCTAACGAAGCAGCACTGGCCCTGGCTCGAAAATACACCGGCCGCTCAAGCGTCATGGCCTTCACAAATGCGTTCCACGGCATGTCGCTCGGCTCCCTGGCGGTGTCGGGTTCGGCGTCAACCAGGGAACTGGGCGGCGTTGCTCGCCACGATGTGATCCGTGTCCCCTACGACGGCTACCCCACGCAAGCTTTCGATTCCGCTAGCTACATCGACTATGTTTTAGGCGACCCAGGGAGCGGCATAGAAAAGCCAGCCGCAATCATTCTGGAGACTATCCAGGCAGAAGGCGGCCTGAACACTGCATCTGCAGCATGGCTCACAGAAATTCAGCGCATTTGCCGTACGCACGGCGTGGTTTTGATCGTCGACGACATTCAGGCAGGTGCGGGACGAACGGGCGATTTCTTCTCATTCGAGTTCGCGAAGATCGACCCTGACATTGTATGCCTTTCGAAGTCCCTAAGCGGTTCAGGTAGTCCGTTCTCCATTGTTCTGATTCGTCCCGACCTGGACATTTGGAATCCCGGAGAACATAGCGGGACCTTCAGAGGCAACAATCTCGCCTTCGTGACTGCAGGGGCCATGTGCAAAATGTGGTCCGACAGGCAGTTTACTGCAGGCGTCGAGCGGACAGCCGTCAAACTACAAAAACACCTTGATCGCCTCGTTGCCAAATTTCCCAAGTGCATCGAACAAAAGCGCGGCCGCGGTCTGATGGCCGGCCTCAAGTGCCGTTCGCAGGCCGTTGTCGGCCGTGTGCACGATGTCGCGTTCGAAAATGGCCTGCTGATCGAATCTTCAGGACCAAATCGCGACGTCATCAAAGTCCTCCCGCCGATAACCATCACCGATGACGAACTCGATCATGGCATCGCCATCCTTGATCACGCACTAAAGGAGCAAGCCAATGGAGACCAATCAAGTGTTCCAAGCCCCAGCCATCTCGCCTGTTGAGATCAGAGAGCGAACCGGCTCGATCAGCACTGCGGAGATCATCTCAGTCCTGAAAGGTGAGATCACCGCTCTGCACATCAGGCAAGCTTTCAGCACCGAAATAGCCGAGGAGATCACCGCGAACTTCAGTGGCAGTCCCGGTCTCAACGAGCGTAAGGATGGCGTCCCCGGACAATATGTCGGCGCATCCCACTACAGGAAGGATGCACCCATCTATTTCGCAGAGGCGGAAACTGCGCGACCGTACGTCGACGCCCTTTTTGAGAATCT
This sequence comes from Mesorhizobium sp. M0816, assembly GCF_040320005.1. Taxonomy (NCBI): domain Bacteria; kingdom Pseudomonadati; phylum Pseudomonadota; class Alphaproteobacteria; order Hyphomicrobiales; family Phyllobacteriaceae; genus Mesorhizobium; species Mesorhizobium sp. M0816. Next base: position 2,518 of record NZ_JAMYOT010000051.1, on the reverse strand, counting down.
GGTTGATCCGGTCCGAGCATTGTTCGACGCGTTGAAGCGCGAGCTTCGCAAACAGGGCATTGAATTGCGGCTGGCCCATTCGGAGCACGGTCAGGCTAATGTTTGTCGCGCTCTCAGTTGGTCTGGCAGCGGCACATTCTCCTTGGACCCCCACGACGACGTCGCTCAAGTGTTATGTGCTGGGAACGATTACGAGCTTTCTGCGGTGGCGCACAACACCGTCGCAGCACTCAACTTCTATCCCAGCATGCCCGAGGAAGGTGGCAATCTGCGGCTCTGGAGCCACAAGCCGACAGTCACCGACCGAAAGTCTCAAGGTGTGGAGACTACGGGATATCCCTATTCGGAAGCCTATCTCGAGGGCGTTCCTTGTCGCGACTTCCAGCTCAGGGCGGGGGATATCGGCCTGATCGATGGCGGTTTCGTTCACGGGGTCACCGGTCAATCAGGCAACGGAAAGCGTCGCCTGGTGCTGAACAGCTTCTTTGGCTTCGCTCGCCCGGATCTTGTTCTCTGGTGGACCTGACGCGTTTACCCAGACTGGATCTTTCAATCGACACGTACCCTTTTGCGTAATCGATGCGTGATGCTCTGGCAGGGAATGTGCTCGGTGAGTCAGGCACCAAGGCTGCGCACGCTGACGGCGGCTTGAGGTCGCCGTCAGGGCGACGGGCAAAGAGCAAAGAGTAGGTCATCGAGGATTGTCACCACTAGTCCTCGTGACGTTACCCCTGCGGTCTAATCGGATTGAAGTTCGTTCTGGCCCACTGAGAGGACGCGCCGGGCAAGCCGATGCAGAACGGCTTCGTAGAGAGCTTCAACGGCCACTTGCGCAACGAACTGCTCAACGAGACGCTGTTCACGTCACTGGCTCAGGCGCGCGTAGTGATCGCCCTGTGGCGCTTGCGACTACAACACCGCAGGGCCACGCTCTCAGATCGATGGCCGACGCCGGACGAATTCGCCAACACCTTCAATCCGCGATGGTCGCTCGCGCGGCGCAATGCCAGAGGATCCGCGCCATTGACCGTCGCTTTACCCGCCCAGCAGGGCGAATCTACGCCGGAAACGAACTCAGTACTGTATAAAACGTTGGGGGCAACGTCATCTCAAAATCAGATGGCGGCGATACACGGGCTAAATTTGACGCAAGATCTGCGGTAACTGAAAAATTAAGCAAAAAAACTGGAACCGCCACTAAGCACGAAAGAGCATGGAACATGACAATCTCTCGATGTGACCTCAATAAGGTAGGCGTAGCCGCCGCGAACAGTTGGTGAAGACCAGTTTCGTCGCGTCTTTGATTCCGATCGGAACGACGGCTTACATCACTGGTGGCCATGGACGAGGCGGACTCAGCCCTTGATGTCCCCGTGCATGGGAGGCGGAAATTGTGATGGCCTACGTTTAATCGGAGAGGACAATTCCGAAAATGATCAAAAGGCGAGCGCAAACCTGAAAGAGAGCCAAGTGCGTCCAAAGAAACTTATAGGTATTCTCGGTGGAATGGGACCGGCGGCAACAGTAGATTTTATGTCAAAGATCGTATCTGCTACACCGGTCGCGATAGACCAGGATCATATCCCGCTTATTGTGTATGACATTCCGCAAATACCAGATCGGTCATCTGCCATTGAGAATGGTCAAGACGATCCCTTTTTGCCGATGCTTTCAGGCGTTCGCTTCCTTGACGCGGCCGGTGTCGAATTCATCGCAATTCCCTGCAATACGGCCCACTATTGGTACGATCGATTGGACCGGGGGGCTCGGGCGACGATACTTCATATCTGCCAAGCGGTTCTTGACGAGCTTCGAGCGATGCCGACCAGGCCGCGCTCGATCGCAATCATGGCGACACGCGGGACAATCTCCGCCGACATCTACGGTACCGAATTGCTCAATGCGGTCGATCGCGTCGTCATTCCAGACGAGAAGTCGCAACGTCTCATCGACCACTCAATTATATCTGTCAAAAGGGGTGCGATGGCACCTGCCCGCGAGGCAGCGGTCGCCGCGGCGAGGCTGCTGGTCCAGCATGGAGCGGAGTGCTTGCTTTTAGCATGTACCGAACTTCCTGTCGCGTTTTCAGGGATCGAGATCGGGACAATGACGCTCGATGCAACCGATGCGCTAGCCCGAGCTTGTATTAAGGTGTCTCTGGGCGAGTACCAAATCGTGACGGCCGGGTAAAAATAGATATTCAATGGCTTTGAGACTTTAATAATCAGTTCTGAGGTCAGCAATTTCGCCGCGCAGCGAATTTAAGCGGGTCGGCCTGGCAGTAAGTGACGGCGGCAGCCATTTCCTACCCGATTGACTGTTCAGACCGCGTGTATCCGTGGGCTGAGGCCTCGCACGAGGGATGCGCAGTAATAGTCGGTGACCTGCCACCGAATTTTCATCCAGCGGCAATTGGAGCCTCGGCGGGTTGTACGCCGTATGGCGCGGGTTGAGCAACGGGCGATCGGCGGAGCTGGTCGGGGTTGTGCAGCTGATCGCCCGTTGCGGTGAGATTGGC
>NZ_JAMYOT010000050.1:0-26777 GCF_040320005.1 Mesorhizobium sp. M0816 | reverse complement strand
GCGCTGGTTTTGACCGGATGGTCGCCGAGGTCTGCCTTGGCAAGGTGGGGGCGGTAGCGGCACGCGAGGTATCGCGTTTTGCCCGCAACAGCCGCGATTGGCAGCAGCTCATCGAGATGTGCCGCGTCGTTGATACCGTTCTGATCGACCAAGAAGCGGTCTACGCACCACGCCAGGGCAATGAGCGGCTGCTCTTGGGTTTGAAGGGCAGCCTCAACGAGTATGAGCTCGATCTCTTACGTCAGCGTTCCCTTTCCGCCCGCTACGAGAAGGCACGCCGCGGAGAGCTTGTCGTCACGGTCCCGGTCGGCTTTTTGAAGGTCGGTGACAGGATCGAGAAAGATCCCGACCGGCGCATCCAGGACGCCATTGCGTTGGTCTTCAACAAAGTCGCCGAACTTGGCAGTGCACGGCAGGCGCTCCTATGGTTCCTCGAACACGGGTTGGATTTGCCGGTCAGGCGCGCGGACGGTGATGTCATCTGGCGCAGACCCAACTATGCAACCATACACCGGATGATTGCGAACCCGATCTACGGCGGCGCTTATGCTTATGGTAAGAGTCGCTCCGTACCGGGATACGGTGGCCGATCTGGAATTCGCCGCAAGGCGCGTGATGAATGGTTGGCGCTGATCCCGGATGCACACGAAGGTTACGTCAGTTGGGAACGGGCGGAGGAGATCCGCAAGATGGTCAGCGACAATGTACCGGCCAGTCGCCATCATGGAGCGCCGAAGCATGGCGACGCTCTGCTTGCCGGCCTTTTCCGCTGCAAAAGGTGCGACCGGAAGCTGACGGTTCGTTACACAGGAGCCAACCATAACATCCCGCGCTATTCCTGTTGGCGAGGGTTGCTCGACAACGGCGAACCACGTTGCATCGCCTTCGGCGGTCTGCGGGTCGATGATGCGATCGAGGAGGCGCTGCTCGGGGTGGTCGAACCAGGAGCCATTGCCACCGCCATCGAGGCGGAACGCCGTATGGCCAACCAACGCGACCAGGTTCAGGATGCCCTGCTGCGCGACCTCGAGGCAGCGCGCTATGCCGCCGACCGGGCATTCCGGCAATACGACGCGGCTGATCTGGAGAACAGGCTGGTGACGTCGCAGCTCGAAGCACGCTGGAACAAGGCGCTCGCTCGCGCCGGCGAGATCGAAGCCAAGATTGCCAAACATCGGACGGTTGCGCCGCAGCCGATCCCCATGTCCGCATCCCAGGTAGCCGCACTTGCGGGAAACCTCCGCGCCGTCTGGACGGCGCCGACAACCGATGCAAGGCTGAAGAAGCGCATCGTGCGAACGCTCATCAATGAAGTGGTTGCCGATCTCGATGATGGAACCTCCGAGATCGTCCTCGCCATCCATTGGATTGGTGGTGTCCACACCGAGCTGCGCCTGCCGAAGCGGCGCCGCGGGCAAAGAAACGCGACGCCTGACGATATTGTCGACGCCGTACGACAGCTCGTCCTTATCCCCAATGACGATGTGATTGCCTGTGTCCTCAATCGCAACGGACTGACGACCGGCAATGGCAATCGGTGGACACGGGAGCGGGTCACCGCACTGAGGTCATATCGCAAGATTCCGGTCTTCCGTCCCCAGGTCGACGGGGTCGAGCCGTGGCTTAATCTGGGCGGTGCGGCGAAGTTGCTCGGGATAACGCCAAAAACGCTGCGTCTGGCGGCCGAGGCCGGCCAGATCGAGGGGGCTCATTCGCTACCCGACGGCCCATGGATCTTCAGCCGTTCAAAACTCGCCACCCCACAAGCACATCAGATCCTCGATCGCGCCCGGCAGAACCCTCGACACCCCACAGGATCGCATCGAGATCAGGAAAACTTATTCCCTTCAACAACATAGAAAGATGGGCGTTATGAAACAGGATTGTAGTGATCTTGTCAGCGTGTACGTGGGGATCCTCACCGAGCGTGCCCTCCGCCGGGAGACGCAAGCGCTCGCCGCCCGCGCGCAGGCCATAAACTCGCACGCGAATGCGTTTATCGCGCGGCTCATGCTGGGGATCGAGAAGCTGAAGCGCGATAGCCAGCTTCTCGAACAGTTGCTCGAGGAGTTGAAAGCCGACGACGGCGAAGACGTGTTGGAGGCGGAACGGGCGTCGTCGGTCAGATCCTTCGAGCACAGACGCCCCTCTCTAAAGCCGTTTTTCAGCGATGTGCCGGGCGAGCCTGTCGTCGTTCTCAGGGGGCATTTTTTGAAGAGGATACAATATGACCAAGATGGTTAGAAGCCCTGCCTTCTGGCGTTCCTTTCCGATCTTTCGAGACTTCGACGATACAACGATCGCCGCGCTTGCAGGTATCTCAAGCTACCGCAGATGGCTCCCAGACACAGTAATATTCCAGCGAGGTGACGACGGAAATTACATGGCTGGCGTGATCTTTGGACGCATCAAGCTATCTCTGATCACTCCGCAGGGGCGTGAGTTAGTGCTACAACAAATCGAAGCCGGAGAACTGTTTGGCGAGATGGCCCTGCTAGACGATCGGCCTCGATCAGCCGATGCCACGGCGCAGGTAGCTACCGAGGGTTTCGTGATTGCTAAGCAGCCTTTTATAGATCTTGTCACACTTACGCCAGGAGCGGCCTCAGCGATCATCCGTTACCTATGCTCACGATTGCGGGGCACGACCGAACAGCTGGAAACAATTGCCCTTTACGGTTTGAACTCCCGGGTCGCCCGTTTTTTCCTCGGGATCCTGAGGCAGATCCACGGCAATCAGTTGCCGGTAAGCGCCAATCTCAGATTATCGCTCACCCAATCGGACCTGGCTGAGATTCTGGGAGCAAGCAGGCCAAAAATCAATCGGGCTGTACTCGCGATAGAGGGGGTCGGCGCCATCAGGCGTATCAACGGGATAATCGAATGCAACACAGAACGCTTACAGCGGATTGCTGAGCCAAGTGAGCTTTAGGAGCTGTGCATGAGGCTGCTACAAGTCAAGCCCATCTTGGCAGGTGTTGCCTCAAGCGCTCTGTCGGCTCTTAGCCTGTTGTCGCCGCTAACTTCATACCTCGATGTCCAGCGTGAGCAGTTTTTTGATACGCTAACTCAATGGATTCCCCCGCCACGCGCAACAGAGATCTCGGTTGTCGATTTCGATCTAAAGTTATTTCGGGAAGATGCGAATAGTGTGTGGGACCGCTCAGACGTGGCAAGCGTTGTAGCCAAGATCTCAGAAGGTGGCGCGAGGGCAATCGCTATTGACATCGTTTTCGGCGGAACTTGCGACCCGGACCTAGAAAGAAATAATGCACTGGCGCAAGCCATCGCGTCAGCGCCGGTTACGCTTGGATTTCTGATTGGAGACAACACAGAGAGGAGGCCCAAGGCGGCACCACCGGTTGGTGTTCTCCGCCCTGTCACGATTCCGCCGCTCTGGTTCATTGATGGGGCGGAGACTTCCTGCTCTGCCTTTCAAATGCGTGCCCGCTCAGTCGCGGCAGCATTTCTCATTGGCGACAAGGATGCTCATGTTCGGCGGGCCCAGGCCTTTGTCGTCCTAAGCAACGAAGTCTATCCGGCACTCGGGATAGAGGCAGCACGGGTAGCTTTCGGCAAACGGCCACCCATTATAGGAGGTGACCCAGTGTGGGTCAGGCTCGCAAAGCGTCGGGTCGAACTCGATGCTGATGGTAGTTTTCGCTTCGCCTCCAGCTCAGCTACGGCTATTGCGGCGCGCACGGTTTCGGCGGCTGATGTCCTGAATAAGAGAATCGTTGGCAAACCGTTTGCCGACAAAATTGTATTTATCGGCAGTAGTCTTCCTCAACTCGGTGGCTTACGGCCGACCGCGTCCATGCCATTGGAGCCTTCCGTTCAAATCCATGCCGATATAGCCAACGCCGTGATAACCGGTTTCATCCCACATCGCAACAGTACAACGCCGATAATCGAAGCCTTCTTGACGTTCTTGGGCGGCTGCCTCATGGCGCTGATTGGGACTCGTACACGGCCGATCATATCGACGGTGCTTGGCCTTCTGCTTATTGCCGGAATTTTTGGGGCTGCGGTCGTGACCTACGCCAAATGGGCGCTTCTATTTGACGCGATCGGGCTTAGCCTGTCCCTTATCGCTGCTCTTGCTTGCAGCAGCACCTCCCAATTTGCGTCGACCTGCAAGGCGGAGGCGAGGGCGCGCTACAAACTCTCCCAGTATCTTCCGGGGTCCGTGGTAGAACGTTACATTAATAGCCCGAAAGGTGACTGTATAGCTTGCGAGGAGCGGCAGGTAACGGCGCTTTTTACGGACATAGAAGGCTTTTGCCTGCTTTATCAGGACTTAGGTCCTTGCGATATCGTTGGGCTTCTCAACATTTACTATGCAGAGGTCAACGAATTAATTGCTTCGCACGGCGGAATGGTGGATAAGGTCGTAGGCGATGCAGTACATGCATTTTTCAACGCTCCTGAAGACCTGCCCAATCATGTGAACAAGGCTTTGGACTGTGCTGAGGCCATCCAGGCGCTGACCGATGAGATGCGCAAACGACCCAACTTCGCTAAACATGAGTTCGGGCGCACCCGCATAGGTATCGAAACGGGAACTGCGGTGCTAGGCGAAGTCGGCAGGGGTGCCAAGCTCGATTACACGGCGCACGGCAGTGTGGTCAATCTTGCCGCTCGGCTTCAGGAAGCCAACAAGACGCTCGGTACGGCAATCTGCATCGGCCCAAATGCGGCCGCCCAAAGCAGGCGGACGCTCCAATCCCTCGACGTGCACCAGATACCGGGATTTGGGAAGCTGGAGCTGTTCACCACACTGCTCGAAGCTGAACCACCAGTCAGCTAGCCAAGGTGATGCTCGTATAAGCCTCAGCTATGCGCTTCTCATCCCACATTGAAAAGTTGCTGGGGGGTGCGCCCGGCCGTGTGATTTCCAGACCCTCACCAGACGCAACAGGTTGCAACATACCGCCAGCTTCAACTGTTACCAGGCCGTGCTCAACAATGATTGCAAGAACCCCGCGGTTTGGACCACAGAAGAACTTTGTCCCGCGCACCCCCAGCATCCCAAAAACAGTTCGTACCGAGACATCAATCTTAGGCATTTTTTCGGGACGGTCGAAGACCATCTTTCCCGTGACTAGTTCCAGGGTGCCGCCCTGAAGGGCAGCGAAGCGATCGATGACAAACTCGGTTTCGCTACCGAGTAAGATGCGAGTGCCATCTGTGAGTTTTAATTCAGCGTAGCTGTTGCGACTAGTCGCCACAATATCCCCGTCATTGATATCGCTGCCAACAATCAATGGCTGTAGTTTGGCCTGACGCTTACGATTGACCGCTCCGCGAACGGTAACGACGATGCCGATTAAGTTTTCAGCCCAACTCGGCATGGTCACCGAATTTGCAAGGGCGATCGCGCAACCCAATGTGAAGGCCCGTCGACTAAGGGGACTCTGCCGGGGGGATTCGTTTGTGGTCGTCATCGGGTCTCCATCTTGAAAAGAGAGCTGGTTTGCGCCTGCTCTTGTCTTGAGCCCCGCCCGAATGCCGGACCTACACAACACCACTGAATGCGATGCATAATCTGATCCCGCGCAGTCGGGGGAAACTTAGCTCCGCACACTAATGATTCGCGCCAGCAGATCGCGTTGCGAGATCGGTCATACGCTTCTGCGAGACACTGAAGTGTTCGCACGAGAGGGCATTGGCGGAAGATGAATCACATCTGTATGCGCCCGAACCGGCGGCGAGACCGAAGAACCGTCGGAGCAAACCGAAGCGCGGCGGCGGGCAAATGGATTACTTGCGCGAACAAGGACCACAGGAAGAGTCCGAGCCGACGTTGGTGAGGGCGTGGAAGGTTGAGAGTGTGTATACGGCAAGGAGAACATCATCCTGATTGAATCTTCGCGGTGTGGAAGCTCGGTGTTGTTTGCAAAGCTTTTGCACAGCCTCGAGTGGGCCAGCAGCGATGAACGGTGGGTAGCAGGGGAGTGGCGCCTAGACGGGTCAGCTCATATCGTTTTACTCGGCCAGGGGGACGGATTGGCGCAAATGGTCAGTGTCGGTTTCATCTTCGCTGCCTCCAGAATTCGCGCGAGTCCGAATTTTTTTCGCGTTCTCCTGAGTCAGGCTTGGCATCTGTGGTTTCAATATTGCTCATGGTGGTACTCAGCGAGAACCGCCTGGTCATGGCGCTATCGTTCGACCACGCGGCCGCTGCGAAGGCGCCGAGGTTGATTAGGATCGAGGTCTTGCGGATCGGGCTCACGGCGGTGATGCCGCCTTGCGCGTTCATCGGCTTCGCGCTGTTCACGGGCCGCCTGTTGAGCCCGGGTTTCAATGATGCCGGGGGCGTACCGACGGCGCTTACGTTGCTCCGGCCGCTCCGGATCGAGCTCTTCAGGCCTTTGGACGTGCCGCCTTGCGTGTTCATCGGCTTCGCGCTGTTCACGGGCTGCTCGTTGGGCCCGCGCTTCGATGATGCCGGGGCCGTAGCGACGGCGCTTACGTTGCTCCGGCCGCTCCGAATCGAGCTCTTCAGGCCTTTGGACGTGCCGACTTGCGTGTTCATCGGCTTCGCGCTGTTCACGGGCCGCTCGCTGGGCCCGGGTTTCGGTGATGCCGGGGGCGTAGCGGCGGCGCTGCCGTGGGTGCTGGGGTGCATTGGAACCGGCGTCTTCAGTTTCCGTCTCCGGGCGCTGGCGCCGCCGGGCTTGGCGCTGTTGCTCGAAACCGCTCTCATCCTGTGTACCGTGCTCCGCAGCTTGTCCCTGCCCACCGGAGTCGCTTCGCCTTCCCGAGTCAAAATCGTCGCCCATACGAATTTCATCGACCGTATTGTCGCGGGTTGCCGGTCCGGCGTTGCTCCCTGCTTGCCCAGGGGCGTCTCCGTGACTTGGTCCATGTGGACCGCCGCCGAGCCTTGGCCCCCTGTCACCGTCGCCAAGGTTTGGGGGTTCGGGTGATCCTCTGGGAGTGACGGGAACATCGGGTTCTGGGTGCGGGCGAATCGCAATGGTTTCTCCAGCCCTCTGCCTGCGTCGGAACTCCGCATAGGTAATCGGTCGCTCCATGATGCCGCGCTCAGCACGCGAGGTCGCATCCAATTCGATACTGTTGTCATACGCGGCATTAACAAGCGCTGCGCGCATATTGTTGTAATTGTGATGGGGATGGCGGCGTGAGATTTTCAACCAGTGGCCTTCCAGCGCCCTGCGATTGACCACCACATGCAAATGTGGATGTTGCCGGTCGACATGAAAGGCAGTGATGTAGTCGAATGTACCGCCCTGGCCCCCCGAACCGAATATGTTTTCCACCCACGCCCGGCCGGCAGCGTGTGCGTTATTGGTATCGGTGCCTCGCGGAAAGCTGACGATGATGTGCGTGGTCAGGTCCTGATTGCTTTCTGCCTCTGGCTGGCCAGGTTGATAGTTGCCGGTTTGCTCGGCCCAACTGCGTGCCATCTCGTGAAGCCGATCGTATGGCACCGCAACACCCTGATGACGCGAGGATCGCAGGAGGTCAATGGTGCCCTCGCGAGACAGGTAATTCAGCTGATCCCGGATTTGGCGTGCGGTACGAGCGCCGCCTCGAGGCACAATTCTTATGATGGCTTGCGGGGGCATCTTGGCCACCTGACAGCGACGTTCCCAGAAAATCCCCTCACCGTACGCTCTCCTGCAATAATCTTCGGCCGTCTTGCCGCCGTCGGGAAATGTTCAGTATTGTGCGAAGCAGGGCATCGAGGGCGGCGAATTCTTGGCCAAACTGCTGCCTATGGCTCTCGAAGCGTTCGATATCCACCCTACCGTCGCGACTTGCAGTCCGGCTCATGTCGCTGAGCGCATCGGCGATCTGACCAATGCTGCTGGTAATTTCCTGGAGGTTTTGGCGAGTGTCGGCGTCACTTTCCAGGAAGCCTGCTATCCGACGCGCTGCGATGCGGAGGGCCAAATTTCTTGTCAGCCCGAGCGCCCGCACCTGTTCCGAGAAAGACTCAAATTCAGCCGACCGCAACCGCACGCTGACTATCTTATAGCCAAGAGGGTCAACTATCGCAGAGCTTCGTCTTCTACATATGGAAGCATCATCGAATAGGTTAGGAAGGTTCTCCTCTGTCATCCCCAGTCCCCATCCATAGAAAGTAGTATCTTTGCAAAATGGCACGAGAAACTCACATGAGATATCATAGAGGCATCCGTCACAAGTGGTACAAGCAAAAAGGTTACAGTTGTAGTCCACGACAACGAAGTGTTGCATTTTGCTGGCCGGCAGCTACGTTGACACAGGCGCAGTTTTCGGCATAAACGCTGTACTTAATACAGGAATGAATGTAGATTTTGGAAGCATCCCGGCACAGGCAAACTACGACATGAGACTGATTACTTCCTGCTCGTTCAAAGGCGGAGCGGGTAAAACCACGGCCTTAATGGGGCTGTGCTCCTCGCTCGCCTCGAAGAAGAAGAGGGTGGCGTTGTTCGAGGCTGACGAAAACCGCCCCCTTACGAAGTGGAAAGAAAACGCTCTTCGAAACGACGCTTGGGATCATCAATGTGAAGTGTTCCTCGCCGATGAGTTGCCTCTCCTTGAGGACGCATATCAACGGGCTGAGGCTGCTGGATTCCATTACGCGCTGGCCGACACCCATGGCGGTCTGAGTGAACTGAACAATATTATTGTCGCCAGCTCCGACTTTCTGCTGGTGCCAACCATGCTGACACCTCTGGACATCGATGAAGCGCTTGCGACTTATCGCTACATCGTCGAGCTGCTATTGGCGGAGGCACTGCAAACGCGTACCGCCATTCTTCGCCAGCGAGTCCCTATTGGCAGACTGACGGTCTCTCAACAGGCCGCCTACGACATGCTAGAGCTTCTCCCAGTTTTTGACGTGTCCATGTATGAGCGGGATGCCTTCGCGGCCATGAAGGAGCGGGGGATGTTGCACATGACGGTCGCGAATATGTCCCACACTCCCGCATTGCGACTGATGTTGCGCAACAATCAGCACGCATTGGATGAGCTTGCCATGATCGGTGCTTTCGTAGAGAAGGCATTGGAGGGTTGATATGGGTATCCGCAAACCGGCTGTTTCGGTGCTTGCGGGGGGCCAATCGCAGAGGGCTCACCAGGCGAGCCTGCCGGCCTCCTCAAATCCGCCAGCAGCGATCGCATCAAGCGAGCCGACCAGTCGCCAGACGGGCAACAGAACAGTACCGGTCCGGGCTTTGGCCGCGAGAAGGACCGTTCTTTTTTCGAACGAACGCAACGACCCGGATCCGAAGGTGCAGGTGTTTCTGTCAGCTCCGCTTCCCGCCCGCGGCATCTCTGCGACTTTTGACGCATTGAGTGCCCAGTCTCGCCCTTCAAAGGCCCTGCAGATGATATTGCGGCGTGCTTTGGACGACTACGAGTTGATGCTGCCCAACGGTTCGTTCACCGAAATCGCGCCGGCCTACTCGGTTGAGGAGCCCTTAGCCATCGTTGCGACGTCGCGCATGATGCCGCGACGGCTGGTTGATATTGCCCTCGCGCATTTTGATCCGTTGGGTTTCGAAAGTGCTCGGGCCTTCGGCCGTAAACTTGCTAGCTCCGCTCTTTGCACTTTCTTTGACAACGAAAAGAAAGTCACCCGCCGATAGCGCTGATGAGGGCGTTCGTGGCTGGCTCACGCTGTGGGTGCAGTGTGAACTTGCGCAACAAAACAGCCATCACCTATGGCAAAAAGAGCAAAAGAGCGGAGTGGCCGGCCAGGGCGCGCATGACATTGAATGCAGTGCTGGTTGCTCGGGCTTGCCAATCGCCGGCGCGATGGCCGATCGCCACCAGAGCCCCGCCTTTGCTCTCCAGCCTCCCGCCGTTTGGATGAAAGAGGCCGCGTTCAGAACATCTTGACGATATTTATCATGACCGAAAGCGCCTGGATGGATGGCCCGGCAACTGGTGCATCGAACCAGCTTACATGGCCAAACATAGATTGCTAAGCTGCGTTCAGCCCCGCCCTGGCATTTTAACACGTCAGTTGATCTTTCAGATGTAACACAATTGCAGTTGACCATTCAAGATACATGCACAATCTATTGGAAATAGAAGGACGAATAAGTCGAAAAGCGATAAATGTAAGGCTCCACCAATGAACTTAACATCACCAAAGTCAGCTATCAAACGCACCGAAAGCGACGAATGGCCTACAGGTCGGATTAATACAACCATGAATGCGGATGAATACCCGCCGATGGACAATCCGGAGCTGTTCATGGCTGGCCGAGAGCGCCGCCTCAGGGCAATGAAAAGAGCAGTGAAAGCCCGAGACAAAAAAACAAAAAAATAAAGTGACATACGTGTAATAAACTACGGAAGGATCATTTCTGTGGGCGATAATGAAAAAATCGATGCCGCGTCTAGCGCCAAATCAGATGATGTCGAGATGGACGCCGCGCTGGAGGTCTCTACTCGACGAATGACAAATCTTAAGCTCGCGGCCGGGCGGCGAGCAAACGTCGCCCAACTCCCGTCGGACGAAAGTATGTTGATTGGAGTTCGAGACATCAAACTTAAACAGTACGGCATTCCTGTAGTGCCCGTGGATCGGGATGTCGCAGAGGACAATCCAGAGAGAAACGTTTATACGTTCTTCAAGGGAACCGAATTTCAGGCGCTTAAAGGGGTTGGTGGCAAGACGCCCAAAGAGATAGACAAGGAACTTGTGTACATAAGGTATAACGATAACTATTACACTAAGAACGGCCTTTGGCATGCCATAAAGGCACCGGACGGCCAACAGACAACTAAGGACGATAAAGACCACGAATTCAGGAAGATAACGACATCGCTAGGTCTGACCGCAGAGCGCGACAACGAGCTCTACCAAAGCGGCGAAGCGGTTAAGAAAGATCAAAACGGTAAAACTGTATTCAAGGACGGAAAGCCGGAAAAGGTTCCGGTCTATAAACTGCTAGGCGAGAAGCAGATCTATAAAACGCCAGCAGGGGATAGGAGGCGCGACTTTGCCTATAAGAACCCGTACACAAGCGGCGAACAGGCACCAGACATCCTGCATCGAGGGCCGGACGGCAAGATAAAGGGGTTTTCGCGTCTTCCGAACGATGATTATGAGCAGGCTACCCCGTGGGAATTGGAGGCCGAGCTCGGCGGCCAGATTTGGCTGAAGTCGAAACTCCACGGCTACCAAACCATCAACTATATCGAACGTACGCTGGGTGTTAATCACGCAACCTACCGTTTGCGGGACTATGTCGGTGAAGACCGAGGCTGCAACCGGAATACTCATAGTGCCTACGTAAAGATCGACACGATGTACTTTCCGATCAACGATGTTATAAAGGAACTGGAAACAACAGACCCCGCTGTGACGGCCGTTCAAGGAAATCCGTCCATGGATGCGATGGATCACCGGATGATCATAAGAATGCCTGAAGGAAATACATTCGCCCCGCCAGATTTTGTTGCGCGTGGGCATCCGGAATACTTCGACGAGGTGTGCAGCGAGCACGGAATCAATCCGCAGTGGGGCAAATTCATGCCTGTTTGGGGTCAGATGCTCGACAAATACGCCTCACATTCTCGTGTACTTGTGGAGGTGGACGGATCCCTTGTCGAAGGCGAGTCGGTTGACCTTGAAGATGGCGTGTCCATAATGGAGACCTATGCGCCGGACAGGATTTTCTATGCAGACGATGGAAGAACCGAAAGGGGCGGAATATATACGAAACCAACATTTACGTCTCTAGCTCAGACTCTGCAGAGATCTACTCAGCAGAAGAATGAAGGTAAACAGCTGGATGTGCCGACTTGCGTAACTGACAGCCTGCTGTGGCCTCGCGGCTCCGATTTGGGCGAAGTGATAGACATGGCGAGTCCGCAGCCTCCACCTGGCAGCAGGTATGACGCGCGAAACGATAGAATACGCGACGCCGTCAACAGTCTTTGAATCGGGCAATCGTCGTGAGCCGGTTCAGGCGCAGTTGAGAATGAGCCGAGCAAATTTCTCCCTTGCTGTCGCCGGCAATCGACATCTTTTTGCAGGAAGGCACCGTACATGGCTGATATTGGAAAAAAACCAGTTAAATTGCGCAATCCAGGGTATAAGCAGGCACGCTCAGCCAGGCGTGCAGAAGATCAGCGTTCTCGAGCGTTGGAGACGGCCGAACAAGCAAGCAGAATAAAGCGAGAGCTCGAGCGACCAAGCAAGCAAAAGCGATATGCCAAGGAGATGGACATCTTTGACAGTGTCGAGGAGGGCTATCGCGGAGAGGTCGGCTTTAAGCTGATAGGCAACAAGAGGCTGAGAATCCACAAGGATGGCGAGCGCACCCGCAGGAGCGGCATTGTCAACAGGACGACAGAGGTCTTGAAACGCGACCCCGACTCGGGAAATGTTTATATCGGCCGACTTGAGAAGGAGGGATGGCGGAAGAAAAGGAGTTACGAGTTTGACGGCAAGGGTGAACTTCGCTCTCTAAGCCGCGAGCGCAATGACGGGAGCTTCCGCGAACGGTGGGAACGCGATGAAACCGGCAATCTGATCCGCACAAGCTATTTCACGAACCGTTTGCGCGATGGTAGGATTTTCCGCGCCATTTCAGAGGAGATGAGCGCTCCGTACGAAAGTGGTCCCGACAACAAGAAATATCGCATCCTGACCCGCAGGAAAGGCTCCAAAACAGAGGTCTTCGAGCGGGACGAGGATGGTAATCTGGAACTGGTTGGACGCAAAACGCGCGGGTTTCGGAGATGTTCGAGAAAATCGCGAGATGGGCGAACCAAGGAAACGGAGATTAAGAGTCTCTTCGGCAGCAAAACATACCAGTCTCTCCTGGATGTGAATGGCAACGAGGTGGGCAGGAACATTAGATCCCATCGAAGGTTGCTGAATAAAAGATCAGCGACGTTTGATGAGAAGACAAATCAGCGAACCGGAGCCAAGCACACGTTCGGCAAGGTCTACAAAAGCGAGAGCAGGTATTTTTCCAATGGTACGAAGATCGTATCAAAAAAAATTCTTGGAGTGAAGCTTAGTATGGACCTGAAAAGGCTCACCAGAGACGAGCGTAAGGCGCGCGAAATGGGAGCCGAAGAAGCAGCACAGCATAAAGAAGCGTGGAAGAATGTCCTAGTCACGCCAACCGGCATGCGGCGGCCCTCCCAGACAAACCGCACTGCCGAGGCCGCGAAAGAGCTGGAGCAGGCCAGCCTGAAGAACGCGATTGATTCCGACACGGGTCAAGATGATCTCAGTAAACCGCAACCTCCCGGCCGACAAGGTAGATCTGGCGCCGATAAGACGTTCGTGGACAACGACAACAGAAAAAATGCTGAAGACGCAAATGCGTCATCGAAGGAGAGTTCCAACGACAACCTCGCCAGAATTAGGATGGCTGCAGCGAAAGCCCAGGCAGACGGGCGGCCGGGTTTGTCTCCTCCCATTGCGTTGAAACGACTTGGAGCTCAGGCTGATGCCGCGCAGCCCCACAACGGGGCGAACCCTGTTGCCGCGGTTAAGCCGCAGGCCTCGAATAGCCAATCATCTAATGACAGGCGAATGGCTATGATGGAAGCAGCGAAACGCCGCGATGAAGCAGCCAAGAGAGCAGGCCTGGACGCGCGCGCCGTAGCCTGTATCGGACGGGGATGATCGAGCCGTGGACTCGCGCCGGAAGACGGGTACGGTTCTGCTCGGTGGGGCGTTCTCGCTGGTCGCGGGACTGTTCTTGGCGAGCACCTATGCCAACTTCCAACATGGCGTCACGTCCCAAGCTATCCAGGGCTTCGACATCCTTGCTTTCTGGTACGAAACACCCTTCTACGCCGGCGATGTGAGGCCCGTCTTCTATCGTGGGCTAATGGTCACCGGCTTCACCGTCGCTGTCACTTTGTTCATTCTGACTCTCATCGTGTTCAAGCCACAGCACCATGGCACAGCCCGCTGGGCTCGCTTCGGCGAGATGAAAAAGGCCGGTTATATCATGCCCTACCAAAAGATTTCCGGACCGATCTTTGGTAAAACAATAGGTCCGCGATTGCCCGGGCAATATCTGAGTTATGGTGAGCAGCCACATAGCCTGGTGGTGGCGCCGACCCGCGCCGGGAAGGGCGTCGGTGTTGTCATTCCCACACTGCTGACCTTCAACGGCTCGGTGCTGGCGCTCGACGTCAAGGGGGAGTTGTTCGAATTAACCTCGCGTGCGCGAAAAGCCCGTGGCGACCGCATCTTCAAGTTCGCCCCGATGGACCGGGCCGGCCGCACACACAGCTACAATCCAGTTCTCGACATCGTCTCGATCCCGCCGGAGCGGCGATTCAGCGAAGCACGACGTCTTGCTCACAACCTGATTGCGCCCAAGGGCAAGGGGTCGGAAGGCTTTATCGACGGTGCACGCGATCTTTTCGTCGCCGGCATTCTGGCTTGCATCGAGCGCGGAACGCCTTCGATCGGCGCGGTTTATGACCTGTTCACGCTGCCAGGAGAAAAGTACAAGCTTTTCGCTCAACTGGCAGAGGAGTGCCAGAGTCCAGAGGCGCGGCGCATCTTCGACAACATGGCCGGTAACGACACCAAGATCCTTACCTCCTACACTTCTGTGCTGGGCGACGGTGGCCTCAACTTGTGGGCGGACCCGCTGATCAAGGCAGCGACCACGACATCCGACTTCTCTATCTATGATCTGCGCCGCGACCCGACGACAATCTATCTTTGCGTAACCCCGAACGACCTTGAGGTGATCGCGCCGCTAGTTCGCCTTTTCTTCCAACAGGTCGTGTCGGTAATGCAGCGGACCATGCCAACCAAGGATGAGATATTCGAGGTCCTGTTTCTGCTCGACGAGTTTAAGCATCTCGGCAAGCTGGAGGCAGTCGAGACGGCCGTCACCACCATCGCCGGCTACAAGGGCCGGTTCATGTTCATCATCCAGAGCCTGTCGGCCTTGACGAGTGCCTATGAACAGTCGGGCAAGGAAAATTTCCTCAGCAACACCGGCGTGCAGGTCTTCATGGCAACGGCCGACGACGAGACGCCGACCTACATTTCAAAGTCAATCGGCGACTATACCTTCCGGGCCAAGTCGAAGTCCTTCAGCCAGAGCCGTATGTTCGACGCCAACATCCAGCTCTCGGAGCAGGGAGCCAACCTGCTACGACCGGAACAGGTCCGCCTTATCGATGAGAACAGCGAGATCGTTCTCATAAAGGGCCGGCCGCCGCTGCTCCTTCATAAAGTGAAATATTACTCAGACCGCACCCTGAGCCGCATCTTCGAGAGCCAGACCGGCCCTTTGCCGGACCCGGAGCCGATCGGACACTGCGGAACGCCCGCTGAGCCCTCGCCGCTACCCGCGCACGAGCGGGACCAGGCAGGCGACGCTGGCGATGCGGCCGATCATGCCTTCGGAGTCGGCCAAGCGAGCCACTTCGCTACGGATGACGTCGATGTGGGTCAGGACGAGAAATATTACGATGTCGCCGACCACTATTCGGAAGAGCACCGGCTCGAGCACAAGGCAGACGAAGCAACCTTGGATGAGGAGGCCCAACATAGGCTGGTACATGAGGCTATAGACAAACAATGGCTGGAGGAAGATGGCGAAGATCATGGGCTTGAGGGCGCTCAAGCACCTCGGGCCCCGCCTATGCCGGAGCCGGAAGAAGACCACGCCCTGAACCCCCAGCGCGAGCTACTTGATCGGATCATCGCCTTGCAGGAGCGCAACATCGGCCAATAGTTCGTCGGCCGTGAACTATCCGCAAATCATCGATGGTGTTTGCTGAGTGAGGGTAAGCGTCACGAGCACCGCACGGTTGTCCTTGCTTGACAGAGGCAGGATTCAGCTGCGGGCCGCTTTGACTCGTTTGGGCGTGAAGTACGAGCGGGTGGCGACGATCGCCTTTGCAACGGCGGCGACCCCGCCTCGCCGAGACGGGAGTTCACCCCGTTGTGTCCCGGATCGGGGCGATGATGTCGCCGGTTGCGGCATGACCGCGGAGAACGGGGCGCCAGAGCCTTGTGGCATAGCCATCAACCTGGAGAATGCCATCGAATGTTGAAAGCTGTCCCTCGATCTCTCCGGCTCCCCGGCTTTCTGCAAACACATAGCCGACTGCCGGCGGAGCCGGTCCCTGCCATGGACGATCATCGACGGCCTGGGCCCACAACTGGCAGACTTTCGTCCGCTTGCGTCCCGGATCAAGTCGCGGCAGCGGCGTTTCGTCACAAAACAACCGCGGCTGCGAGCGGATGAAGGCAAGCAGGCGATCGTAAAGCGGCCTCAGCCACCAGGCGGCCCGTCCGACCCAGCCGCCGAGCGTGCCACGGTCGAGATGGATGGCGTAACCCGAGAAGATCTGCGACTGACGATAGAGAGGAAGATGCCAGGCGAACTTGGAGACGACCACATGCGCCACCAGCGCCGTCGTTGCCATGCCCCCGTCCATTACTCGCGCTCGCGCCGGCGCCTGGACGACATGGGCCTCGCAGGCCCGGCAGATCCCATGGGGAGTGGATCGTGGCCCGCACTCTGACAGAGTGGGCTATCGCAACTCGCTCTTTGGAGGCCCTTCATGCATCTTTCGACCGCCGATCAATCCGAGCTACAAGCCGCTGTCCGCGTGGATCTTGGCGCAATCTTTTATCCGTTGGTGGTGATCCAGGAGGCGGGGCTGGACGGCTTCTGGATCGACCGGGTGCTGAACCGCGAGGACTGGATCGAAAGTCACATCGTCGATGCGGCATCGATCGCAGTGTCGCGCCGCCACCGTCGCGCCAAGACGGATCGGCTTGATGGCGAGGCGCTGATCCGCGCCCTGCTGGCCGTCAAGCGGGGTGAGCCGCGCGTCTGCTCGATGGTCCGGGTGCCGACGCCCGAGAATGAGGATCGCCGCCGGACCAACCGCGAGCGCAAGGTGCTGGTCGCCGAACGGGTCGAGCACGTCAACCGCATCAAAGGCCTGCTCTTCAGCCAGGGCATCCGCGACTACGAGCCTTTGCGCCGCGACCGGCGCGATCGCCTGGAAGAACTGCGGACCGGCGATGCCCGCGCCCTGCGGCCGTATGAAGGCCCAGATCGGCCGCGAACTTGGACCGTCTCGAATTGCTGCTCGGCCAGATCAAGGCGGTGGAGGCCGAGCGCGACGCGCTGCTGGCCGCGACGGCGGTGGACGCCTCGACGCCGGCGGCGATGTTGCTCAAGCTGAAGGGCATCGGGCCGGAATTCGCGACGATCCTCCACGCCGAAGGGCTGTTCCGGCATTTCAACAACCGCAGGCAGGTGGCCGCCTACGCGGGACTGGCACCTTCCCCATGGAAGAGCGGCACGATCGATCACGAACAGAGGCGTGTCGAAGGCAGGCAATCCGCGGCTGCGAACGACGATGGTCGAGCTTGCCTGGCTGTGGCTGCGCCATCAGCCGGCCTCGGGCCTGGCCCGCTGGTTCAGCGAACGGGTGGCGCGCAACGGCGGCCGCCTCAAGAAGGCGATGATCGTCGCGCTCGCCCGCAAGCTGCTGGTGGCGCTGTGGAAATACGCCACCGCCGGCGTCATCATCGAGGGAGCGCTCATGAAAACCGCATGACCGCTTCCATCATCCTTTTCCTCCATTCCGCAAAGGCCTGATCAGCCTTTCGGATCCAGGTGGGCGAACCGAAAATATGCATGGCCTCAACAGCCGATCGGCAGAATGGTTTCGTCTTCCTGAGCCTGCGCCCGCCGCAAGCGGGATATTGGTGCTGCCGCCAGGAGCGGCGGCCGCATGTGAGGTGGATGAGGCCCGGCGACCGGGCCGCGTCACGTGATCGGGCTCAGACCTTGGACCGTGCGAAGGAGGAAAATCACACTTGACCATGTAATCCCCATGTGAGGCATATTTGGGCCGGATCGTGCGGATCACGCGCAGCAGTGCCGGAACGATATCGAGGGCCTCACTGACATGCTCGCCGATGCGATGGAGGGGAAGTCCGCAACAGGAGCAGACTGTGCTCTCCGGCTCGATCACTTCCTCGCAGCGCGGCAGATGCTTCGGCAGGGCATGCCAAATGATTTTCAAGAGATCACCTCTTTTACCGCGAAAGCAAAAAATATGACCGCTCAGCGGATCCTTCTTCAAGATCTCCTGCACGCGTAGAGCAAGGCTGGGAAAGCCGCAGCGCATGTCGGTGTGACCCGTCGCCAGCCACACTCGCACCCCCGTCGGAATTGGGATCATCGCAGCGTTTCCAGGCCGCGCATGATCCGAAGCAGCGCTTCCACGTCACGTCGGGCTCGACGATGACCCTGCGGCCAGCCCGTCAGCCGGTTCTGGACCTTTCTCTGGCTGCTCCGGTACGATCATCGCTGGCACGAAACCGCAGACGCCATCTTCGCCAAGCCGACCCTCGCGATGCGCCTTGCGCCAGGCAAACAGCAGTGGGGTGGAAATCCCGTGACGCCGCGCTGTCGCGGATGCTTGCCGCGGAGCCGAATAGCTCTCCTCGACGATCCGCAGCTTCTCCCCCTCCGACCAGCGGCGCCGGCGGCCAGTGTCAACAATCTCGAGACGAGTGACTTGGCGACAGTCAGTAGCGATATCCATACCGACAGTCAGCTACACCCTCCGTTCGCCCGCAAAGCGGCCCTCCTCGGACGCGTACTTTGTTTCCCGCCGTGGACCGTTGCAGCGGCGTGGCCTAGCCGTGCCGCGAAGTCGCGCCCTCTCTTGAAGGTCTGGGCTGCCAGCGGCGGCGGCAGGATATATTTCGATGTAAACGTCGCCTCGGCTTTGGACACGCGAACCCGGGAGTGGCGGGCCCCAGGGGCACCTAGCTCGAGGCCCGCCTGCGGCGGGCCCGAGCTAGGCGGGGCCCGCCACTCCCGGGTTCGCGTGTCCAAAGCCGAGGCGACGTTTACATCAGGGATGTCATTTTCTGTCGTTTTCCAATGCCAACCCCTGTCACTTTCGTCAGTGTTCGAGGAGCGGCACTGACCTGGCTCCTCCAGAATTCGTATCGGCAACTTGCTCTTGGAAAGATGTGACGTGTTGTTGAATTAGCAATCCGGGTAGCCCTGTTCAGAACGTGAAAAGCTGGGCCCCTTGAACTATAGCGAGCGCGAATGGCTGCACAGAATATGTTACTATTTCTGTCGTAGTCCGCCGCTAGAACAGTATTTGTCCATTCCCTTATACGAGGATCGTTGTGTGTCACCCTCGCCCAAGAAGCACGTAACCTCTTGCAAGGGCAAAAGGTTACGAAGCATCCCATACGTGTATTTATACCCCAACCGTTACTCTTGCTATCACCACAATCCTTCTTTCTTCGTCAATCAAGAGCAAAACTAAACGGCTGTCCCCTTTTCTTCCTCGCGATGCCTTGGGAGGTTGGCGACCCAATCATCGATGATACACCTGACGTGCTGAAGAGCCTGATCGTGGCCAGCCTGAATATATACAATATTCAGCACGCTGCTGGTCCCATAACGTACCACTATATGACTGAGCAGGATGCCCGCACTGCTGTTGCTAATAAGAGCTTTGAAGGGCTCACCAGGCTGGTATCGCCCCAATCTCCGGCCCAACCTCCGGCTGCTTGCGCTAGTTTGGGGCGCGACTGGTTCGTGGCTGCCGTTGGCGGCGTGCAGCCGAACATGGTGGCATGGGGGAAGGCGATACTGCAGTGATCAAAGCTGCCACAGATCGGCCTGGCGCGTATTTGTGATGTTGTGCGTTTTGTGTTTCTGCATTATGGTTTGCTCTATGAGCTCTTAATGTTGTATTATAACCGTCATATGCGACGGGTATGTGATGTGTTTTAGAAATAAAGCTGGGACCTTTTAATAAATGTGTCGTTTATTTCAGTGGTGAGCGCGCTGCTTATTTGCCCCCAATTAAGGTCATTTGAGATGGCGCCTCTTATAAACAATCAAGTTTAGGACGAGTGATCGCTCGGTAGCCGAGCCGCTTGAACCGTGTGCCGCTGCGGCGGCATATTTCGATGTAAACTTCGCCTCGGTTTTTGGTCGCGGCACTTCCGCGCAAAAGAGAACGGAGGCCGTACGGCCTCCGTTTTAATTTCGCTCAGCGCGGGAGTTGCCGCGTCCAAAAACCGAGGCGAAGTTTACATCACTTAGTGAGTTATTTAGTGCCGGAGGTCGGATGCTATATTCATGCTAATAGATTATTAAAGTACAAGCAGACAATAATATTGGCTTAGATCATCAGATCTCATTGTCATGCAGTCCGTTATGTTGGGTGGCATTACGAAGCACGATTTGCGTTTGCACCTATTCATCGCGTATAACAGTGTATCCATTAACCCATAAAAATGGCTCAATGCAAATGAGAAGAAAACGGAGAGGAAGATAGACGTACAAAATTTCCTGACTTTTATTTTGAGCACAGTGAACGACACAAAACACAACGCCCGGAGCAAAAAAGACATAAACCAACGAAACTGGAAACAAAAATAATATGACCAACAAACTCGACAGACGGAAATGGAGATTAAATAACCGAATGTATTTCAACGCGGAGCCAGGACCAACATTCGCGTATTAGCGGCGGCGACCCTAATCATCCCAACCAGACGCACTTGGCCAGTCGGTGGAGGGCATAGGGAGGGCCAACTCATCTGTCCATGGGCCACGATGTCGCAATTCCCATTCATCGTATCGCGGACCCATACACCTTCCTCTTGGCAACTGAAGCGGTCCGTCCGAACGATCGCGAGGAAATGCTGCATGTCTTCGCGTTCGACGTTAGTGCACCATCGCCGATGGTACTTACTCGATACAGATGTAGCAGAGATGACGCCATCGTATGGCCGCAAGTCCATCGCAATCACCACTTCGGGACAATAGTTAGTTGGTTAGTTGGGACTCCCTCGAAACTCCTGTTCGAAACACAGGAGTTTGCAAGGTTGGTAGGCAAAAAAACATACACGAGGCGGGTCTGAAGCATCAACCGAGAGGTCGTCAGGGCGCTTGGCTTGGCTTGGCTTGGCTTGGCTTGGCAGGATATATGGCTTTGTAGTCTTTCTTTGTTTGTGTATTTGCGCATTTGTGTACTCGTGCGTAAGCAGCGGCGAAGCTGATATGACCGTGCCCCAAGTCTTCTCCGGTCGTCCTGAGTTCGCCCCGACCGTTGGATTTGCCCGGTTGCCCGGTTGGCCAGGCCGCTGACCCGAGGACCCAGATTCCCCCAGACGGGTTGCTGCTACCCTTTCGCCCGAAGCGGGCACGGCCTTATCTCTATTCAAAGGAAGACATTCAGCGCCTCCTATCCGCAGCGCTTGAGATGCCGTGCCGATATACTCGCTGCAAGCTCAGGCCATAGACATACTATTGCCTGTTCGGATGTGAGCGCGACGAGCAGCCCACGGCTTTAGTCTGTTGAGACGAGGAGCCGTCCGTTGTTTCAGGACTTCTGCTTTGCGCGCGTTGGCATGAAGTAGCTTCGGATGTTGACGAGGGCTTCGCCGACCGCAGCAGCATCCTCGTGAGTGGCGGGCCGTTTCGTCTCGCTGAGTTTGCGGATTGGCGCGATGATATCGCCGGTGACGGCATGGCCGCGAATGACGGGCCGCCACAGCTTGGGGGCGAACCCGGTTCCTATCAGGAAGCAGACGTCCCAGTCCATGGCATCGAAGTTAGATCATCGATCTTGGTGAACCTGGGCCGGTGGTCTTTCGGCGTTTCGCCGAGGCTCGCCGATATCCGGTTGTATTCCGCACCGATGGTCTGCACGGCCCGATGCTCGGTTGTTTCTACTGGCGGGTTCAGGGCTTCCGGGCCGTCACTGACGTGGGTCGATAAACCTCGGGCCGATGATGAGAGCCGTGAGATAGTCGTCGAGGCCGCTCATCGACCAGATCGGTGACACTGGACGACGTGGCCTGATGAAGGCTTCGAACGCCTCGTCATCGAGCTTCGGTCGTGCCGCCGTCCCCTGGCTGCTCTCTGTCATGCCGCCCGTCGCTCCTGATCTGCAATGTCCTCGCGTTCCGCCTTCCAAGCCCACGGCAAGAGGCTTTCCATCCGGTTGGCTTTCACTTTGCCGGAGATGATGCGTTCCAGCACATCGGCAAGCCAGATTTCAGGATCCACGCCGTTAAGTTTTGCTGTGTTGACGACCGATGCCAGGACCGCGAAGGACTTGCCACCGCGTTCGTTGCCCACGAAAAACGAATTCTTCCTCGTCAGAGCCACCGATTTCATTGAGCGCTCGACCACATTGGAGTCCACTTCGATCCGGCCATCCTCCAGGAAGGCTGCCAGTCCGCTCCAATGATTGAGCGCGTAGAAGACGGCCTTCCCAAGCGCCGATTTTGACGACACCTCTTCGCTCAGTTCGCTGAGCTGGACCTTCAGTTCTCTCATGATGCTGTCTCGCGACGCCGTACCGTGAGCCGGGTATCGGCACTTTCGCCGCGCAGTTTCGCCTCGATGCGATAGACCTCGGCGATCCTGGCCAGGATCGACAGCGCCTCCGAAGAGCCGGTCAGCTTGACGACATCGACGAACTTGCGTCGTGCGTGAGCAAGGCAGAACGCCAGCCGCATGGGGGCGACATTGCTCTTCCCCCTGCGCTTGGCCAAAGTTTTATAGGCTTGATAGCCATCAACCTGAAGCACGCCGGCAAACAACGACAGTTGCCCCTCGACCTCGCGAGCGCTGCGGCTTTCGGCAAAAGTATAGGCCACCGCCGGCGGCGCCGGACCATGCGCCCCGGATCGAACCGCGGAAGCGGCGTCTCGTCACAGAACACTCTAGGCTGGGAGCGGATGAAGGCGGTAAGCGCATCGTAGAGAAGCTCGAGCCACCAGGCGACCCGCGTCACCCAGGCGCCGAGCGTGCCGCGATCGATGATCACGCCGCAGGAGGCAAGCATCTGCGCCTGGCGATGCAGCGGCAAATGCCAAGCAAACTTCGAAACGGCGACATGCGCGGCAAACGCCGTGGTCACCATGCCCCCGTCCATCACCCGTGCCGGCGCGGGCGCTTGCACAACAACGCTTTCGCAGGCCCGGCATGCATAACGCGGCCGGATCGTCCGCTTTACCCGGACAACCGCCAGCACGATGTCGAGCGCCTCACTCACGTCCGTGCCGACGCAATGCAGTTCGAACGAGCAGCACGGGCAAATCTTGCTCTCCGGCTCGATGAGCTCTTCATACCGCGGGAGGTGCTTGGTAAACGGCCGTTGTTGCGTGACGGCAATCGTCGCTGCTGCTTTGACCCTTCAGCCACGGGTGCAACATCGTCATTGGCCGCCTCGGGAATGTCGCTGAGATCGCCCAGATCGCGCGTCACCTGCGTCGGGTCGATCGTCGTCATCTTCTCCGATTTTGGCCCAAAGAGCTGGCCCTCGAGGAAGGCAACGCGCGCTTTGAGATCGGCGTTCTCTTCGCCGAGCGAGAGAATGATCCGGATCAATTGCGCAGCATCCTGGGGCAAGGGATCGGGTCGAAGCGGCATGGCAGACCCTACCATATGAGCCTGAATCCTCAAGCAAAACCAATAGGATCAGCCTACTTTTGAGGCCTCTTCACCGCGTTTTGTTTGACGCGCGTCCAGTCAATACCGGTCAGCAAAAGCGAGAACTCCTGGGCACTCATCTGCATTGAGCCCTCGCGGATCGGCGGCCAAACGAACTTGCCCGCCTCAAGCCACTTCGTCACCAGGATCGTGCCTGATCCGTCCCAGTAAATGCAGCGAAGTCGATCGAGACGCTTGGCGCGGAACACGAACACGTCGCCACAGAAGGGTTATGGATTTGGGCTTGACGTCTTCCGGAATCGCCAAGGCATGAGTTCCTCGATGTGGCTCTGCGGATGGCCGATGATGATGGCGTCGAGGGTTTCGGCAAGGTAGGCGACGGGGCTGACGTCGTTGAGCTTGCAAGTCGCCACAACGGATGAGAGCAGCGCCCAATTTTCGGCCCCGACTTCGTGACCTGCAAACAGGGCATTTTTTCTGGTCAAGCATAGTGGTCGGATGGCGTTTTCGACTGGGTTGGTGTCGAGCTCAAGCCGGCCGTCGCCGAGGAAGCGAGTTAGCCCTTCCCAATGGGCAAGACCATAGCGGATGTCTTCGGCCAGCTTTGAGCCCGAGGAGATCATCGACAATTGCTTTTCAAACCACGGCTTCAAGGCGGCGATGATCGTGGTGGAGTACTGCTGTCGGGCGGCGAGCCGAGCTTGTGGCGTCATGCCGCGCACCGTCGCCTCGAGCGTAGCGATCTGGCGCACGGCGGCTTCGGCGATCGGGGACTTGGTGTTGCGCGCCAGCTTCACAAAACGTCGGCGCAGGTGGCTCCAGCAATGGACGAGCATCCATGGTCCTCGTGGCCGCTCCAGGCGTGTCAGCCGGTCATAGCCCTCATAGGCGTCAACCTGCAGGAATTGTCCGCCGAAGCCTTGAAGGAAGCGCTCGGCATGCTCGCCGCCGCGTCCCGGCGCATAGTGGAACTGCACGATGGGCGGGCCTTGGCCACCATGGCCGCGCTCATCGGAAGCGATTGCCGAGAAGAAGCCCTTCTTGACCTTGCCGCGTCCGGGATCGAGCACCGGTGCCGGGTCTCATCCATGAACAGGTGCGCGGCCGCAGCCAGATGCCCGCGCATGTGGTCGGCTATGGGCTTGAGATGGAAGCAGGCCCGGCCTGCCCAGTTGCCCAATGTCGCCCGATCCAGCTGGATGCCCTGGCGGGCGTAGATCTCGGCCTGCCGGTAGAATGGCAAATGATCACCGAACTTGGCGACGATGACTTGGGCGATCAGCGCCTCGGTCGGCAGGCCGGGCACGATATGCTCGGGCGCATGCGCCTGCACGACGGCGCCCGAGCAGCGCCGGCAAGCGTATTTCGGGCGCCGCGTGACCAGCACGCGCAGTTGCGCCGGGATTGCGTCGAGCCGCTCGCTGACATCCTCGCCGATCCTGGCCATCTCGCCGCAGCCGCACGGACACAGCGTGCTCCTGGGCTCGATGATCCGCTCCACCCGCGGCAGATGGGCAGGCAAGTGGCCACGATTGCGCTGGGGCGAACCGGACGAGCCGTCCGAACGCCCCCGGATGACCCGCTGCGCCTTTTCCTGCGCGGCATCGAGCACGCCCTGCGCGATCTCCACGTCTTCGAGTGGCAGGTGGTATTGATCGGGATGCAGCTTCTCGGACTTGGCGCCGAACTTCTCGTGATTGAGCTGGCTGACGACGCTCTCCAGCCGGCGGCGCGCCTCCTCGGATGCAGCTAAGGCAGCCTGGTGCTCGGCCAGGGTCGCTTGCGTCTGGGCCAAGAGCGCCTTCAAACGCTCGTTCTCTTCCTGGAGAACCGTCAGATTCATGCACTAAGTCAACCACCTGATCTCCGAGAACGCCATCGGAGACAACGCAGCTGAGTCACTGTGCCACACTCATCCGGCCAACTGCGGACGCCGTGCCCGCTCGGGGCGAACCAGTCTCCAGTCCAGCCCTTCGAACAAGGCCGCGAACATCGCCGGCGACATGCGCATCACCCCGTCGCGAACCTGCGGCCAGACGAATTTCGAGCCCTCGAGCCGCTTGTGAATGAGCACAAGGCCGGTGCGATCCCAGACCAAAATCTTGATCCTGTCAGCCCTTTTGGCCCGGAAGACGAAGGCTGCCCCACAGTATGGGTCGAGGCCTAGCATCTCCTGCACAGCCAATGCCAATCCGTCCATGCCGCGCCGGAAGTCAACCGGCCGGGTCGCCACGTAGATCTTGAGATCGGCGCCCGGTGCAATCATCGCGAGGCCCGAACCGCTCGGATCACCTGCGACAGCTGCTCGAGGTCAACCGCCGTTCGGATCACCATGTCGTCGATCACGATTTCCACCTTCGCCGGTGTCGATTTCGATGGCCTCATCCTCCGCTGAGGCGCCGATGGTTTCGTCCACCATCAGCTGCGCGAACATCGGCGCCATGCTTCCGGCAGTGCCAGTTGTCCCTGACGAAGGCGACGCCGCCAATCATAGACCTGCCAGCGGGTCGCGCCATGCTTGCGTGCGACCGCCGCCACCTACACCCCCGGCATCAGGCTCTCGGCCGAAATCCGGGCTCTATCGGCCTCCGAGCGAACCCGCCGTCCCGTTGGACCGTCCAGAACCTCGAGCCGGCCTGCGTAGCCAGCTGTTGGGACGTCCAAATGGACGTCCATTTTGCCGTCTGCTCCCACGTAGGCCCTCCGTCTCTCGCGATCGGGGGGATTCTTCGCACATTCACCTCATGCCCCGCACGAGGGGAGCGCCGTGGCCCTTACAAACAATCTCACCACTGACAAGACTGAGACCAAGGTGCAGTTTGCGCCATCTTTTGCGTTTGGCCTTGGTTTGTGCTTGTTTTCCAGCCACTCGCCCTCGCCGAAGACCTTCAAGCCGGTGCTGTCGACAACCAGATCGACCGGACCTGATGTTGTGGCTCGGGACTTTGTCGACGGCAACGCCAGCTCTTTGCTCCGGCGAGACAGGGTGGAGAAGTCAGGCACGGCAATATCGAACCCCATCAGCGCCGCGACACTGCGCATCAAGCCTTGGGTCTGGCGCAACGCCAGCCCGTAGACGACGCGCAGGGTCAAGCACAACGTAATCGCCAGATCCGAGTATTTCGGCTGACCACCCCGCGATGTCCGCCTCCGCGCCGTCCATAAAGACAGGGCCTCATCCTTCACCCAGATGGTCAAATCACCACTTTGACGCAGGCTTTCATGGCGGATTCAACCGGTCGTCGCAACACCCTCATACCAGGAGGTGTTTATGGCTACAGGAAGACGGAAATCGGAACGCTCTACGCGGCATAAATTGTCCTCGCC
>NZ_JAMYOT010000049.1:0-28296 GCF_040320005.1 Mesorhizobium sp. M0816 | reverse complement strand
CGCCCCGCAACCCCACCCGTGCGGCACGGTTGTGCTGGCTTCTCTTGTACTCTCCCTGCGGCCCCTACCCGGCGCTTGTTGTGGGGTTGGTCCTTTCCCGCGGCCGCGGTTTCGGGGGCCGCGGTCTCGGATTCCTCTTCCAGCACCAGCCAGCCATTGAAGCGTGGCGCTGCACTGGCGATGTCGATCACCGCCGCGGTATCGCAGACGCCCTTGCCGAGCATCGCCCATGTGCCGCTGGCATCGACATCCTTCAGGTGCACGTAGCGGATGCGGTCGCGATAGGTGGTGAGCGTATCGGCCATGTTCCGATGGCCACGCAAGATGTGGCCGGTATCCGGCACCCAGCCGACGAGCGACGGATCGACCAGCCCAAAGATCCGGTCGTAGTCGGCGCGATCGAAGAGCAGCGTGTTGTGGTGCGAACTCGGATGCACCGCGACCTGGACGCCCGCCTTGCGCCCTAGCTCCCCCGCCTTGTTGTAGACCTCCGCGGCGATGGCAAATTTGTCGTCGCGCGGGCCGTCGGAGACGACTGTCGCCGAGCCCATCGACACCAGCGTGTCCGGAAAGGCAGCAGCGAAGTCGATCCATCGCTTCGCGGTCTCGAGGTCGTTGCCGATCTTCTCCTTGAGCGTGAAGCCGCTCTTGGAACCGAAGGCGAAGGAGACGAGCGTCAGGCCTGACGCCTTGAGCGCGGTCGCGAACTCCGCCGGCTTGTCGGCATATCGGCCGATCATCGTGTCGGTGATCTCGATGCCGGCATAGCCGCCATCGGCGATCGCCTTCAAGAGATCGTCCGGGCCGCCGGCAAAGCCCTCTCCGAGCATTTCCCAGGTAAAGGTCTGGCAACCGACTTTCAGGTCTTTCACGATCGTCCTTTCATTCCTTGATGCCGCCCCGCGTTAGCCTTGCGGTCCTGCCGTTCGTTGAAGGCCTTGATTAGGTCGCCAAAGGTTTCCTTGCCGAAGAAGGCGGCGCTGGCAAGCTGATTTCGGAACGTGATTGCGCCCGCGCCGGTCGAATGCCGAGACCCGTGTCGAGCGCTGCGGCGCCCAGCATGCCGGCGCCGATGAGAAATTGCCGGCGATCGGCGATGGTGACGTGACCCACAGGCTTCGTAGCGGCGGTCGGCCGTTTTTCATGTCAGTCATTTCCTCCCCTGAAGGCTGGGGCCTCCAATGTTGCGCCAGCATTTTCGCATGTTCTGCAAAAATTTTACGCGCGTCAATATTTAAAGTGCTGTATAGCGGGCTGTGATTGCGGCTCGCGACCGATTCAGCAGGCCCGCCGAAGTGTCATCGCGTTGGGAGGCAGACTCGAAAATGCAAGCAAAATCACAGATTAAGCTCGGTATCGGCATTGTCGGATGCGGCAACATCTCGATGACTTATCTGCGCAACGCGGCGCTCTTCGGCGGCCTCGAGTTGCGTGCATGCGCCGACATTTCCACCGAACTGGCGGCACTGCGCGGCAGCGAATACGGCATCCGGGCAGTCAGCGTCGACACGCTTCTAGCCGATCCGGACATCGACCTTGTCCTCAACCTGACCGTCCCGGCGGCGCATTTCGACATCTCGTTTTCGGCGCTTTCGGCGGGCAAGCATGTTTTCACCGAAAAGCCGCTGTCAACCTCGGCTAGGGACGGCCGCCGGCTTGTCGCCGAGGCGGCGAAGCGCAATCTGCTCCTAGGCTCGGCCCCCGACACTTTTCTCGGCGCAGCCGGACGGCGGGCGCGCCGCCTGATGGACGAGGGCGCGATCGGCCGCGCCGTCACCGGCACCGCCTTCATGATGGGGCGCGGCATGGAGCACTGGCATCCCAATCCGCAATTTTACTATCAGCCGGGCGCCGGCCCAATCTTCGACATGGGCCCCTATTACCTGACCATGCTGGTCAACCTGCTTGGGCCGGTGGCACGCGTGATGGCGATGGCGACTCAAGGACAGGAGGTGCGCCTTATCACTGCCGAAGGTCCCTACAGGAACACCAGTTTCAAGGTCGGCACGCCGACCAACATCCTATCGCTGCTGGAGTTCCGATCGGGCGCCACCGTCACCTTCGGAGCCTCCTGGGATGTCTTCAGACACTCCAATCACCCTATCGAACTGCACGGCACGGAAGGCTCACTGCGCCTGCCCGATCCTGACACGTTCGGCGGCACCGTATCGCTTTCGGAACGCGGCGCCGACTGGGCCGACTTCCATAGCGAGAGCGAGCTCTACGGGGGGCGCAACTGGCCTTACGCCGCGCCCGACCGCGCCAACTACCGCATGCTTGGCGTCGCCGATTTGTCGCATGCGCTGACGACGGGCAGAAAACCCCGCGCCTCCGGCGATCTCGCTTTGCATGTGCTGGAGATCATGGAGGCGATCCTCGCTTCGGGAGAAAGCCGCGAGTCCGTCGCCGTCAACCGGGCGGTCGACCAGCCGCCGCTTCTTGGCGAGGACGAGGCGACGAGCCTGCTTGCCTGAGGCGTAGGATCAGTCGATGGCTACGTTGCTTTCATCACTTCTCGATCCGGAAGCCCGGCATGTGCTCGACCTCGGCCGACAGGCTCCCGCGCGGCCGTTCGAGGCCGGCACGCCTGAAGAGGCGCGGCGCGCCTATGAGGAGAGCTTTCCCACACTGCAGGGTGAACGCGAGCCGGTCGCCTCACTGAACGAACGCTTCATCGACGGGCCTAGCGGCCCGTTGACGCTCAGGATCTATCACGGGCGACGGGCGGCCTTGGCCAGTGCCCCAGCGCTGCTTTATCTGCATGGCGGCGGCTGGGTAATCGGCAATCTCGATTCCCATGACGAGATCTGTCGCTGGTTTGCCAACATGGCGGCCTGTGTGGTCGTCTGTCCCGACTATCGGCTGGCGCCGGAACATAAATTCCCGGCCGCCATCGAGGATTGCCGCGCAGCGTTTGCCTTCATGCAAAGTGCGGCCGACGATCTCGGCATCGACGCGGAGCGGATCGCTGTCGCCGGCGACAGCGCCGGTGGCAATCTCGCTGCGGTGCTGTGCCTGATGGTGCGTGGGAGCAAGAATCCGCCGACCGTGCAATTGCTGTTCTATCCGAACACGGATGCCTCGCAGACAGCGGACAGCTATCGCCGTTTTGCTGAGGGCTATGGTCTCACCGCGGCAACGATGGCCTGGTTCCGCGACCACTATGTCAACCATGCCGGGGATATCGACGACTGGCGCGTGTCGCCGCTGAAGGTCGCCAGCCTTGCCGGCGCAGCACCAGCCTTTGTCGCGATCGCCGGTCATGACATTCTCGTTGACGAGGGTGGGGCTTACGCAAAGCGTCTGCAAGATGACAGCGTGCCTGTCGTGCTGAGGCGCTGGCCTGGCCAGATCCACGGCTTTGTCTCGATGGGCCGCCATGGTCCGGCCTCGCGGCAAGCCGTCGGCGCGGCGGTTGCCGCGTGGCGCGGCTTCGATGGAAAGCTCAGGCCGATTGACGCATGACCAGCGTCGCGTCGAGATTGACCTTGGCGGCAACCTCCGCTCCATCCTCGTTCAGCAGGGCCAGCAGCGTCTCGACGCTATATCCCGCCATGGCGGCGAAGTCCTGCGCCATGGTGGTGAGGCCTGGACATGTGTAACGGCTCAGCGGGTGATCGTCATGAGCTGCGACACGCAGGTCGCAATCGGCCTTGCGACCGACCTTGAGGCCTTGCGCGTAGGCGGCCGCCATCACGCCGAAGGCGAGACGGTCGTTGTTGCACAGAATGGTCTTGCCCGACAGGCCGCCATTGCCGAGCATTTTTTCCATTTGCTCGTAGCCGATCCGTTCGAAATCCCATGTGTAGTCGTCGGTGTTGCCGATGACGACAGGCTCATGCCCGAGCCGCTTCATAGAAGCGATATAGCTTTTCAGTCGTTCTGGCGAGTTGTGGTTGACGTGCGGGATATCGAAATAGACCGGGGCGTCGCCGGACCGGCACAGATACTCGACGATGGTCGAGACGCTCTGGGCATTGTTGTTGCCGACGAACGGCGTTCCGCCTTCGAGATAGGTGTCGAAATAGACCACCGGTATGGCCTGCGTCAGCTTCTCCAGCGTGCGGTGGTCCGAGCGCAGGCCGAGCGGCGCGATGAGTGCACCGGAGACCTTCAGCGACAGGATGGTTCGCGTTGCCTCCACTTCGAGCTCGCGCGAGCCGTGCGAGGAGATCACGATCGGCCAGTAGCCTTCGTCGCGCAGCCTTAGTTCGATGCGGCTGACCATCTCCGAATAAAAGGGGTCGGCCACTGTCGGCACCATGATGCCGATGCTGCGGGTCCGCTTGCGGTTCAGGTTGCGTGCAAACAGATTGGGCTGGTAGTCGGACGAGCGCAGCGCCTCTTCGATACGCTGCCGTGTCGCTGGCTTGACGCTGGTCGGATCGTCGAAATATTTCGACAGCGTCGGCCTGGAGACGCCGCAAGAGCGGGCAAAATCATCCATCGTCCTGTGCGTCGTCGGCATTCAAACGCCTCGCGTTCTGGACATCCAATCACGGGGTTGCCCTAAGCGCTGCCCCAGGGCACCCGCATACGGTGCGCTGCCGTGCAACGGCAACGCAAAAGTTTACAGAGGGCTTCAGCAGTTTCAACGCGTATCGCTGAATTTGTTTCACGCGTAAATTTATTAGTTAACGCGAAAAGTACAAGCCTAATTGACTCCGGATATCGGTTGCCGCCAGGCAGAATTGCACGCGGCCGAGAGGGCCGTCCGAGTCGGGGCCTAGGGACTCGGTTGCCAATGGGACGAGCTGCCAATTCTGAGCACCACAATCCGGAAGGCACCTAGACATAGCGCACTTCGACTCCCAGCTTGTCCAATCGACTGCGAATCCCAAAGGGCATAGCGGTGTCGGTGATGATCAGATCGACACGTGACAACGAAAATGCCTTGGATGAGGCGCCAATATCCCATTTGCTTGAATCCGCCACAAGGATCACGCGCCTGGCCATACGAACCAGATTGCGTTTTGTGCGCGCAATGTCTTCTGAGACATCGACGACATCGAATGACTGATCGATCGCATGCGCGCTGAGGAACGCTTGGTGGGCCACAAGGCCGCCCACAGCCCTGTCAAAATCCGACACGATCGTGCTGACCGTCGAGGGATAGACCCGACCTCCTATCATATGCACGTCCAGCCCAGGGCGATACATCAGATGCTGTGCAATGTTCATCGCGGTTGTGGCTACTACCACATTGTTGACCGGGGGCATCTGCATTGCGACCTGCAGCAACGTCGAGCCGCTGTCGAACACCACGGACTGGTTGTCTATGATCTGGCGCGCCGCCATCTGCGCGATACGCCGTTTGGCATCGAAATTGCGAGACATCCGCTCTTCGAAGGCCGCCGCGGGCGAATCAGCGGGCAAGGCGATCGCACCGCCATGCGTTTTGATCAACTGCTTTTTTGCATCCAGAATTTCCAGGTCGGACCTGATGGTCACCTCGGAGACGCCGAAATTTTCCGCCAGTTGGCTGGTACGCGCCTGGCCGGTCCGCTGAAGCGTGAGCATGATCTGATGTCGCCGTTGTTCCGCAAGCATGTGTAACCCCGAATTGCTGTTCGATAGCTGCACGCCAACCTTTCGAAAATCGAATAGGAAACCGGCCTGCGTTTGAGAATTCGAGGGATACCGCCTCACCGCAGCGAACGCTAGCCGTTGCAGTTGCAACCTATATCGAAACGAAAGAAATCGAAATATTGAATATTGTTTTGCTTTCGAGTTAGGGTCCTCAACGTCAGATCAACAATTGCGAAGGGACTGCACTGATATGGGCCTTGGAACTAAAATTCGCTTGTCGCGGCTGTTCTCGCATCGATCTGGGAACCTGTTCGGTGGTGCCGTCGACCATTTCGTAGGTTACGGCAACGTCCGCGAGGGAGGCCTTGCGGATCTGCCCGGCGCGCTCAAGCGGGTGATGGCCGGAGAGCCAGATTACATCAGCATTCAGCCTGGTGCGGCGCGTCATTTGTGGCCGGCTTACGCCGGCAAGGCAGCGCTGGTCATTCAGGCGGGATGCTTTACGCCCGACGATCGGATCAGTCAGTTGATCGCGACGCCCGAAGATGCAGTGCGCTATGGTGCCGATGCGCTGGCGGTCGCCATTCCGGTGCGGGGCGATACCGAGGGTCACTACATTCGTTGGCTTACCGATACGGTCAACGCGGCTGCTCGTTTCGAAATGCCGGTCGTTGCACATGTTTATCCCCGCGACTATTCAAACGGCTGCAAGATCGTCTTCACCCCCGACGAAATCGCCTACGCAGTGCGGATTGGTTTTGAGACCGGTGTTGACGTGATCAAGGTCGGATACACCGGGGACTTCGACTCATTCAAGGAAACCGTGGCAACTTGCCCGGTTCCCATCGTTATCGCCGGCGGTCCGAAGACCGAGGATCTTCTGGGCGCTCTCACCCAGACGTCTGAAGCCCTGCGCGCCGGTGCGAAGGGTGCCGTCGTGGGGCGCAATCTGTGGGGGCACGGTGACACCACGATGGCAGCGCGTGCATTCAAGTGCGTCATTCACGATGGGATGGCACCGCAAGACGCTTTGGCGGCTGCGGGCACGTGAGCTGTGACCGGCAATCTGCAGGTTTTGGGCTTCGGAGCCTTGGCGATTGACGACATCATCTATGTCGACAGCCCGCTGGGTGCTGGCAAAGGGAAGGTGACAAATCGCACCAAGGACCACGGCGGCAATGTGGCGACGGCACTCGTTGCTGTCGCCAAGCTGGGGGGGCGTGCCGGTTTCATCGGCTGGCTGAGTGATCAGCCACTTACGGATGTCGGCGCCCACGAGCTTGAACGACACGG
Organism: Mesorhizobium sp. M0816; assembly: GCF_040320005.1. Classification (NCBI taxonomy): domain Bacteria; kingdom Pseudomonadati; phylum Pseudomonadota; class Alphaproteobacteria; order Hyphomicrobiales; family Phyllobacteriaceae; genus Mesorhizobium; species Mesorhizobium sp. M0816. The sequence continues at coordinate 21,474 of NZ_JAMYOT010000049.1, read as the reverse complement.
CGTCGACATATCTTTCGCGCCACGTCGTGCCGATGCCAAGCCGATCCGGTCGGTTATTACGGTCGCGCCCGATGGTGACAGGTTCATCGCCTATGATGATGATGTGCCGCACGGGACCTCCGATGCGCTGGCCGATAGCGTCCTTGCGCAAGCCCAGGTGCTGCTGATCGACGGTTACGCCACGCACGCCGACATGATTGTTGCTCGTGCCCGTAAGCTGGGTCTGGCGGTGGTGGCCGATATTGAGTGGACTGTCGGACCTGCGACCGAACGATTGATCCGCCTGTCAAATCACCTGGTATTGCCTCTGAAATTTGCCCAAACCTATACTGGCGAGGCCAAGGCGACAGCGATCCTGCGCAAGCTGTGGTCAGATGACCGCTCCGCGGTCGTGTTAACCGAAGGCGATCGAGGAGCCTATATCCGGCAAAAGGACGATGTCGTTTTGTGGCACGTTCCGGCCTACAAGGTCAGGGCAGTGGACACGACCGGCGCGGGGGATTGTTTTCATGGCGCCTATGCCTTCGCCCTTACGCAGGGAAAGCAGCCTGTCGCCTGCGCTGTTTATGCAACTGCCGCGGCCGCGATCTCAGTGACGGGCCGGGGTGGCCGCATGGCTCTGCCGGATCACAACGCCTGTGTCGCGTGGATGGCGAAAGAAAATGCACCTGTGCCCATACCGATTACGTCGCCAGACTGAGAATTCATCACTCGGATATTGCCGCTGCTGGTGGGACGTCCGAGGCGCGCGGTTAACCGCGCAGATAGCAATGCCGGTTCGATCTGCAGTCGCGCCGCGCGGAGGCTATTCGATGTTTAGGTAGCGCTGACAATAGGGAGGATGTGACGTGGCTGTCGTTGTGTTGGACAAAATTTGCAAGACCTACGGGACGAAATTCCAAGCCATTAAGGATCTTAGCCTGACGATAAACGACGGCGAGTTCCTCATTCTCGTTGGCCCTTCGGGATGCGGAAAATCGACAGCCTTGCGCATGATCGCGGGGCTGGAGGAGATCAGCAGCGGAACCCTGACCATTGGTGGAGAGAATGTTGAGGACCTAGCGCCGAAGGACCGGGATATTGCGATGGTCTTTCAGAACTATGCCCTTTATCCGCATATGACAGTGTTCGACAACATAGGCTTTTCGATGAAGCTTGCGGGGAAGAGCAAGGCCGAGCGGACGAAGCGCGTCCATGAAATAGCAAAGACCCTGCAGCTGCACACGCTGCTCGACAGTAAGCCGGCCGCGCTGTCTGGCGGACAACGCCAGAGGGTCGCCATGGGGCGCGCGATGGTGCGCGAACCGGCAGCCTTTCTCATGGATGAACCCTTGTCAAACCTCGATGCCAAGCTGCGCGTGCAAATGCGCGCGGAAATTGTCAGCCTGCAAAGACAGCTGGGGGTGACCACGATTTATGTAACACACGATCAGACCGAAGCCTTGACCATGGGCGACCGGGTTGCGGTCTTGAAAGGCGGTGTCCTTCAGCAGGTCGACACGCCAAAGACGCTGTATAATCGACCAGTCAATGCCTTCGTCGCGGGTTTCATCGGCTCGCCGTCGATGAACCTGTTCGAAGGCCGTTTGCACAATGGCAGGATCAACCTGCCGACCTTTTCGATACCGGTGCCGACGAGTGCGTTTGAGCGCTCCCCTGGTCTGAGCGCCTTCGAAGGCAAGACGCTCATTTTCGGCATACGCCCCGAGGATCTTTACGACAGCAGTCTGGAATCGGGATCGCGACATGCCACTCTACCGGCCATCGTGAAGACGACAGAGGAATTGGGATCCGAGCTTATCGTTCATTTGAAGGTCGACGCGGTTCGAATCGATTCTGGCGACCCAGATGCTGTTGAAGATCTAAGCGGCGCAGCAAACGTCGTAGCGAGGTTTGAAGCCGTCAGCGCGGTCCGGCCGGGCGCGTTGATTGATCTGGCGATCGATGCGGCCAAGTTGCACTTCTTCGATCCCCAGACGCACCTCACAATCTAGCGTGATCCGCGATGGTTGACCCGGCTAAAGGGACGGAGGCGCAAATGTCGCTTCCGTCTTCTGGTCCATTTGCGTAGGTGACGGTAGACGCTGGCTTCGCTCTCCTGGGCAATCCGACCAGTTCTCGCTCGCCCATCACAGCTCGGGCCGTCTTCGTTGGCAAATGGTGAGACTTTGCTCGACATCGGTTCAGCGCGCGACAGCCGATTTTTCCACCGGAGGTGGAGATCGTCTTGTGCCCGGCGGCACCCTGTCATCGACAACCAAACGATCGCCTGAACGCCTCTGAATTGCGACGTCTACGCGAGCGCGCGACCCCACCGAATGGCGTTTTTTCTCTTCGAACATACGACTTTCATTTGTTTTCTTTTTAGGGGAGTGGCTTTCATTTGTTTACGAAAATAGAGAAAGAAAGCGGCACAAGCAATGTGCACAAGGGAAAAACTACCCTCAGAGAACTTAAGAAAACCATATACCAATCAATGGCTTACATTCATTCATAACGTCCCGGCATCCTACCCATTTTTCACGATTGCAGTTCTTGATTGACACAAAGACCCGGAAAAGAACCTAGTTTGATCGCGATCGGGAGGATCGAGCCAAACGTCGCTCCTAGGAGGAAAACATGAACGTCAGAAGATATATTGCTGCGGCCACGTCCGCTGTGGCTGTCTGGGCACTGTCTGCTACCTGCGCCTTTGCTGAGACCAATCTCGAATTCATCCAATGGTGGGAGCCGGAAATGCCCGCCGGTGCTCTGCGTAGCATCATGGACGACTTCGAAGCCAAAAACCCTGGTATCAAGGTGACGCTCGTCAGCGGTCCCTATTCCGCCACCCATGATCAGATCGTAGTCGGCGCCGCGTCGGGGACGCTCAGCGACGTCGTCGGCCTGGACGGAGCATGGGTCAATGGCCTTGCAAAGCAGGGCGCAATCGCTTCCATGGACAGCCTGATGGCTGACGCCAAATATGATCAGAGCCAGATCGCTGACATCATCAAGGTCAACGGCCAAAGCGTCATGTTCCCGCTCGCCTCGTTCGTATACCCGGTCTTCGTCAACCTCGATCTGGCCAAGGCTGCTGGTGTCGACAAGATGCCGGCCAACCGCACAGAATTCGCCGCTGCCGCGAAGAAGATGACCAATGCGGACAAGAATGAGTACGGGTGGGTGCTGCCGCTATCGCTGCAAAACCCCGGCGGCATCCAGAACGACGTGATGTCTTGGGTCTGGGCTTCCGGAGCATCGATGCTCAAGGACGGCAAGCCCGACGTGGAAAATGAGGCCGTGGTCGGTACACTCGAATACGTCAAGTCGCTACAGGACGCTGGCGTCATATCGCCAGGCATCTTTGCCAAGAAGGAACAGGACAAGGTCGAAGAGTTCGTCAACGGCCGTGTCGGAATGATGATCGACTCGCTGGCTCATATCAATCTTATCCGCCAGCGTAACCCCAATCTCAAGTTCGGTATCTCTGCGCTTCCTGCGGTCGACGGCTATACGGGTAAGCGCGGACTGCCCTATGCCTCTTGGGGCATCGGCATTAGCAACAGCACCGAGCATAAGGCAGAAGCCTGGAAGCTTGTTGAATATCTGATGAGCCCGGAAGTGAACGGCCGCCTAGTATCGCTCGCAAATGCCTTTCCGGGCAACGTGCAAGCGAAGCCTGACTTCTCGAAATCGGACCCGCTGTTCGAGGAAGCCTTCAAGATCTTCCAAAGCGGTCACTTGGCCAATGAATTCGTGGGCTTGCCGGTGGCCGAAGACCTGATGCGCGACATGAACGTCGAAGTGCAAAAGATGTTCGACGGCCAGCAAACCGCAAAGGAGGCCGCTGCCAACACGCAAAAGCAGTGGTTGGTTGACTTCGCCAAGTAGGCGCTGCTTCAGACAATTCGGCAGCGCGATAAGATCTATCGCGCTGCCGCTGCATCGGAACCGGACCATACGGTCGATGACCCAGCGGATTGTACCTCATGAGCCTCGCCAACGAAGGTTTGATCGTCGCGCGAACGAAAATGCGCAAGCGTGGCATGCTTTCTTACAAGACGAGAAAGCGGCTCACTCCGCTGTTTTATGTGGCACCCGCCACGTTTTTGTTTTGTCTGCTAATGCTGTTTCCCATGATCACGGTCCTGCGCTATTCGCTGATGGACGGCGCAATCATGAAAAAGGACGCTGCTTTCATAGGGTTGCAGAACTACGAGACGATCTTCACAGATCCAGTCTTCTGGCAGTCGGTCGGGCAGACCCTCTATTTCACGGTGATGAGCGTCATTTTCCACCTTCTAATCGGCCTGGCCTTCGCCCTATTGCTGAACACCCAACGCGTCCCTCCGATGATTAGAAGCATCCTGCGTGTTCTCTACATTTTGCCATGGCTCTTTACGGCAGTCATCATCGCGATCATCTGGCGGCTGCTTTTGGATCCCAATGGCGTGGTCAACAGCATTTTGATGACGCTCCATATCGTCAACTTCAAGGTCGAGTGGTTCTCCTCGACGAAAACCGCGATCCATGCGTTGACGTTTGCGAACATCTGGGCGGGATACCCTCTATATATGGTCAGCTTGCTCGCCGGTCTCCAGGGCATCCCCAAGGACCTTTACGAAGCCGCCGGCATCGATGGCGCCAATGAGTTCCAAAAGTTTCGGTACATCACGATCCCGCAGCTGATGCCGATCATCATCAGCATCGCCCTGCTGGATTTCATCTGGACGATGCAAGTCTTCCCCCTGGTCTGGATGACAACGGGCGGTGGACCGATCCATTCGACCGAGGTGCTGAGCACGTATACCTATAAGCTTGCGTTTTCGAGTTACGAATTTTCACAGGCTTCGGCGAGCGCGATCTTCATCTTGATCATCTCGATGGGCGCGACTTACTTCTACATCAAACACCAGAAGGCCAGGTGACCGACAATGGCAAAGCGCTCCTTCAAAAACACCGTTTTGCCGACCGTACTGACATATCTCGGGCTCGCGGCCGGTCTGGTCTTTGCAGGCTTTCCAATCCTGTGGATGTTTTTCACTTCGTTGAAATCGAACACCGAGATCTTTGCCCTGCCGCCGAGACTGCTGCCCGACCATTTCACGAACGTGGCCTATCTTTCGATCTTCAATGATCCGACCAAGGTGCGCTTCTTTCTCAACAGCTATCTGGTCGCGGGAGTGGTAACCCTTCTGACGTTACTGATCGCCATTCTGACGGCCTATGGCTTCAGCCGCTATTCATTCCGGCTTAAGAATACGCTTAACGTCTTCATCATCAGCACACAGACCGTACCGCCGATCACGCTTCTGATTCCCTATTTCGGCATGGTCGTCGCCTTCGGCATTTTCAACACCTATTTCGCGCTGATTCTAACCTACATGGTATTCACCCTGCCTTACGCAATCCTTCTGATGACCGGCTATCTCAATACCCTGCCAAAGGAACTCGATGAGGCAGTGCTGGTCGATGGGGGGTCAAGTTGGACAGCGCTATGGCGTGTGATTATCCCTCTTTCAGTCCCCGGCGTCGTCGCGACCGCGGTCTATACGTTTCTGTTGGCGTGGAACGAGTTCCTTTTTGCGCTTACTTTGACGAAGTCGACGGACATGCGGACCGTTCCGATCGGTATCGAGTTGCTTATGGGCCAACATGCGTTCGAATGGAACGAGATGATGGCGATGAGCGTGCTGGGATCACTCCCGCTTCTGATCCTGTATCTGATTGCACAACGTTACTTCCTCGCGGGCCTGGCCGCCGGGTCGGTGAAGAGCTGAGCAAACTGACTGCCAGTTCGCTGTTCGCTGCTGAACACATCAACCCATTCCGGCCCCGAAGGTCCGGTCTTTGACAGCGCCAGCGCTATGCCAAATCCTGCACGTCGAGGGTCGTGCAGGCCGAAGGCGGCGACTGATAGCGCTCGACATCTCTCCCGCGGTTTCCCAACTGTTTCGCCCCGATGGCCCGGCGCTGACGCCGCTGCCGTCGACCTGAGTGGCGCACTCGGAAGTTGAATCCGACTGCTGACCAAGCCGGCTTCTAGCCTGGCCTCGGCATCCCCTGCCTTGTCGATTTCGCCATCTGATGCCGCGATCGCTCGACACCGGTCTGCTGCAATGCAGCACATCAAAACCCGCGGCACACCATTTTAAATCTTGACGCGTGTCAAATTTTTATAAAACATGCGGAAACGCGGACAAGGCATCGATCAGCGCGGCTGGAAGTGACGAAAGCCGGCGTCGGCGGTCCTGTGACGCGGACATACGGGCCGCTCTATGGCGATGCCTTCTCCAATGAGCTCGAAAGCTTCCATCGCCACATCATGGACGGCACCAAACCTCTGACCGATCTCGCGGACTCTCGTCGCGACTTGGCGCTGATGGCGGAGATCATTGATCGCATGAAACAGACTACGGGGATTATGCGCTGAAGCTGCCCTTTTAGGGTAGATCCTACGAGGAGATTGCATTGGCTCCCGGCTGGCGGGTCTACGCTTTCCGGCTCGCGGTCTATCCGCCAACCATCAGCTTGACGACTTCGTCATGGTTGGTTTCCGATATCTTGCGCTCGCCGGCCTGGACGCCGCGCCGCAGCACGATGATGCGGTCGGACACGGCGAAAATATCCAGCAAATTGTGCGAGATGAAGATTACGCCCCTGCCCTGGGCCTTGAGTTGGTGGATGAGCGAAATGACCTTGCGCTGTTCGGGCACGCCGAGGGCCGCGGTCGGTTCGTCCATGATCAGGATCTGCGCGTCCCAATAGACGGCCCGGCCGATGGCAACAGCCTGCCGTTGACCGCCGGAGAAATTGCTGACCGGGGCATCGAGCCGGCTGACATGGAAGTCCAATCGCCCCATGGTCTTCTTGGCGGCGACGGCCATGGCCTTGCGATCGAGCACCGGCAAGAAACCGAAGGCCTTGCGCATGGGTTCACGGCCAAGGAAGATATTGGCGCCGATGGACAAATTGTCGGCGAGAGCGAGATCCTGATAGATGGTTTCGATGCCTTTTTCGCGCGCCTCATGCGGCGTCGCAAATGTCACCGGCTGACCCCTCAGCAGAATTTCACCGCCCGTCGGCTGAAAGACGCCCGATATCGCCTTGATCAGCGTGGTCTTGCCGGCGCCGTTGTCGCCCGCCAGGGCCACCACTTCGCCCGGCCGCACGACCATGGAGAAATCGTTGAGCGCCCGGACGGCGCCGAAGTGCTTGGAAAGATTCCGGACTTCCAGGAGGGGGGTGGTCTGGCCTGGGCTATTCATCCTGACGGGCTCCACTGAACCGGCGCTGCGCCTGGTCGATGAGAACGGAAATGATGATGACGACGCCGACGGCGATGAACTGCCAGAACGGCTCGACATTGACGAAAACCAGCCCGTACTGAATGACCGCGATCACCAGCGCACCGGCGACCGTCCCGAAGATCGTGCCCGATCCACCGAACAGGCTGGCGCCGCCGATCACGACGGCTGCGACGCTGTCGAGCAGCAACGGCTCGCCGGCCTGGGCCGCGCCCGCGGTGAAGCGCGCTGCATAGAGGGCGCCACCGAGGCCTGCGCACATCGCCGAAAGCACATAGAGGCGCAGGATATGGCCTCTGATGTCGATGCCGGCACGACGAGCCGCCTGCACATTGGCGCCGATGGCGTAGTTATGCTGGCCGAACCGGGTCTGGCTCAGGATGTAGTGCATCGCGACGACGAAAACGGCTGCAATGATGACGAGATAAGGCACACCGTAGAACCTGCCGTTGCCGAGCAGCGCGAACCAGGAATTCTGGACCGGCACCGTCGTGCCGCCGGCGAGCAGGAAAGCAGCGCCGCGCGCGACGCCAAACATGCCAAGCGTGCCGATGAAGGGCGGAATTCTGAGGCGCGAGATCAGCAAGCCGTTGATCATGCCAGGGACTCCCGCGACGATCACGGCCGCCAGAATGCCCACCATCATGGCCAGAGGCACCGGCATGGCGGCGCCAGCCAGATTCGTGGCATGGGCCGCAACAACAGCAGCAAGGCCCATGATGAAGCCCAGCGAGAGGTCGATGCCTCCCGAAATGATGACGAATGTCTGTCCGGTCGCAAGCAGCAACGGCGCCACGGCAAATATCGCAATGGATTGCACGTTGAACGGATTGAGCACGAAGGTCGCGCCGAAGGAGGCCCTCGACCAAACCTCGAAACAGATGATCAGGCCGGCGAGAAACAGCCAGGCGCGCCCTTCGGCGATGCGTCCGAGCCAGGTCCTGGCCGGATCACCATGGTCGGCCTGAGGGGCGACATGGGTTTCGCTCTGCTCGGTTGGTGATGTTGAAGTCATTGACACATCCGATCCGCAGCGCGGCCTCCGTCAACAGGGTCCCAGAGACCCGGCGCTGGTCTCCTCCCGGCAAGCCGGAAGGGGACCAAGCTGGTTGGAATCATTCGGAATAGAGGTACTTCGAGATGTTCGGGTCCGCGATGTTTGACTTGTCCATGATCGTAAAGCCGGTGCCGATCGCAACCGGGATCGACTGGCCGGTCAGGTGGGCATAGGCAGAAACGACACCAAAATAGCCGATCTCGGCCGGATGCTGGGCAATCGCAACGTCCACCAAGCCGGTGTTGATGTTGTCGACGATGCTGACCGGTGCGTCGAACGCGACGACCTTGATGGTCCCGCTTTGCCCTGCCTGCTTGACGCCGTTCGCCGCGCCGATCGCCGAGAACAGATTTGCACCGAACACACCAACGAGATCGGAGTTGCGCGCGAACGTCGCTTGGAGCTGCGAGGCAGCCTTGTTGGCGTCGTCGTCATTGAACTGCGTCTCGAGCACGGTGATGTCCGGATGCTTCCCCATTTCCTTCTTGAAGCCCTCTTCACGCTGATCGGTGGTCGAAATGCCGGGCTTGACGTTCGAAACATAGACCTTGCCCTTGCCGCCAATGGCCTTGACCAATGCCCGCGCGGCGATCTCGCCGCCCAGAATGTTGTCGGAAGCAATATAGGACAGCGGGAAATCCGCCTCACCGGCACCGGTCTGGTAGACGCCGCTGCCGATGAAAGTGTCGACGGTGATCACCGGGATGCCGGCATCATTGGCCTTGCGGAGCGGCTCGACCAATTGAACCTTGTCGGTTGGCGCGATCAGGATCGCGTCTGGCTTCTTAGCGATGACCGCGTCAAGCACGGGAACTTGCGTTACCGGATTGAAATCCGAAGCGCCCTGGAACACCAGGGTCACGCCAAGGGCATCGGCCGCCGCCTGGGCGCCTTTGCGCATGGTGATGTAGAAGCCGTCGGTGGTAAGGCCCGGAACGAGAGCAACGGTGAACTTCTTGTCCTGCGCCAAAGCGGGCGTGATCAGCGCCGTTGCGCAGATGGCGAGAGCCGCCAGGGCGGCAACGATCTTCTTCATAACATCCTCCTCATAATGTTGGCAGATTTGCCGTTGCGATTGATATCGGGAATGGCCGTCAATCTGTCAGGCTACAAATCGTAATGCGCTGACGGCCGGGAAACGGGTTTCGCCTGCTTGCTGTTACGGGCAGGTCCTCCCAAGGCGCCCCAGTCATTAGATCAGCCAGTCGAAACCGACCAGCCCTGATGCCCGCAGTCCCATTTCCTCACATCCGCAAGGTCCAGAGAACCGCGCCGCTCGGCGCGCATGCGCGCCTAGCTGTAAGGTTGTAACACTTTGCTGAAAGAAGTTGCAACCGGGTACTTCCCTGGCCGGAACGCTTTTCAAACCGGACAACATCTGTCTGCTCCGCAGGGCCCGCACGGCAGACTATTGCCCCCAAGTCCCTGACGAGACAACAGGCGATTTCGCAGCGCCAGGGTCACGGACCGCGTGGCGTCGATCGGTTCAGGATCGATCAGGCGCGCCGGATGTCGCGCATCCGCCTTCTATCGAGGCACGAGAGCCACGAGGATGGCTTGCGCCGTTTTCGTGTCCGTTATCAGGGCATTGATGAGTCTCGCGCGGACGGCACCGATGATGGCCGTCGCCTTCTCCTGCGAGGCGGCAACGCCGATGACCAAGGGGACGGCTCGAAGCTGGGCCGGCGACATTGCGATCATCCGGCCCTCCCCTTCCCACGGGATAAGGGTGCCTTCGGCGTCGAAGTAATGGCGGATGACGTCTCCAGCCGCATGAAACAGGGCCTGTTCGCTCAATGTGGCCGCGCTCGCCTCGGGCGGGTTGATGGCATGGGGCAGGCCGATGCCGACGATCGCAACGTCGGTCCGGTCCCAAAGCGCGACGCTGTCGCGGATGGCCGCATCGCCAAGGAAGACCTGACGCAATTCGGTGGACGGCAGATAGGGCGCATGAATGAAATGCGGTGTCCCGCCGAACTCTTCGGCGGCCAGCCGTACAAACTCGTTGATCTGGAAATGCGCCGCCTGCTGCTGCATGCCGCCGGTGGCAGCGACGGTAAGGACCCCGGGAATGCGCGGTAGGCCTGCCCGGATCACCTCGCGGATGGCTCGCCCCCAGCCAACGGCAACCACCGAGCCGGCCGTCAGTTCCGCTTGCTTGAGCAAGGCGCCGAGCGGTGCGGCGAGCGCCGTCAGCGCCCCGGCTGCCGGCGTTTCGACGACCGCGGCGTCGCGCAGCCCCAACCCGTCAATCAACTGCCTGGTGATGTCCTCGGGCGTCACAAGGTCGAGAACCTCGATCCGCACGATGCCCTCTGCCCTCGCCCGCTGCAGCAGACGCGATATGGTGGCGGTGGAGACACCGAGCCGGCGCGCGATATCGACCTGCGGCATCTCCGCCTCGTAGTGCATTTTGGCGACCGTATGCAGCATCGTCCGCGATGCGGCCGCGTCTTGTACGGGAGGGACAGACAGCTTGCAATTCCTTTCAGCAATGTGTTACAGACCCATCAACCGATGGGAGTTATCGCGCAATTCCGGCAGACTCGCAACTCGGGTTCGTTTCCACCGAACGTTGCGGCCAAGCCAGATTTCCCGGTTCGATAGCGCATCAAAGCGGCAAACCTTCCTGCCGGCAGGCAGGCAAAAACTGAACATTTCTTGTTCCACGGATCTGCGCCCTGGTGAATGGGCGCCAACATCGGACAAAAGACCATGACAAAGATGACGACGGCGGAGTTGCGGGGCTATCAGCAGATATGCGGCAAGGACGGGGCCATGATGGCCATCGCCTGTGACCAGCGCGGCGGCATGCGGACCTTGTTGGCGTCGGACCCTGCCGAACAGGCCAAGATCACCAACGACATGCTCGGCGACACCAAGGCGGACATCACGCGATACCTCGCCAGCCAGGCATCCTGCGTGCTGCTCGACCCGCTCTGCGCGGTGCCGCGGGTTGTCGATGAAGGGGTGCTGAACCGGGATACGGCTCTGCTCATCGGCCTCGATGCCTCGGGCTTCGACGTCTCGCCCGCCGGCTACCGGCTGTCGCGCCTCGTTCCCGACATCGACGCGCGCCGCGTCCGCGAACTCGGTGGCACCGGCGGCAAGATCATGGTCTATCTCAGGGCCGACAGACCGGAGGCGAACGAGCATAACGTCGCCATTCTGCGCCAGTGCATCGCCGACTTCGGGGAAGAGGACCTGCTGCTCGTCGTCGAATTCCTGACCTACCAACTCGAAGGCGAAAGCCTTGAAGATTATGCGGCCAAGATCCCCTGGCTTGTCGAAGAGGGCACACGGATATCGCTGGAATGTGGGGCAAAGGTCCTCAAGCTTCCTTATCCCGGAACGCCGGAAGCCTGCGCCAGGATCACCAGCATGGCTGGCGAGGTGCCGTGGGCGGTCCTCTCCGCCGGCGTCAACCACACGACCTTCCTGGGCCAGGTCGAGATCGCGATGAAGAACGGCGCGTCAGGCGTGATCGCCGGCCGGTCGCTGTGGAAGGACTGCATCTCGCTGGACCGCGATATTCAGCGTGAAAGGCTTAAGACCATCGCAGTGTCGAGATTGCACGAGCTTCAGGCAGTGATCGGAAACTACCGGCAGAAAGCCGCTTAGCCATTCGCCGTTCACACCGGGCACACACGGGACGTCATGCCTCATAGTTCGATGGCCATCGGGATCGATATCGGCGGCACCAATCTGCGCGCCGCCCGCATTTCCGGCACAGGCGAAATCCTTGACCGCATGTCGGAAAAGAGCGCGCTGGACCCGGCGCTCATGCTCTCCCGGATCGCCGAGATGGCGCGCCGGCTCGATTCTCCAGAGGTTGCCGCCATCGGCATCGGCGTCCCGGGACGCGTCGATGCGCGGCGTCGCGCCGTCTTGTCCGGAGGCTATGTCAACCTCGCCTCGGTCTCCCCGGCACAACGGTTGGAAAGCCTGGCGGGCAAGCCCGTCGTGATCGACAACGATTGCAACATGGCACTGGTCGCCGAGATGGCTCGAGGCGCCGCCATGGGTCACGAAAACATCGTGATGTTCACCATCGGCACCGGCATTGGCGGCGCCGTCGTACAGGACCGGCGGATCGTGCGCGGCAAGGGGACGGCGGGGCAGCTCGGCCATATCGCCGTCGATATCAACGGCGAAGCCTGCGTCTGCGGCCGGCGCGGCTGCGTTGAAACCACCAGCTCCGGTACAGCACTTGGCCGTCACATCTCACGCGCAGGCCTCGGTCCGGATATCTCGGTCGATCAGCTTTTCGCCCGGGATGCGAGCGGCGACACGCCAGTGCGCGGGATACTGGAAGCCTGGGCCAGACCGTTGCGTGCGGCAATCGATACAGCGGTGGCGATGTTCGCCCCCGATCTGGTGCTGCTCGGCGGCGGACTTGGCCAGGCGGCCCATCAGGCGCTTGCCAAGGCTCCGGCCTTGGCTCCCTGGTACCAATGCCCTGTTGAACCGGCGCAACTCGGCGACGACGCCGGCGTCATCGGCGCCGGTCTGCAAGCGCTGGCAGGGCAGGCGGCGGTTACGGCCTCGCCGGTGACCTCGCCATCCGCTGGACTCAACCCGGGCCGGCGTGCCGTGCCCGGCCAGCGCGCCGTGCTCGTCAACGGCATCCCCGCCAGCGGCAAAAGCACGGTCTCGCGCGGTATCGCCGACCGCCTAGGGTGGCCATTGCTTACGCTCGATACCATTAAGAACCCGTTCCTCGAAGTGCTCGGCGGCGGCGATCGTGAATTCAACCGCTCGCTCGGTCGCGCCAGTTATGAAGCCATCTGGTCGGTCGTCGGCGAAGCTCCCGCGGGCACAACAGTTGTCGTCGATGCCTGGTTCGGCTTCCAGCCGCGCCAGGTGCTCGAGGATCACCTGCGAAGGGCTGGTGTCGAGCGGACCGCCGAAATCTGGTGTCATGCACCCGGCGAGGTTCTTGCCGAGCGCTATCGCGCACGGCTCGACCAGCGTCCCGCTGGCCACCCCGGGGCGGCCTATGTCCCCGAGCTGATCGAGCTGGCCAAGCGCGCCGAGCCGCTGCGGCGTGGACCGCTCTTTGATGTCGATACGACGAAACCAATCGCTTTCGATGCCATCACGCAATGGCTGCGGGCGACGATTGACACATAGGCAGGCGAAGCTTGCGCGCCTGAAATGATGATCCGCGCGCGACTTGTCCGCGGCGTGATTCACTCGTGCTCTTGATTTTGATGCCGGGAGCGGAAGCTCGCGCTGAATCGAGGTGACATGGATGACCACGCCCGAGCCTTGCTCCATCATCGGCAACAGGGCAGATCAAGCAGGGTTCATCGGCTTCGCGCGAGGATGATTTGGAACGACGGGAAGACCAAAGACGTTCGTGCATATTGCATCCGCCAGCCACAGGTCTAACGCTTGCTATTCTCAGTAGTTCGAGGCGTACCATGTTTCGCAACTCGGGCATCATTTCTCTGCCTCGCCCGCTTGAGCGTCGTGTGGACACTCTTGCCCAGTCGTTCATGCGCCAGCGGCTCGGATCTCAGATGGACTTCTCGACTCCGGAAGGCGAGCCGGCGCTGTTACCACCCAACTCGGTGTCCTGGCGCATTTTTAAGAACCCTGTTGCGGTGTTCATCGGCGGGGTAACGGCGGTGCTGCTCGAATTGGCAGAGCCGCGGGTTCGCGACGCCATTTGGCAGCACAGCAGCTTCCGCTCTCTCGCGCTCCGACGATTGCAGCGTACGGGCCTCGCTGCCTTGGTCACGGTCTACGGCCCCCGATCCAAGGCTAAGGCCATGATTGAAGATGTGGTCAGGATGCATGGGCGCGTTTCAGGTCGAACCAGCGAAGGCGAGCCATACCACGCCACCGACCCGGAGCTGCTGGACTGGGTGCAAGCGACGGCCGCGTTTGGTTTCATGGAGGCCTATCACATCTATGTGCATCGTCTGCATTTTTTCGAACGGGACGCGATGTTTGCTGAGGCTCGCCCCGTCGCACTTCTCTATGGGGCCGTCGGCGCGCCCACGTCTCAGGCCGAGCTTTACGCGCTGTTCGACGTGATGAGGCAAAGACTCGTCGCGTCGCCGATCGTCTCGGAGTTCCTGCAGATCATGGAAGAAGTTCCCGCCTTGCCGGGAGTTGCTCGACCCCTTCAGCGGCCGCTTCTGAAGGCGGCCGTCGAGATCCTACCCCAATGGGTCCGCAAGCGGTTGGAACTCGGCGACCGCTGGACCTTGAAGCCGTGGGAGCGTGCTGTTGTGAAGACGACGGCTGCAATTTGCGACAGCACCGCGCTTCATTCATCACCAGCCGTCCAGTCGTGCCGCCGCCTCGGCCTTTCCGAGAGCTATCTCTATCGCCGAACGGCATCCGAAAACTTACACAGAACCGGACAGTGTTCCTTGACCTAAATGTCAGGCCCGCGTCGTGCAGACGTTCAGCTTCTAGTTAACGCGTCTTGAAGGCACGAACTCGATAGCCCACTGGACGGTGGGGCGTGACGGAGGCCCGCCAAGCAGATGCGAACAAACTACCGGACGGCTGCCGGCAACAGTGAAGCCGTGGTACCGTCAAAACCGGCATGGGCCGGCTCGTGGCCGGAGCCGCCGCCCGAGATGACCGTGTAGCCCTTCTCGGTGACTGTCAAAGTCACGATCCTGATCCGCGGGTCAAAGAGCGCCTCCAGCAGCTGAGCGGGGCCCTCCGGTGCGACAAGAATATGGCCGATAGAACCGACTATCCGAAGGCTCGTCTGTTCATCTTGACGACTGACAACTGTGTACAAACCATCTTGGGGAGCAAGCGCGTCCCGCGTGTCCGAACTCCGGGGGAGGCTGCAATGATGCCCCAATCGAGTTGTCCCGCGGCCAAGCAATCACCGTATAGATTGCCTGATGGGCCCTGTGGAAGTTGCCGATACCGAGATGCACGATTCCGGGCGTCACACTCCGTCGATCGTACCGATGAATTTGGACACCGGCTGATGCGAGCGCCAAATTGGCGTAAGAACGACGATTTTCCATTGTATGCAGCTCAATCGAAATGGAGACCACCGTTCATGTCGATAACCTCACCCGTGATGAACCCGGCTAGAGGTGACGCGAGGAATGAAACGGTGTGGGCGACTTCTTGAGGTTCGCAAAATCGCCCGACCGGGATTTGAGCAAGCTGGGCCGCGCGCTGTTCGTCGTTGAGCTGTTCGGAAACCATCGGCGACATTACGTAGGCGGGGGCAATTGCATTCGAGGTTACGCCCTGGCCAGCGGTCTCGCGGGCAATCGAAAAGGTCAGCCCTATCATCGCGCTTTTCGAAACTGAATACGCCGTCCCTGCGGTCAAGCCTCCGCTTTTGGCGGCATAGGAGGAGATATTGACCACCCGACCCCACCGTTTCGACCGCATCCCTGGAAGAAATATCTGGGCGAGAAGGAATGCGGCTTCTACGTTGACTATGTTGACCCTTCGCCATTCCTCGATCGAGGTATCTGCCATTTTGTGGTTCGACAGAATGCCAGCATTGTTGACCAAAATGTCGACCGAACCGAAGTGCTGAAGAACCTTCTCCGCCGCCGCGCGCGTTGAACTCTCAACTGCCAGATCAACACCGACGGCAACGGCGCCATGCCCTATCCGCGACGCCAGCGCCTCTGCGGCCTTGGGGAGCAGATCCAGGACTGCTACTTGAGCGCCGGCGCGCGCCAGTTCCACTGCGATTGCGGAGCCGATAGCGCCTGCGCCTCCAGTTACGACAGCGGTTTTTCCTTCTAGCGATTGCAAGCGGGAATTCTCCATTGCTTGGTCAGACCGCGGCATGACGTGTCTCCGACGCATGCGCGTCGAAAAGGACAAAGATTTTATCGAGATGGGCGACCAATGCGGCTTCCGCACCGGGTCCGTCATTGGCATCCAGCGCATCCAGAATTGCCAAATGCTCCTGCAGCACAACCGCAAACCGTGCGGCATTGCCGGAGAAACGAATAAAGCGAGTCAGCTTGGCTTTAGCAGCGTGGATGGTCGTCCAAACTCCCGGTCGCTGCGCGAAAGACGCAAACAATTGGTGAAAATTCTCGTCATTGTCGTGAAATCCGTCAATATCGCCCTCAGCGATACTCCGTTCTTGAGCCGCCACCAGTGAACGCATTTCAGCGCTCATCGCTGGCGTCCAACGCGGCGCAACTTCGCGAAGAAGGCAAGTTTCCAGAGAACGGCGGACAAAATGGCTGTCTTGGATGCTGACGATATCAATTTGCGAAACAAAACTGCCGAGCTGCGGAAAGACACTTACAAGTCCGTCTTCGGCCAATCTTTGGATCGCTGCCCTCACAGGTGTGCGAGACACATTGAACTGGCGACACACCGCGTTTTCACTAATCGATTCGCCCGGCAAGAGCTTCGCACGCACGATTGCCTCGCGCAGGACGGAGTAAATTTGCTCACTCGCCGAACTGCGCCGGTTCAAAAACACGTCTAGTTCAGCCAATCCGGAAGACATGGCTTTCGCTCCATTCTGGTCGAAACGCGATATCGCGTTCCGCTCGCCTTCTTGCACAATGTCCTCCGAAAAATGCCATCAACAAAAAAGCAGTTGCACCTTGTATACAAGTGTACTAGAACTTCTGCGGTGAATGCAAGGCATTTGCGCTGGCGGTCTCGACAATTTTAAGCGGGAAGGCGGCGCTCTCAACGGGAGGAGTTTTGATGTCGAACTATTTGCGTCGCGTGCTCGCGATTGGACTGCTATCCGCAATAGGCGTGGGGTCCGCCTTCGCCGCTGGAGATTCAAAAATTGCGCTGGTTCCCGGAGGTCCGCACCCCTACTTCGCGGCGTGGGAGCAAGCCGGTAAGGATGCTGCCAAGGATTTTGGCCTGGCCGCAGCAGACTATAAGGTGCCGCAAAAGTGGGAACTCAGCCAGCAGAACCAGCTGCTCGAGAGCCTTTTGACCCAGGGTTATAACGGCTTTCTGATTTTCCCAGGTGACCCCGTCGGATCGGTCAGTACCGTCGACGAGCTCGTGTCCAATGGCGCGCCTGTCATCGGCGGCGCAGGGTGCTTCAAGGATCCTTCTTCAGCAACCTTCTGCCTCGGCACCGACACTGGCAATTCAGCATACATTGGAACCAAGGAGCTTTTGAAAACACTGACGGGCACCAAGAAGCGCATTGCTCATTTCACCGGCTTCCTTGTTGATCCGAATACCCAGCTTCGCATCGACGCCGTCAAAAAAGCGGCGGAGGAAGAAGGCGCAACGGTCGTCCAGGTCATCGCTGACATTGATGCGCCCGAGCCAGCCGAGGAAAAGATTAATGCCTACCTGGCAGCTCACGCCAACGACGTCGATGGCATCATCACGACCGCTTGGGTCCCTGCGGTTGTAGCCTCGAACGCAGTCCGAAAGATCGGCGACAAGCGGATCAAGATGGTAGCCATTGATCACGATCAAGTTGTGTTGAAGGCCATCAAGGATGGCTTTGTGAATGGCACAATGCTGCAGAATCCGTATGGCCAAGGCTATATCGGCACTTTCGTTCTCGACAAGCTTCGTTCGGGTTGCGCGGTCAAGACCGATGCGCCTTTTAAGAAGAATGCCCTCACTGACAAGTTCATCGACTCGGGAACCGTCTATGTCGCGGCCGACAAAATCGACACTTATGTTGACGCCATGCGCGACACGACCAAGAAGCTCTTTGAAACCTTCCAGGCGACTTATCTGACCTGCAAGTAACGAGACTTCCGCCAATGCCGCCGGGCTGCGTTCAAGCAGACCCGGCGGTCGTCCAACCAAATTGCACGGTGTCTGTCGTGACCCAGAGCCAGGCCTGATAAGATGGCAGCCTAGCCATTGAAGGTGCGAAACCATGTCTTATTCAGATGTGCCGGCGAAGGGTCCCAGTGGCGACATCGTCGGCAAGCCGCGCAGGAATGCCACCGAGACGCGATTCTATCTGACCAATGAGTTTGGGCTCATTGCCCTCATTGTGGTCTTTGCGCTGGGCTTCAAATTCACAACAGAGGGTTTCTTTTCGGCCTTCAATTTGTTCACCCTCGGTCGTATCGCAGCCGTCAACATCATGATCGGCTTGGCCATGATGGTCGTCGTTATAACTGGGGGGTTGAACCTTGCTGTAGGGGCGATCGGCGTTTGTGCCGCAATGACTTGCGGCTATCTCATTGAGGTCGTCGGGCTTCCGTGGCCACTCGCAATTCTCTCAGCCGTGGCCCTTGGCGCCTTGCTGGGCTTTATCAACGGATGGACTTCCGTTCGCACAGGATTGCACAGCTTCATCATCACGCTCGCGACAATGAGCATTTTCTTCGGCGTAATGATCTTCCTGACGCGTGCAGAATCCTATCGCGCTCTGCCACCCGTCTTTGCAGCGTTCGGACGCATCAAGCTGTTGGGTTTTTTCTCTCCGCTCCTCCTGGTTAGCCTCATGGCTGCATTGGTTCTAGGATATCTTTATAATTTGACAGCGGTTGGGCGGGAGATGCTGGCTGCTGGCGCCAAGCCCGAAGCGGCGGAGATGTCCGGCATAAATGTCGGGCGCATCTTCATATACTGCCACATGCTGTCTGGCGCGCTCGCCGCCTGCGCGGCTCTGATGCTAGTCGCACGCAATGGAGCGGCGATCCCATCAATGGCGGGACAACTCGGACAGGACTGGCTGCTCATCGCGTTCCTTGGTCCTGTGTTGGGGGGAACACTTTTGGCGGGCGGCAAGGCATCGGTGCTGGGGACGTGCCTAGGTGCGTTTCTGGTGACGATGCTGACTAGTGGTTTGCTTCTATTACAGCTGGGCGATTTCTGGATTCAGAGCTTTTTGGGTCTGCTTTTGCTGGCTGCGGTATTGATGGACAAAACACGCCGAACCTTTCTGGCCCGGAGGAACATGGCATGAACGGCTCCTTCGCCAACGCCGTGCGGAGCGACTGGTTTGGGCCGCTGCTGGTTACGATCGTCGCCGTTGCGATCGTGGGGGGCTTCAACCCATCATTCCTATCGCCATTGAATATTCAGGTGCTGCTGCTCGCAATTGCAGTAAATGGCCTGATCGCGTTTTCGCAAATGCTCATCATCGCTATCGGTCAGATGAATTTGTCTGTCGGGGCTATCGGCGGTCTTTGCGCTATTGTTTTCGCCGGCATGATGGACGCGTGGCACGTGCCCGCATCCCTTGCCGCCTTAACCGCGCTGTCGCTCGGGGTCATATGCGGCGTAATAAACGGATTTCTGATCGCCCGAACTGGCATTTCGGCGTTCGTAATTACCCTCGCCAGCCTGTCCGTTTACAAGGGCATCAATTTGGGCATCACACATGCCCAACCCTTTTATGATATCTCAGACGGCGTGAAATCCATCGGACAGGGCGCGATCTTCGGGATCATTCCTTGGTTGATGCTCCCGACCATGGCTGTCGGGCTAGCCTTGTGGTTCATGCTTAATCGGCAACCCATAGGGCGGTTTATTTTGGCAGTCGGCGGCAATCAACATGCCGCAGAATTGTCGGGAATATCGATTGCAAATACAGTTGTCATCGCGCACGCCCTTTCGGGGTTTCTTGCAGCGCTTGCCGGTCTTCTCCTTGTTGCCGTTTACAAATGGGTCAACCGACGATCGGCGACGACTGGCTAATTTTGTCTTTTGCCGCGCCCGTGATCGGCGGCGCGGTCTTGGCCGGCGGACACGTCAGCGTGCCCGCTACGCTGCTCGGGGTGGTGATCGTTGCAATAATCACACAAGCCCTAGTGCTTTTCGACATCGACCCGTTCCTCGTGCAGGTCGTGCTGGGCGCAATGATCTTGGCGGCAGTCGGCGCCAATCGTTTTCGCGAAAGTCGTTTGTCACGAAATCTCAAGAGGCTCTGAAATGGCGAGCGAGATAGCGTTCCAGGCTCTGGGCATTGAGAAGTCCTTTCCAGGCGTAAAGGCCCTAAAGGGCGTTTCCCTGACACTTAAAACTCATTCCATACATGCTTTGCTCGGCGAAAACGGCGCAGGGAAGTCAACGCTTATCAAGATCATTACCGGTGTTCACCACCCCGATGCCGGCCGCCTCATCCTGGAGGGCCAAGAGGTTCATTTCGGCTCGCCGCGCGAGGCCATCGCTCATCGTGTTGGCGTCGTACATCAAGAACGGAATCTTATCCCGAGGTTTTCTGTTGCGGAAAATATCCATCTCGAGCAACTTGGGGCTTCGTTGCTAAAGCCGGTGGACTATGCCGACTTGAACAAGCAGGCCGCGCGTTGGCTTGAGGCCCTCGGCCTAGACATCGACCCAAGAACCCCGGTATCGCGCCTTAGCGTCGCCAAGATGCAGCTGGTCGAAATCGCCAAGGCCTTGTCTCTGCGCTCGCGAGTGCTTCTCCTGGATGAACCAACCGCATCACTTACCTCGAGTGAAACTGATCTATTATTCTCGTTTTTGCGAAAGCTGCGAGACCAAGGCGCCAGCCTGCTATTTGTCAGCCATAAGCTGGAAGAAGCGCAGGAGCTTTGCGACAGCGTCACAGTGCTGAGGGATGGGTCGAATGCCTGTGAAAGCCGGCCAATGGAGGGCCTGGGGCGGCAAGACATTGTCCGATTGATGATCGGCCGGGCCGAGGGTGAAGGCGGCTGGCGGGAGCGCAACTCGACTGGGGCTCCTCCGGCCATCGAGCTCAAGAACATTGAAACATCTTTAGGCCATTCGGACGTCAATCTGCATGTCCGACAAGGCGAGATTGTGGGCCTCTATGGCCTCGTGGGCGCCGGAAGGACCGAGCTTGCAAAATGCATCCTGGGTCAGTTTCCGCTGACGGCTGGTACCGTCGAGATCGACGGGAAGCCGGTTAAGATCAGGTCGGTCGGCGAAGCCATCCACACGCATCGTGTGGGATACGTCAGCGAAGATCGAAAGGGCGAAGGTCTGGTCTTGATGCATTCGGTGCTGTCAAATGCTGGAATTGCAGTGTGGCGCCCCCTTTCGGCACTTCTCGGATTCCTCACCGACCGCCTCGTGCGACACAAGGTAACGCCATACATCGAGAAGCTTGAGGTGAAAACATTTGCGCACCTGCACAGACAAGTGCTGGCGATCGCCAGGGGCGATGCTACCTGCCGGCGCTTGATGACGGTCCCTGGTGTCGGCTCCATAGTGGCGCTCGCG
>NZ_JAMYOT010000048.1:0-30217 GCF_040320005.1 Mesorhizobium sp. M0816 | reverse complement strand
TGTGACGAAAATCTCCCCGCCCGAACGTGGATGAAAGGCGTAACGGACAATCTTCTTTGCCTCGCCATCCTGATAACGGGCATTATGAGCCCAGTCCGACCGGAACCGGCAAGTCGCATCTGGCAATCGCCATTGCCCGCGCCCTGATCCGCAATGGCTCACGTGGCCGCTTCTTCAACGTCGTCGATCTCGTCAACCGGCTCGAGACCGAGCACCGCGGCGGCAAGCAGGGCCGTATCGCCGATTACCTCACCCGGCTCGACTTCGTCGTGCTCGATGAACTCGGCTATCTGCCCTTCGCGCAAGCCGGAGGGCAGTTGCTCTTCCACCTGATCAGCCGGCTTTACGAACGGACCTCGATCATCGTCACCACCAACCTGGCCTTCGGTGAATGGCCGGCCGTCTTCGGTGATGCCAAGATGACGACGGCGCTCCTCGACCGTCTCACCCACCATTGCGAGATCATCGAGACCGGAAACGAGTCCTGGCGCTTCAAGAACCGCGCCTGATCACCCCACCTAGTCGATCCGCGCTCGCCGGGCTGCGCAACCCTGACCAGCTCCGCCCGGCGAGCGCTGACCATTGTGCCCTACGAAGGGGTCCCTTTTGCGCGCCGATCCAGGGTCCCCCATTCCGTGCTGATTGACAGCCGGGACGCTCACACGGGCCTGGAACGCCGATTTCGACCTGGATGGCCGTGCCGATGGCGGCACCCGGCTGCAGGATCTTGCGACGGTCGAAAGGCGTGTCAATGCGAATCTGCCGTGGGCGTGATTGCACCGCGGGACCTGCGCGATGCGGCCGTCGAGCGCTTGACTGAGCGACACAAGCGCCGCTTGATGGACAGACGACGTCGAGCGTGATGCCTCACGGCAGCATCAGGAGGACGATTGAGCCATGACCGACCGCGACGACTTCCTTGCCTGGGTCAAGACCGCGCTGTATGAGGCGGAGCTCGCGCTGCACAATGGCGACCCAGCCCCCAGGCGGGCTCTCTGGTCCCGCAACGAGCCCGTGAGCGTCCTGGGTGCGTGGCGCAACGCCCACGGCCAGCGAGAACTGGAGGGACTCTTCGCCGCTCTCGGTACGAGCTTCTCCGACTGCACGTCGTATGCATTCGAGCTGCTGTCCTACGACGTGGTGGGCGACATGGCCTATACCGCAGGCTTCGAGCACACCTCAGCCTCTGTCGATGGTCGGCCCCGCACCTACACGTTGCGCGTCACCCAGGTGTACCGACGCGAAGGTGGCGAATGGCGCGTGGTCCATCGCCACGGTGACACCGTGACTGAGTGACACAAGCGCCGCCGCAAAAACTACTTGTTGGACGTCCTCTGCGGCGGGCCAGCCCGGGACAAATCTGGGCGCGCATCCGCGGCTCATGAGACATCTCTTCTTCTGGCGACCGCTGACCATTGTGCCCTACGAAGGGGTCCCTTTTGCGCGCCGATCCAGGGTCCCCATTCCGTGCTGATTGACACGATGATGGCCGTGCGTTCGAACGGCACGGTGCGCAACCCCGGCTCCAGGTCATCGCGGGGCCGGCCGCCGTTCGGCGCGTCACCGATTTTGCGGCACCGCGCCATGATCCGCTGCACAAACCCGGCCGCCACACCATCACTCTGGCTGGCCTCGGCAATGACACGGTAAATTCCCTGCAGGTCGGCAATGGCCTGCGGCCGGTAGGTGACGTTAGCGCGCCGCACTGCGCGGCGCTTTGCTTTCGTTCTTCATGAAGCGGGTCATTTCCGCTTCCGCCTCGTCCGCCGTAAGGCTGGGGCGGGGATCGTCAATGGACGCCCAGATGCGGGCACGTAGCACCTCGTTGACGGCCTGCTCTTCGCGATCGAGGGCGCGCAACGCGGCGCGCATGACTTCGCTGGCGGAATCGTAGGCGCCGGATGCCAACCGCGCGTCAACGCTCTGCTGCTGCTTGCCGAGGGTGACGGTGATGGGTTTGCTGGTTCTCATGGTCTGGCCTTTCCTTCCTCCCCTTATAGCAGATGGCATGACAGTGTCATACAATTTTCCGACCCCCGCTTTCCAAAGCAATTCTCTCTCGGCGGATTTGATCGGTTCCGCCTCCTTGGTAACGGCGGTGAAGGCTTCGCGAGCATCGCGCACGGCCTTGCGTTGCTCCACCTGAGGGCCAGGAACTGAATCGGTTTCAGTTCTGGAAATCGCGGCCGAGCGCCCCGCAAAGCAATGCAGCTAGATTGTCGAGTGCTCGCTTGTGGGTTGAACCGAGCGGCCGGCGCGCGAGGAAATCGTCGATTGTCATCCAATGGGCAGGATCTGTAGCCATGCTCGGTCTCAGAAATTCAATGTAAAGATGCAGGTCTTCGGGCACGAACACGATTGTCCATGCTCCGTCGCCGTCTTCGGCCAGTTGGTAGGTCAGGGCGCCCATTGAAGTTACTCCTTCACCCGTGAACTTGCCGATCGAGCGCGACATTTCCATCCCCAGAAATGAGTATTGACGCCTGATGAGCGTGCCATTCTGCGAGATGCTCGTTCTTGGAAAAAGGGCGCTACTGCACCCCCTGCCTCACCGGCGAGGGCCGGGGGATCCTACCTTCCTCGACCCAGTCCCTGGGCGCGACCTTGGATGAGGAGAAGGATCTGAGCCGCAAGGTCCGCATCGAGATCTGGCAGCCTGCTTCCCCGAGGTTGTGCCGCGCGGACATCGATGCCGCAGCCGGACAGATCGGTCAGGGCCGTCAAATAGAACTCCCGTTGCAGTTTCGAAAACGATTCCGCTGCTCTTTCGCGCGCAACCTCCCGGCGTCTGGTTTCAAGCTCCTCTCGGAAAGCGGCCAGCGGTGGGCGGCGCAACGTCTGCCCAGCCTGTACGCGGGCCCAATAGCCGCGCGGAGGCTTCGGCACCTGCAGGCGCATGCACAGTTTTCCGATCGCCACATCTGACAGGCCAAGATCCTTGCCGATCTCGCGGGTCGGTTTCTCCCAAATCAGCGCAAACAATTCCTCTCGGGAGAGTTCTCGTCGTGCCATGTTACCTCCATCCGGCAACGGCGGGCGACAGCCGGCAACGCGCATGTCTGCAACGAGCTGGCCGGCTGTCGCCCGCCGTTTCAAGAAAGCTCGAGTTGTCAGATTGCAAGACTCATCTGAACTTCTTGCGAGACCAGTTCAGCCTCAAGCGAGGAGATCGTCACGCCAAGCAGCCGAATTCCCTTCTCGACTGGAAAAACAGGATCGAGGAGGTCAAATACCATGGTCTGTAGCTCAGCTTGGCTGCGGATGATCAGGTGACTGGTTCGACGCCGCGTAATCTGGCGGAAGTCGGCATACTTGACCTTGAGCGTCACCGTGCGCCCATGGATTTCGTTGTTTTCGCAATACCGCCAGACCTTTTCTATGAGCGGACGCAGCCCTTCGTGCGCCTCCGCTATCGTGAACAGATCCCGCGCAAACGTATCCTCCGCTCCTACGGACTTGCGGACGCGATCAGGGTGCACCGGTCGCTCGTCGATGCCACGCGATATCCAGTAATAATATGGTCCGGCCTTGCCGAAATGTTCTTGCAGGAACGGCAACGTCTGCGCCCGCAGATCGGCGCCGGTGCGGATTCCGAGCCGTTCCATCTTCGCATTGGTGGCAGGACCGATGCCGTGGAATTTTTTCACCGGGAGCACTTCGACGAAGCTCGGCCCCATCTTTGGCGTGATAACGAATAGCCCGTCAGGCTTGCCCTGATCGGAGGCCATCTTGGCGAGGAACTTGTTGTAGCTGACACCGGCTGAGGCAGTAAGGCCGGTCTTCGCCTTGATCTTCGTCCGGATCGCCTCGGCGATCTCCGTCGCCGTGGCGATCCCGTGCATGTTTTCGGTCACGTCGAGATAGGCCTCGTCCAGCGAAAGCGGTTCGATCAGTGGCGTGTGCTCGGCGAAGATCTCCCGGATTTGCTGGGAGACCGCCTTGTAGACGTCGAACCGGGGTTTGACGAAAATCAGATCAGGGCACTTGCGCCTCGCCGTCACGGAGGGCATCGCCGAGTGAACGCCGAAATTGCGAGCCTCATAGCTCGCGGCTGCGACCACGCCACGTTCGAGGGCGTGCCCGACGGCGACCGGCTTGCCCCGCAGCTCCGGTTTGTCGCGCTGCTCTACCGAAGCGTAGAACGCGTCCATATCTACATGGATGATCTTGCGCTGCAGCGCAGGCCTCTCAGCCCCAGCAGCTTCGCTTGTGACTGCGTCTTCCATGGCTCGTCCGCCTCGATTACCGGCTCACCTCCACGTGCCTCTTCATCCGCGCGCCGAACTCGACCCTCAACTACCGTACCTCTGAGCGCGCGGTCTGACCGGCCACAGCGATCGGCCGACGGCGGTTGCCTCAGGTGCGGCGGGCTTCTTTTGCTTGCAACATCCGAAGGGTCCGATCGCTACATCTGGGGAAGCCGCTCCAGATTGCCCAATCGTTTTCCTGTTGAGCTGCATACCGATTGCCTATCCGGCACCGGGCGGAGATGATTCAATGGCCAGGACCTCCAACCCCTCAATTTCTTGCATCACCTTTCCGGCGATACCTTGCAAGTCGCCGTACATCCCGACGGTCGATTCGATTACGCCTTGCATTTGAGCCTCCCGCTTGGCCCACAGGCGTGTTGTGGCCTTGCGTTCCTTGGCCAGGTCCTCCTGCATATCAGAGAACTTTTCGACGATGGCCTCGACGCGATGGCGGAACCGCGGACCGGTCAGATAGCCATAGACCTGCTCCATTTTTTAGCTTGGCCGTCCTGGGCGAGGCGGGAGTTCGCCAGCTCGATAAGGGATTGCCGGAGCATGATTGCGATCGGCGTCGCGCATTTGGGATGGGCGACATAGACGCCGTCCAGAAGATCGAAGGTTTCCACACCGGGAGGCAGAGCTTCGGAGATCATAAGCGCGATATCCGCTTTCGCCGCCCGTTGATCCGCCCTGAGCTTCCCCAGCCAACCCTGGCTCCAGTTCTTGGTGCGTTTCGATTCCCATAAAATGGCGCCGCATGGCTGGCCGGCCGGTCCGACCACGCGGTGCAGGACATCTCCGCCGAACTCACCCTTGGCAACCGGTTCAATGATGTCCATCGGGAACGGGCTGGCAATGAGGGCTTCCAGCTCGAGCTCCAGCACTTCACCCTGAAGCTGCTGGGAACCCTGTTCCGCACGGCGCTTCAGCTCCTCAATCTGACGCTGCATGCCGGCGATCTGTTCTTCTTTCTCCGCAACCTTCATTTTAAGGCCGTCTTCGGCTTCCGACCTCGCCTTGACTCGAACGGCGTCCAGTCCTTCCTGGATCTTCCTTTCGATGATCAGCGCCATCTCGCGCTTTTCGTCGTCAAGCGCACGCTGCTTTTTCAGGAATTCCGCCTGTGCTGCTGGGCCTCGGTGAGCTTTTCGTCGCGCGCCTTCAACGTCGCCTCCAGCTCAGCCAGCTTTTTATCCTTGTCCTCCAGGTCTACCGACAGCAGCAATTTTGCCTTGCGGGCTTCCTCGACCGCGATTCCGGCACGCTCAAGCTTGATTTGCTTAGCCACCTGGTTGGCGATGTCCTCTTTGGCGGCGGCGATCTCGGCCTGCTGGCGCTTAAGCTCCTCTTCTCTGGCAGCCATCGATGCCTTGTTCTGCGCCAAGCGCAATTCGTATTCTTCACGAGTGGCGGCAATCAAAGGGGCCGCGAGCGACTCATTGAGCTTGATTTCCGTCTTGTAGCTTGGGCAGCTGATTGTCGGTTCATTGAGAATCCTGTCCCCCTGCAGCATGGTATTGGTGGGCTGGACGGTCATCTGCGCGCTGCCTCCCTGAGGTATCTATTTTAGGACACGTCAGACTATATCTCGCCAGGCGTTTTCGGAAAAGAACAAAGAGTGAACTGATGGGTTATCCCCGCCGCAAACTAGGGGGAGGCGCTTTATCTTGTGGAATGGCGCGCCTGCGCGAGCGGCGGGAAGTGGCATAGGGATGGAGCCGCCCGAACTGCGCGGGATCATAGGAGTTCAGGGTAGACAGGATCAGCCTGGAGAGGCTGGACAAGGTGTTCGAGGCGATTGAGGCCCATCAGCCAGGCAGGAGCCCGGCATGATCGTTGTCACGGTCACGGACCGGAGAACCCCTTCGCTCTGATCTTGCCCGGTGCTCCTAACATACGATCCATTAACCCGTTGAAACCGTCGTCCTCCGACCTCCAGCAGCATCGGCTTCGGTTCATGACCTCCACGTATCTGTAGAACTTAGCGAGGTTTCGGCGTGGCTGTGGATCGTGCGTGAAGCGGCGATTGAGCGCGATCTTCATGGCTTCAAGATCGAAGTAGAATGCGAAGTATGCGCTCGGAAATGGCTTCGATCTACTAGCCCGCTCGTACAGCGCCAGTGACCGCGAGAGCAGCCTGTTGATCCCGTGACTCTTGTACACCGCAGCGGCCGTTGTGATCGCTGCCTGCCGCAAGCGCTGATGCCCGGCTTCGTCCGCCGCAGGGAATGCTCGTGCAAGATTGACGGACCAGTAGATGGTCGGCGGCAGCAACAGGTCCGCCGACCGGCTATCCCGCATGGTTGTTAGGTCCAATTCAGTCAGCTTCGGACCGCTGCGCCACTCGCTTGCTGTGCGTTCGTCGAAACCTCCGCGGCCAGGCTGCATACGCTGCCAATTCATTTTCGTGGCCATCAGGTGCGGACCGGATCCAGTTCGATGATCCGCTTCCGCTTCGTCCCTGACAGCCTGAACCCGCGGACCGTGATGTCAAGCGCTTTGATGGCCTTGTCGAAACCCTGGGGGATAACTTCGTCAGTCGGGATAACGAGAAACTTAGCGGCATCGCTGGCAGCAGCATGCGTCACCAACTGCCCGATTGCGGTGTAGAGTTGCTGCCTGCCGACGCCCGTTTTGATCTCATAGACTTCGGTGATCTCTCCGGCCCGACGCACGTAGCAGTCGATCAGCTGGGTGTTGTAGACCTTTTCGTCCGGCTTGCGTGCCGCATGCCTTTCGGCGACGACCATGTCGACGATCTCGCCATGATATGTCTCGTAAGCGAACGTTCCGCCGCGCCGGCCGCGCTTAGTTCCAGAGAATTCTTTGTCGTAGCTCTCGGCCTCCTCGACCCGCTTCTGCAGCTCGGCGGGATTCAGTTCGCCTTCGGAAGCGGCGTGCTTGAAATCCGCGACCTTGCTGACGTACCGCGCCAGACGGCCGACGAAGCCCGCGTCAGACATGTTGCCGATGGGTATGGCCTTACGGAACCGACCGTCTTCGCAAAGCACTTCGACCATGCGGATGTTCGCCGAGATCAGGAAGGCCTCCTGTCCGATGCCGGGACGCCCGCCGCCGACCGCGCCGTCGTGCATCAGGAGGACGTTCCCAGTCTCGTCGTCTTCGGCGAAGGCCCCGGCGACCTGCCAGCCGTTGGTTTCGGAAGGAACGTTGATCTCGACCGCAATGAGCTGCATTTTTCGTTCGGGCTCGAAGATGCCGAACGCGTTCCAGTATCTCGGGATCGTCGTGTCCTCAGGGGTTTTGCTGATCGAAGCCCAGAGTTCGCCTTCGCCGGCTGAGAATAGTTCGCGGTCGCGGTTGCCGCCCTTGAAGCCGATTCTTCGCGTCCCCTGTGACGGCAGCGAGTCCTTCACGATCTGCGCAAGCGTATCCTGCGCAGCCTTTTTCGCTTTCGTCCCATGAATCAGCCTAAGCATGTCGTCCCCCCGATTTCCCCGACCTAAGCATTTCCATTGGGCGCGCACCACGTTGTCGACAGCAATCGCTGTCCTGACTCCTGACCGGCCCGGATTGAGCGGAATAGAAGAAATCGAGATGAACAAAGGACGACTGCCGCGGTGCATATTGCGCGAATTCCAAACATTCGTTTGCCCATGCTCTGTCGCCGCGGCTGAAGGTACGCCTCAGCGATGGCGGCGCCGATACGGCGGGTCGCCAGCAAGGGCGCGGCGAAGAGCCTTTCAGTCTTTGGCTATAAGCTCCCGAGCACCTTCATGGCGGCTGTCCTCGGGTCCCCGTAGAAGATCGGGTCGACCTGTTCCACGATATCAGCGCTCACATCCAGGAAGTTTCGCTTATTCTCGATCGGGATGAGTGCGCGCTTTGCACCGTTGTCCTTCGCAACTTGAAGCGGCTCGGTGAGGGACCGAAGAGGTTTGATATTCCCCTGGACGCTCATGTCTCCCAACACAAGCAATGCGGGGCTGACAGGCGCTTTCCTGAGTGCGGAATAGGATGCGACAAAGAAGGCGACCCCAACTTCAGCCTCGACTCGATTGCCAAGCAGGTCGATTACCTCGACGTGTATGTCCGAAATGTCGAGATCGCGCGCAATGCCGAATTCCGTCTTTTTCGCCTGGACGTAGCTGAAAGCTCGCTGGACGGATTCTTTCATTGCACCGGCAATTCCGCCGGCCATCTTCAACTTCCCGGTTCCGCTCGATACTGAAACCTCCAAGCGGTAAAGGCCGACCGTTCCATCGGACGTTACGCCCGCTGTGTAAACCGTCCCGGGAGAAAGCGGATCCATGGAGATTAGATCGCGTCCCCCTTGTTCGGGCACACCTACGAATTTTTCCTCTCCAGTCTCTTGGAGCGTGTAGCTGAACGATGTCTGATAATATTCGAAGGAGCCCATCTTCTTGAGCTGCTCCTTCACGCGGCGGCGTCCTTCAAGAGCCAACCCAAGGATTTCCGAGAGTTCTTCCTGGGTCACATCGCCGTGCGGGAATAGAATCTTCATCAGACCCGACACTGTCTTCCGGACGGCTTTACGATCGCGGGCGTTGAGATGAGCGCCCATCGAGAAGTATCTGTCGATGATTTCCGTGAAATTGTGTTTGCGCATCTCGCGCAGTGCTTCAGCGAGATAATCAACAACAAACCCATAATGGTCTGTGAACAGTTCGTTCCGCATCTGCGGAATTTCCCAGCCCGGGAGATAGAAATGTAGTCGATCAATGAATGCCATATCGTCGCGAATGGTGTCGGGCATCGGGGCGAAAAGGTGGCCGGTCTGAACCATGACGTCGATGGGCTGATTGGTGTTGCCGAACATCGCAATGCTGGCGTCCCCTGCGACAGCCTCCTGTCCTCGCTGGAACGTGCCGGACTCGCAGTAGGTTTTCATCGTCGTGATGACTTCTTTCGGCATCTTCTGGAGGTCAGCAACCTCGTCGAAGCCCACAACGTCCCAGATCTGCACCATACCCTTCTGCCGGCCCGACATGTGACCGAACAGATTGGCGACCGTGGTGCCGCCCGTCAGAAGCGCGGTGTAAGGCGAAACTTCTTGGACGACATAGCTCTTGCCGGTGCCACGTGGACCGAGCTCTACGAGGTTGTAGTTTCGCTCTGCCAGCGGGATTAGCCGCACCAAGAACAGTAGCTTCAGCCGTCGAGACATCTCGCCAGGCTCATACCCCATGCTTCGGACGATGAGATCGATCCACTCGTCCGTCGTAAACTGCCTACGGACATTGCGGTACTCATCAAGGTCGAAGGTTGCGATCTGGATAGGGACCAGTTTGTCGATCCAGAACGGATTCTTCCCTCTCGTCTCCTCGTCGGATTCAAACCGCATATCGACTTGAGCCCAGACACCGCCCATTAGCAGGCGCTCATAGTCACGCACGTACTGGCTGGGGATATGAAGAAACTTGTTGTTGAAATTGACACCCTCTCCCCAGTAGTCAGAATCCACTAAGCGGACCTTCACCTTATCGATGAAGGAGTATTTTCCGTTCTCCTTGACCTTGCTCTGCGCTTTCGCAGACTCATCGGGTCGAATGTAGTTGTTTGCCAACGTGTCATTGACAACCTGCAATCCCATCTGAATCGCAATTTCATCTGACGAGGCGCAGTATTTTCCCAGCAGGAACTCAAGGACGAACACGGGAACGTTCGCTCCGACCTTTACCTTCCGGACGAGATCCTTGCGGACGACCTTTCCAGCGAACAGTTGGTTCGCCTTATTGTCGAGTGCGTCGCGGGTCGGCGGTGATCCGTTGCTCATGCTCAAACTCCGAGACGAACCGGGAGGTCGGTGGGTGAGCGGTACAGCTCGGCATCTGTTGTCGGATCTTGAATGACCACGCGCAGCGACGGTGAGCTCTCATCGCTCAGCAGGAACGCGACCGTGACGGGCTTCCCAGCCTGAAGCTTCACGCAGCCTGTCGCGCGATCAAAGTCGCCATCGACTGCCATACCTACACCGCCAACTTGCTTTCCGGCTGAAATCAACAGGGGTCGAACCATCAGCTCGGTCGAAAAGAGCGAGAGGTTTCCCCCGTCGAGTTGGATCGTCACGCTGAAAATACGGTTCGTCACTGCGTCGGGGAGACCCCTCGCTGTCACCGACCCCGCGGTCGATTTCTCTGCCTCTCGCGCCTTCATACGGACTGTGACCACGGGTACGATCATCTCTTGCAATGATGGGCCGCCGTGGTGGAAGGCGAGATCCCCGCCCGCTTTGAAGACCCCGCTCCCGAAGGGAAATACGAAATCCAAGTCAGAGTCATACCCGAGTGCCGTAGCAGTGACCCGGACGCAACCTGGCGGCGTCGCTCCGCCGCGCCCGATCCAACACCTGCGATGAAGGTCGATCTCGCCGCCGCCCGGTGCGTCGATCCGCATCGACTCGTCGCGGTCCGAGGGGAAGAACAGATGCCCGTGATCAGCGGTCAGCACGCAATGCTCGACGCCGGCCGCGGCGAGCTTGCGGATTGCCCGGGCTAGATTGTCGATAACCGTATCCATCACTTGGCGAGCCTGGAATGTAAACCCGCGCTCACCGGCATGGTCGATCTCCTGGGACCGCACGATGATCACCTGCGCGCCCTCTATCTTCTTGGCGAGTTTCGACGGCTGAAGACTTAGCAGCTCATCAAGAGCGACGTCAGCTAATCTGGGCACGCGTGAGGCTGCAAACTTCTTCCGTGCCGCCAGATCGGGAAGGAACGCATTGTCGATTCGTACTCCGAGCGTGCCTGCCTGTTCGGTGACGCTGAAGCTGGAAGATGCACCGGGCTGTAGCGCGGCCATGCCGATCGGAGTGATGCTGGGTAGCGCGCAGACAGCAGGGCGCACGCTCACCTCGGCCGACTTGGGAAGCCGCTCCGAGAGTTCGACGCCCATCTCAAAACGCATCGCGTCAACGAAGAAGTACGCCACTGGCTTGGGCTGCTCTGAGACGATCTCACTGTAGATACGCGTCTGGTGCAGGAACGCAGAGGCGGTCCACTTGGCCGCGACGAGGGCCTTGGTAAAGCCATCGGCCATAGCGCGGCACGCGTCTTCGTAAACGCCGCGTACGACACCCAGGGGGTGCTCCTCCGGTTCATCGTCGAGGTTGGCAACCCACGCCTCAAGGCGGCGTTGGGCCTGGTCCAATCGGAACCACCCCTCTTTG
This sequence comes from Mesorhizobium sp. M0816, assembly GCF_040320005.1. Lineage (NCBI taxonomy): Bacteria > Pseudomonadati > Pseudomonadota > Alphaproteobacteria > Hyphomicrobiales > Phyllobacteriaceae > Mesorhizobium > Mesorhizobium sp. M0816. The sequence continues at coordinate 18,814 of NZ_JAMYOT010000048.1, read as the reverse complement.
GCGGCGTAGGCGTCGATCCAGGCGTTAGCGTCGCCGCCGGCTTTTCCGACCGCTGCTCGCACAGCCACTCCGAGGCTTCCCAGCTCGGCCATGCGGCGGCAGGCCTCCCACTGCGCCTTCCGTCCCACATCACGATCAAGCCAAAAGCTGTGCTCCCGCCCACTGATGACGTCGAGGGCCTCCTCGAACTTCTTCGCCGCGACCAGATCCCCGCAATGCGCCAGCAGCACGCGCTCTTCAAAACGGAACGTGTCGATCGACCCGAGAATCCCGGCTGGGACGGCGACGTCGCGAAGCCCCAGCTCGGCTTCCACGCGATCCGCCATCGCGGGATAGCCATCGGAGAACCTCGTACGAAGCTGATGGGCGAGTTCTCGGACTGCTGCTTCCTCGTCCTTCGTCTTCGGTGCTGCTATGGCATCAAGAGCAGGGGGCGGAGCACCGCTAAGGTCGCATCTGAACTCACCTGCAAGAATGTAGCGAAGCGTAATGGATCGAAGCTTTGGCAAAGCGGCATCGTCTGGCAGCTCCAGGCCGAGCTTCGAGCGCACGAGCTTCACCAACTCGCCAGGCGCTTCTTTACGCTCGATCTCAACATCACGCTCGCCGCTTGCCAGCCATGACGCGATGATGCCGTCGCTCCCGGATGTGTTGTGGAAGATCGACTTCAGAATCGATGGCGGCTCGGTTGACGAAGTGTCCGATGATGCGCGCGCAAGATCTTCATAGGAGACGCGTTCCGGCGCCAGCATTTCATCAATCACGCCGTCGGTGTAACGTTGACGCAGGACGTTGCGCGCGAGCCGCTTCAACTGCGGCTCATAGCAGTCTCCAGCCTTTTCGAGTTCCATCAGCACCGAGCCATGGCGATCGCGCTCGCAGCCTGGCAGGTAAACGATCATGCATTCGGCCGGCGCGTCGCTGCATACGAAGGGCTCCACGATCGTGCGCAGCTCGAACATCGAGCCGTCATATTCGATCAGCCGCGCGCCCATGCTGCCGACCGCCACAGGCACAGCCTCATCGTTGGTCCGCGCGCCACCCCGCAGTTCAGCGATGAACGACGCGAACTCGCGGCGAACGTCGTACCAGACAATGATCTTTCTGGCTTTGAGCCTCTCGGCGAGCTGTTTCGAAATATATTCATGCAAAGGGTGAATCAGTTGAGACCTCCGCTTTCCACCTTGGACAGTTCTTGAAAGCGGGCCGCGAACCAGCGAACGCGCGAGACGCCGTCGGAGACGGCATCGCCTGACGACGACACAATGTAATTTGCGACCTTGGGTAAAAGCAGAATGAGCAGAAGGTCGGAGGAGTTTCGGTCCGGCGTGAACCGCGCATCACCTTTGGCACTTTTGGCCGCCAGTTTCCCTGCGAACTCATCGAGCGCGTTCTGAGCGGCTGCCGTCATCGGCTCGGCAACCGTGATCAACTTTCTGATGCTTTCGGGGGATACGAGTCGAACGGGTTGTAGCGCTTCGTAGAGCGGGCCGGCGTTTCGTCCGAAATCAATTCCGGGAAACCAGCCACGGACGCGTGCGACAAAGTCATAGACGTCCGTGAACACCCCACCATGTTCGCGCTGCCGGCGCTCGGTCTCGGAGAACAGACTTCCTATTGTCATATCGCCCTGCCGGACGGCGTGGCCCAGCATGACAAGCAGATTGCGCTCCTGGTCTGAAAGTGACCCGGTGAGAGGCTTGTAGCCAAGATCGTGCTCAACCTCGTTCCAGACATGGGCCATCATGCTGCACACTTGGACCTCGCAAGGGACGTCCGAAACGTTCGCGTAGGTGCCGATTACATCGCCTTCGGGCAGAAATGCCTCGATATGCGTAGCGCGATAGAAGTTGTTGTTATCCGCCGCGTTCTTGTCCTTCCGTTCACTGCTCGGCGGAGCGCCACGCAAATCTACGAACCGGTTGCAAACTAGCTGAACGACCTGATCCTCATGCCTTTGTTCGTAGGTAGCTATTCGAACAGCGGCGAGATCCCGCACCGCGTCAAATACCGACTGCACACTCGGCAGGTCCTTCTTCCCAGAAGCAGCGAAGCGACGGAGCTTTCCCTCAAGGCTCTTCGGACTCTTTGCGCGAAATGTAACTTGCGCTCGGATCGCGTTGCCTTCGACAATTTCAAACCTGCAGATCTCGGCGACGCGCGCAGAGAGTTTTAGATACCGGTCGTATTCGCGGTGATAGCGAAGAACAGCGTTTTTGATTGTGTCTTCGGAGATCGTCACCCGGATGATCTCCGTGTTCCTGCTGTCGAACCGTTCGATGCTGACGCTTCCGTCAGTCCCTGCAAAGCGGCCTTGACAGCAATCGACGTCCGTTCACGGACAAGCTCGTCGACCGGGCGCGTTGGGGTATGTCGTGGGCTCCATATTCCATCACCCCCTTCCCCCCAAAAGACGTCTTCAAGTCCGTGCGCAATGGCTAGGCTGCGGTCTGTCGCACATTTGGGAACGATGCGTTCCGGCCATAGATGCATAGCGACGTGCGCCCAGTCATATTTGCCGGCGGCGAGCTCGCTCCACTTGTTCTTGAGTTCCTTCTGCCAAGGCTTATGTTGTACGAGTCGCCAGAGCGGCGCCATCGTCAGCGATACGCCGTCGTCCAAGAGAGGGTTCCAAAGGGGCGCCACGCGTTTTATCTCATCGAGGAAAGACCGTAACTCGTCGACGAAGGCTTCCTGTTCGGCAATTTCCTTGCGCTCAGTGGCGGACGGAATGCTGCCCGCGCTTTGGATGAAACTGGTGAGCTTGCGCTCTTCGTGGGCAAGCTTGGGAACCACCACATCGTTCTGAATTTGGAAAAAGCTGTCGCGGGTAAGTCGGTGCGCGTAGAGCCAAATACTGTAATGGCCCGACGGCAGGGAGAGTTGCCATAGAATAGGGGCTTTGCGCCGACTCTTAGAATGGCGCTTAAGGTGATACTCGAAGAAACTCGACGCCAACCACGTCCTCAAATCGTGATCCCTTGGGTCCAGTAGCGTCCCAACCTGGTTCCACCACACTTCCCCATTTGGCTTGAAAACTTCGTCGAAGACCAGGCGCGCTGCAGTAGCAAGGTCCAGCGCATGTCCGCGGTCGTCTACCAGGATACCGTTGTCAGGAAACGCCACAGGATATCCTGCTGGTGAGCGCATGAGGGGCAGGCCGTCGTCGCCAGTTAGCATTGCTGGTGAACACACGGGTAACGGGTCGAATGGCTCCGGCTCTGCCGGTAAAGAGCGTGTCGCAGTGGCGAGTCGTACATCGTAGCGGCCAAACGCTACGCCCGCCACCCAAGAGACCAGCTGACCACCGAGATTTGGAAGATCACTGCTACCCTCAGGATTTTCCTGTTCGTCCACTTCGCTGTCGCAATCTGGGTCGCCATCAACCGCCGCATTGGGAAATTCCGCATCCGCACCAAAACCCTCTATGATCGCGCGGCGGTCAGGCAGGTCAATGCCATAAAGTTCGAAACATCGCTCGTCGATCTCAGACTGGATTGCCGAAAACTCTGCGTCTCTCGCACTAACAAGCTTGGACCAAGTAATCGCACGCGCAGGCAACGTATCACCGGCGACCTGCAACACCGCAGGAAGCGCAAAAGCGTGGGAGGTCTCCATGCAGCTGTCGAGGCTACGTTTTATCGACCAGGCGCGCTGGGCGAGATCTCGCAGTTCAATCTCGTCCTCTTTCTGCAGGCGAGGAACCGGAGTGCATGCGATCATGCCCACTTCATACGTCAGCGTTTGGCCCGAACCACCTTGCCCTCTTGCCATCATTAGCTGCACGAGATGATGAAAAGAACGAGCATTGAGAACGGCAAGCCAAATGGGGAGTGAATCGCCATCAGCGAAAACCATCGGTCCGTTGTGGCTGAATATGCATCTCCTGGGTACTACAGAGAACCAGCCGGACCCGTGAGGTCGCGCAGGATATGTAAGGCCAGGGCGGAAGAAAAATTTGGCTGCGGTATCGCGAAGCATCCACACGTTTGATCGAACACCACCGCGCTCATTGAGATTGTTCTGAATCTCAAGGCCTCCACGCTGCCAGTTCACCACAAGATGCAAGTCTGCATAGAATGGCGATGACGCCCCGCCTTTGGCGAACGGAAACCAACGCTCCTCCATTAACCGTGGTACGGCAGCTTTGAGCTCCCACCATTCGCGCAAGAAGCGGAAATCGTCAGCTGTCGCAAGTCCCTGCCTAACCGTCCGCCCTTCCGCCTCAAACGGTGGAAGCCTTTGGAACAGCTGCCGCAAGTTATCGCTCACCCAGTAGGCAAAAGGTGAGCGCGGCAAGAGTCCGAAGCTCGCCATTTTTACCTCAAACCGCTGCCTGCCGAGTGTCGCTTCCGGGTTGCGGATCGATGCGATCAGCGTCGCAGCCTTGTCTTCGGCCTCCAGAGCTCGCAGAAAAATGGTCTTCATGCAGCCATCTCCCGGTCCTTCTCCAGGCAGTAGGCCGCGACCTCGACCATAGCGCTATCCAGCACCCCATAGCCGAGGTCGGCGAAAACAACCGGCGGCGCCTCTTTGAGCAAAATCTCCTCGCGCCATTTCTGAAAACTCGACAGGAAAAAGCCGGTTCGCGAAGTGAGCGCTCCGAGCAGGCCATGAGAGTGCAAAAGCTCGATCCCACGCTCAACAAAAGCAGCGTATACGTCGTTCTTGGTTCGCGGGTAGCTCTTCTCGAATTCCTTCTTGGCGCCGAGGCTGCATGCACCGAAGGGAGGATTCATTAGCACCACGTCGAACCGGGTTCGCACCAAATCGATCAATGCGACGCCTTGGGCTGCATCGCCCGCGAACAACCGCCGGCGGACGCTTGCACTGCCGGTGGCTGCCTCGGCGAACGTGTGCAACGCCTCTGCAATGCGACCCTCGGCCTCGTGGAAAAAGCCGTCGTCATCGATGCCAGAGAGATCCAGCGATCCTCGCTTCGGCACTGGCTCCATGCCCGGCAGAAAAGCGGTAGTCTGACGCTGCTTTACAAATTGCTCGCGAGCTCGGTGCAGCTCCGCCGCTATACCGTCTTCTACGCGAAGGAGTGTTCCAAGCTCTCCAGCTAAGCGGCTTTCCCCGACCATCTTCTTGAACAGGTCGCGCAGCAGCGGTGGATCTAGCCGGGCTGCGAATTCCTCAACCAGTCCAGCGTCGCCCGGCATCGGCTCTGCTACCACGATATGTGTGCGCTGAATGCCCGGCCGATCGGCTGCAGCAATGCCAGCATCTTTCCAGGCACGCTGCGCCCGTAGCCACAGCGCCAACGCGGCGATCTGCGCACAGCGTGGATCAATGTCGACGCCGTGAAGATTAGACTCAACGATCAGCGCTGGAACCGTTCGACGCAATTCGGCGACGTCCGGGTAATCCTCGCGCAGAGAGCGACCCGTCGCCTCACTCCTCGGAGCGGGTCCCTCGGCTGCCCACGCCTCCTCGTAGATAGCAAGTAGGAGATCGAAGCTGTAGAGCAGAAAATGCCCTGAGCCGCAGGCGGGGTCCAGAATGCGAAGGTCTCGTGGATCCTTCCTCGATCGTGGCTGGGCCAACTCATCAGCCGAGCGCACGAGATACTCGCAGTCCCCGGTTAGACGGGTCTGTTCACCATGCATCTCCAACCACAAACGGCCGAGCGTGTTATCGACGAGAAACTGCACGACATATCGCGGCGTGAAAAATTGGTTGCGTACGGCCAGTTCGCGGCTGTTGCGCGGGGTCTGACTCTCTTCGCGCATTCTCTTGCGTTCTTCGCCGCTATTGAAGAACTGGTAGACCCATCCGATCGTCTCATCCTCACCCCAAACGCCCGATAAATCAGGTGCGTTGAGGATGGCCAGCAGCGCTTCAAACGCCTGCCGTTTGGGCCACAGCACGGACGCAGCGTCACGGCGGTCAAAGAGGACCTTTATCTCGGTTGAGAACTCATCGAACAGGCTCTCAACATAGAGGCGATAGCCTGCGGCATCGGGGAGAAGGGCCACCCCTGGGGCCATTCCGCAGAACTCTCTGAAACCGGCGGACTGTTCGCCTTTCGTGATACACTCTTGGACCAGTTGGCGCGCCTCCAGCATCTTGAGCGCGACAAAGCGATTAAGCGTCGTGAAGGCGGAATCCCGGACATAGTCAGTTACCGCCTCTACGGCGCTCGTCCCAGTTGCCCGTTTGTGCTCGATGGCGGCGACGATCTTGTCCCGTTGAAACTGCTGGTGGGATGAAAGATGCGCACCGCCCATCGGAGCTATGCCCCCGCTTCGCAGTACGTCGAATGTCCCTTCGAGCTGCGACGAAAAATCCTCATCGAGCAGCTTCCGCACCTGCTGGGTCGCTCGTTCAATGGCGTTGCGCGTTGCTTTATCCATGGAGTGCGCCGATCACTGGACAATCACCTTCTTGCCGGTGCCGATCAGGCGCGAACATTCCTCTCGAATGCCGGCGAGGGCAGCATCGAGCTGTTCCTCGGTCTCAACCCCTCCAGAGAAATAGCCGCCCAGCCTCACCGTCGCCACGCGATCACCGTCGACAATGCGGTGAAGCTCGGCGATGGCGTCCTTAAGACGAGTCTCGCAGGCATCCAACTCCGAGCGGAGCTGAGGAATCGGCACCCGCTCCTGGTCTCGCGTCTTTCCGCGCTCCAAGGGCGCCGCCAGCCTCTGCTGCTGATCCTGATCGATGCCGTCCCAGCCAGGTGTATTTGCAAGCCGGTCGAGCGCTTGAGTGTAGGCCCCAATCCGAACCTCTAACGCTTTGTCAAACCGACGGGCGTACTCGGAGTCGATGGCCGACGCAGTTTGCTCAATCGTCGGCAGCTCCCGATAGAAGGTCTCACGGGCCAGGAGATCTTCGAGCTCCGTCGCCTTTGCTCGGAGACCTTCGCTCACGTCAGGCTCGCCGCGCAGGAAGGGCCAGGCCGTTTTTAGTGCCTCTCGCGCACGGTCTAGATCCAGCAGGCGGGGTTCCGATAGTGCTTGGTCAAGCTCCGTAGCGCGCCTGATGGCCTCCTTGATCGAGCGATGCGACGCATTGAATGTCGCGATCGCGTTATCCTCTGAACCGCGAAGGACGGCTTTCATTTGGCCGATCGCACCCTCGAGCACCGCAGCGCCTGGGAGTCGATATGCAATGAGCTGGCCGTGCGCTGAGGCAACCGGGTCCTCATGCCGCGCGACTTGCTTGCGAAGCTCAGACACGATGGCTCCGGCGTTGAGCTCCCGGACTTCGCTTCCAAACGTGTCCCGAAAGGCCTCGGATGCCTTTACAAGCTCCTCGAACTCGATGCCCTTCTTGGGTCGGAACGAGGCTTGGCGGAAGAAATTGTTGTTCGAAAAAGTGTCGCGGGCTTCGATCCCCGTCGCGGAGTCGATCGTCTGCCCCTTGCTGGTGGCCTGAATCTTCCCAGCCCGCAGCAACGAGAGCACAAGCAACCGGACTACTTCGAAGTCCCAACCGAAGGGCTCTTTCGCCAGCTCGTCCGCTAAGAATCTGCCACTGGCAGTGTCCCCATAGTTGGCGCGCTCCTCGATCCGCGACAGCACCTCAGCCAGGGCGCCACTTTCAACACGAAAGACGGTCTTGCCCTTTTCGTCGCGTAAGAGGCCGAGGCTACCGAACACCGAGGGCAGACCTTGGAGGTTCTCCGCGGTAAAAAGCGCGTCGACGCCCTTCTTCACGTCGGCAGGTTTGGCGGCGGCTTCCCTAAAACGATCAAATACCTCTGGGAGAACGTCGCTCAGGATGTCAGCCGCGCTCTTGCCCATATCGACCGCCCGATCGTCTGGACTGCGGTCATTGCCACGGAAACTGACGCTACCTGCCAAGCAAGCGGCCCTAATGAGCCGGCGCAGTTCATCCTGGTGTCGTCTCTGCCGGATCTTCTCTTCGCCGATCAGTGCGGTTTCGTCCGCCGTTTTGGCCTCGCGTTCTTTTCTTGCCAGCATCTCTTTGGACCGGAAGAGCTCGACGGTCTCGCGATCTATGGCGTCGTTGAGAGCGACAGCCCAAAACACACCCTTCCGTTCCTGCTGACTACGGGCACGTAGCTCAGTCGAGAGTGCCTGAAAGGACGCCCCCACTTCGGCGAGATGGACGTGAAACGTCATGTCGCCGTCGACTATCTCACGACCATGTATGGACAGGCCTGCCTTGAACGTCTTGGTATCAAAGAGAGTATGGGAAGGCTGCGGCTGCCAGAACGAGGCCAGTACCTCGGAGTAGATCCGATGAGCATCGCCCGGCTTCGGGCTGATACCGTTGCGAATGCGCTCCCAGTCGTCTTCCGCCGGCGTCGGAATTCGGTATCCGTCATCGCCAAGGCGAACCTTGTTAGCTGCCTCAAGCTGACGCAGCGCGTCTTTCACTGCGGCGAGCTGTGAATCCCCGGCGACACCGGGATGGAGCGCGGCGGCAATGTTCTCCGCGGTGCGGTGAACGCTCTTCACGTACTGCAGCAGGCAGATGACCTTCGCGACCGGCTGTGCCAAGGGGTGTTCAAGCTCTTTCGAAATGGCCGAGATCTTCGCCCGCACCTCAGAGCCAATGTTGCCTTCGACGAGATCGTAGACTTGATCAAGGCGGGCCACGGCACCGATTGGCTGGTCTGCAAGGTCGACGGCAGGGTTGATCAGCAGCTGCTGCGCCAGCTTGATGATGGTGCGGTTTGCGCCGCCCACGTGCTTACTAGCTCCACCCTGCGAGCGAAGCCCTGAGACTACTTGGATAATTAGATCGATCTGGTAAGGCAGAAGCGGATAGAGGTCGATGAAACTGTCACGAGTCAGTTCTGGCAGCCTGATATCGGCGGTGAGGCGGGTGTGCTCAGTGAACCTTCCCCGGTGCTGGTCGAAGAGCTGTCCTAATGCCTTCTGCGCCGGCGCGTTCTTGGACAGAACGCGCCGGCTGGTGACCTCCGAAATGTCGGAAGGCTCCAAATGGACCTGCAGAGGGAAGCGGTCCATCAGGCGCGCAAGCTCGATCTTCTTGTCATCGAGGCCGCTGACGAGCTCGCCAAGCTTTTCTTGCGAGGTAACGACAATCCAGTGTTTACCTCGGCCTTTGACGCCGAGGCTCTGAACAACCGCCTGTAGGTCGAGCATCTTCTGTATATCGCGAGCAACAAACTGACCGACTTCGTCAACGACAAACATAAGGGCTTGGCCAGGTCGCCGGCGCTTCATCAATTCATTGGCGCGCTCCGCCAGTTTCCCGGGAGAGATGTCAGCCTTGTTTTTGACTGCCTTTACCCATGAGTCGGCCATGGGGTACGTCTCGGAATCGAGGCTGTGTAGAACCCGGCTCGCCTCACTGAGAGCGAAAGCAACTTTGCCTTTCTCGAATGACCATTCCTTCTTGAACAGACGGTCGTACTCGGCCTCAAACCCCTCAAGCTGTCCCTTCTCTTCAAGGGCAATTTCCAATTCGGAGAGATCAAGATCCTTGGCGTACCCAAGGCTCTGAAGGAAAAGCCCGTACATGATCTCGGTGAGAGACTGGTTTCCGCTTCTAATCCCTCGATCAGTCGAGACATCGAAGATCACGGCGTGTGTTGGAATCTGTTCGTTTATCGCCTTCAGCAGCACCTGAAGCTTGTTGTCACCGGCTCTTTGGGCAAACCGGTCACCGGCGGGAATTCCCGCGACAGCGCGATTCTCGATTGATAGACCCAGCATCTTTGCAAAGCTGGACTTACCCGAACCGAAGAAGCCGGACACCCAGATCGCAATGCCCTCGTGCGGCTTGTTCGGGGTCTCGCGAAAGGCGTCGAAAATATTGGTGTAGTGGGACCGAATGGCGTCGGTCACCACGTACTCATTGATTTCGTCGCGTAGGATGTCATCGCTGGTCTGATCGACCTTGATAACCTCCTCGATGCGACGATGGATGTCATTTGCAAAGAGACTTTTGATCGGTTCGTTGGCCATCATTGAAATCCCGTCAAAAGATTTTTGGGCGATAGTTATGCTCGGCTGCGAGCACGCCCATGAAACGGAGTCCTGCGGCGCCGTCGAGATCGCCCGGGTAGAACAAGACCGTCGGCACGATGACGCGTCCTTTCAGCTGTTCCAATAATGAGAACGTGCGGTAGACGGGGAACAAGGCGCCGGTCCGCAGGATGAAGACGATATCGCGAAGCGGATTGGGATCGTCTGGCATCCGCGCAGCGACGAGATCAACAAGGGGCGCATACTCAGAAAGGACCGAATGCACCGTCTCAATTATCGTTTCCGTGCCCTGCTCACGCTCCGCCGCAAACCAATCTTCAAGCGGTCGTTGAGATTGCATTGCCTCGTCCAGGCACTGGGCCAACGAAATGCGGCTGACGCGCTTTCCCTTCTGAGTTAGCCGGGTCTCAAGGAGCGTGATTTGCTTGCGTAACTCGAACTCGTCTTCGGGCTCATAGCGGAAGAGAGCGTAGGGCATGTCATGGTATGCGCTTATGCGTTCACGCGGGTCGGCCAAGTCGAGTATAGGTTCGAGAGTAGTCTTGATGCGGTGTGCAAGATCACTCATGCGATCATCCTCTCAGCGTACTCACGTGAGTTCGTGCAGGGTAGCGACAGCTGCATAAGGCTACCAGCTACCTGGTAATCGAGCCTGCGAAATTGGTGCAAGCGTAGGAGCTCGCGCTCTACATCGGAAGGCCGCATCAGGAACATTCGCCAATCGAGCGCGGCCATGATTTTGGCCGGGCTCAGCTTCTCTTCTCGCACCGCATGCAGGAGGTAAAGGAAGCTGCGCTCCGGCAGGTGATACGAGGCGAACTCCTTCACGACGCTGCCGCGCAGAAGCCCAAAGTCAGCGGCAATCTTCAAGAGCCCTGCTGCGACTCGCTTCCGCGTGTGCTCCGACCATGCATGCTCTGTCGTCGCGCCTCGATCGCCTATGTTCGCGAGGTATGCCTCAACCTCGTCGGAACGTATACGAAATGCCCCACCAATAAACGCTGGGAAGAGCCAATGCTGGAGGAAGTCGCGCACGAGGAATTCGTCGCGCGTCATGTGCCAGAGCAGAAGTGGCTTCCATTCGTCGAGACCGCAGCCACTCTTGGCCAGCATTACGAGCGCCCGATCTCGTCCCTCGGGCTCGAACCGACGGTTCAGAACTTTAGCGACGTCCCGAAGCCACGTTGCGCTGCCAGCGCCGATGAAGTTTTCGGAGCGCAGCCGATCGAGGTTCTCGCGTTTTGAAAGGGCCAAGTCCCATGCCGCAAAGACCGCGTAGGTCTCGCTTATCATTGCCCCCTTCACTACGGTAAAGGACGAAACAACGTTCGAGCGCGACGCCGACGTCATGCGTCTGCCCTGCTCACGTAGGGGACCGCCAGCGCGCCGGATTCTCCACATGCAAAGCCAAGAGTCAGGAGCGCAAGGTCGGCCTCGGTGCCTGAAAACACGCCCGGCAGCGGTACGGAGCGTCCGTCGGCTGCGCGACGTAGATTTGGGACACTTGCAAGGTCCTGCTCGCTCACGAGTTCGAAGGCGCGGAGTGTCGACATGAGGTCGTTGCCCTGCAGCCCCTCAAGGTCTTCGAAGAAGGGAGTCCACTCCTGCGCGTTGTCGAGCCAGTGCTCCCAACGCGCGTCGAATTCGTCCTCGATCGCTTCCGGCAGGCGCCACAGCGTTACACAGCCGGGCGGTTCGAAGATCTCAGAGCATCGTTGCGCGGCTACAGCAAAGACCGCGCGGGCCTGTGCAAACCGGTGGGTTCGAGGGAAGCCACGCCGCAGGGTTGCCGCGCCTAATTTGCCAAGTTGACCCCTGGTATTCCACCACCTCGCGAGATCCATTTCGCCAAATCGCGCAATTACCAATCGACTCTTTAAGAGCCGTTCAAAATCGATGCTTCCCTTGGTCATTAACCGCATTTCAAAGTAACGCCCTGTCGTCCTTGGAATTCGACGAGCGCGCCGGACAGATATTCCATTCCACCTGGCCCGAATGCCAAGCGATCCTCATTGTGAGGTGAAAACATGTACTGCGGGCCCCCCATTGCCCCAAGGCGCGAGCAGTTTCGTAGGATAGTATCACCCCTGAAGCAAGACATCGCCCGGTGGCCGGGTACCAAGTTGGCCAGGACAAATGCGAGCCAGGGACTAGAGGCGGCCCGCATTGCCCTTTGGTGCATCCCCCGGCGTGCCAGCGGCACGCTCCAAGTCGACCATTTTCTTAACCAAGGCCAGCAGATCGCGCTTGGTGCCGTGCGGCAGAGACACGACCTGTTGGGCGAGTTCCATGGAGTCGCGCGCTTCCTCCGGGGTGCGGCCCCATAGATGCGGGGCAGCGCTGAACAGCATCTCCATCGGCATGAACCCGAGGATTTCGCACAGGTGGATCATCCTGGTTACGTGCATTTTTGAGAATGCACGTTCATAGCGGCCATAAACCTGCATCGAAAGGCCAAGCAAGGGCGCAAGCTCTGCGCGAGTCAGATCCTTGTCCTCGCGCGCCTTGCGGATGAAGGCGGCAATTCTTTCGTCGATCTCGCCGAGGGTCTTGATGTCTTCGAACCCCGGGCGGCGGAAAACAGGTTTGTCGATCTCGGGATCGATTGTCTCAACCAATTCCATTTTGTTTTTATAGGCGTTCATATCCTTAGCCACGTCCTCTCCCTTCTTGCCTTTTTCCAGTCGTGGACAGGGCGACGACCTCAGTCAAACATTTGAATACGGGATTGACCCAAGGACGCCGGGCACACTCTCGCACAGCGATTTTCCATAAGCGGGTGGTGAGGACAGCGCTCTCCGCTACTCGCAACAAGCAACCATCAGGGCCATGCTGCGCTTGCCTTGCATGGTTCTTTCCAGCGGAAGCCTGCATTCATAACGCCCTTGAGCTGGCGCGGGGATGGGCACTGCCCACTGAGAGAAAATCAGCGCGCCCTGGCTGCAACCATTCGCCAAGTGCCCGGCTTTCCCTCGAACACAGCTTCGACAAGTTTTTCCCCATCGACCCACCCCAAATGCGCCAGGAGTTCGCACGCGATAGAATCTTTGCCAATACTAATACATCGCTTCACGGCAACCGTCGATCCAGTCCCGTGCATTGAGATATCCCAATTGGATAAGCGAAACAGCTCGCCTTTGGCGGTTTCGTCCGATGGCCGGATGCTCGCATCGAGAGCGGATTCCACAAGCCCGTTCAATGAGGAAGCGGCTTTTGAGCTTTCACTAAAGTCGAAGCCTTGGCGACCGACCAATGATGCGGCGTAGATGCCAATAAGGATACCGATCGTGATCCCGAGCAGGAAGCTTCGGCCGCTCACGGGTCAATAGCCGTTGTCTCGGAGAAACTGGTCGATGGCCGCCTTTATAATCACCGTCATCTTGATGTCGTTGTCGAAGGCGGCCTTTTGCAGTCGCACCTTCGTGTCGTAGTCCAGCGGGCAATTGACGTAGTGCTTGGCTTCCCGCGCGTGCGCCCGCTTCAAGTCGCGCAGACGATAGCGTCCCTCCTCCTGCGCCAGAGCACGTTCGATCGCCTTGCTCTTGCGCTCTTCACCGCTCGGGTTCGGCAGACTGCGCCGCGGCCGTTCTCTTGTCGCATCCGCTTCTGAAACCGGCGCCGCTGTTGGTTCCCGCGCAGCCGTTCGCGCCTCTGCCTCTTCCGACACAGAGGCTGGCTTCATTGTGGCTTTGGATGTGGCTGGCTTCGGCCGTCGCGGTGCGATCGGAAAGTCAGAGACGGACAGTTTGCCTGGTTTAGACATTTCCTACCTTTTCCCGGTTTGCCGCGACATGGCGATCGAGCTCGGTCACAAACGCCGCGACCTCCGCGCGACCCTTCATGACCGGGTCGGTCAGCTCGAGCATCTGCAAAGTGCCGAGGCCGCTGCGGATTTCGCGGTAGCAATTTCTTTCGGTGAGCTCGGTTTCCATCAGCGTCGATTCATAGCCATTGTCGCGAAGGTTGGCGATGAAAGGACGGATCAGCCTGTAAGCCTCGAGAACGCGGCCCGGAAGGGCGATGCGCGTCACCAGGTTGAGGTGGGGAATCGTGCGCCCCTCCCTGTCACCAATATCCGCGGTCACTGTGGCGGCTTCGCCGGCCGCCTTGATTTCATCCTGGTTCGGCTGAATTGGCGTCAGCACCAGGTCGGAGTTGCGGATGATCGTATCGCGGATGACGCTGTCGACGCCCGGTGAGTCCATCAGGATTACGTCATAGACGTCGTTTTGTTCGGCAAGCACGGTTTCAATGCTTCGCTGGGTTGCCGCGCTGTGCAGCTCGATGTTGGCCGGAAGATTGTCCTTGGCCTCACATCGCTTCCACCATTCGGCGAGGTTCTGGCGCGGATCGGCGTCGATCAGAAGAACCTTCTTTCCATGAATAGCGTACTCGCCGGCAGCGAGGATAATGACCGTCGTCTTCCCGGCTCCGCCTTTTCCGCTGATCGCGCAAATCCTTCGAGGCATGTTCGATCCCTCTTTTGCCGTCTCCAAGGCTTCAACGCTGCAGGCCATCGCCACACAGCATTTCCAAACGAAGCGAATGCTTGCTATCGCATGGCGGTTTTACACCATGCGATTACACCTCACTCTCCTAGCGTGTGATACTTCAATCACATCTTGCTTTCACATCGTAATGTCATGGCATGTGAACACATCGTGTGAACAAGTCGTGTGAAATGGGGTCAGCCGTGTGCTGCCGCTTGAGCGATCCTGGAAGTCTCCACGGTCGCCCAATTTCCCTTGTTGACCGATGAAGTGGGTACCGACCTTTCCGCTCCTATTGTGGTGAACCCCGGAGCCGCGCGAAGGCCGTCTGTGACGCTCGCACGCAGTCCGCCAGGGCGAAGAGCGGAGCGTCCCTTGCGGACGAGTACGAGGGGCACACAAAGGCCGACAAAGCGGTCCTGGAGGTGAACCCTGGAGGGCGTTTTAGCGTTTGAAGGGGCAGGGGCGAAGGCCCTGCCAATCGGTTCGATAGGGCCGAGCGTGTTTGATTTCGCTCGAAGATTTCTCCCATCAAGTGGAAAGTTCACGTCTGTTGAGTGTGGCAGGATACGGAAAAATGTGCGACATTTTGCCAGACGATCGAGGAACAAGCCCTCGATGCCTGCCGCAAGCGCCAGAGAGAGGGGCCTAAGGCCAATGGACGACGCGAAATTCGAGGTCCGGCTCGAGCCGGACCGGAAGGGTCGAATGGTGCATGCCCGCGTCAGCGCGGACGAATATGCGGCGATCGAAAAGGCCGCCAAGGCGGCCGAGATGACGGTTTCCGGGTTTTTCCGGTCGCTGATCATCGAGGGAGCGGGCGCTCGGCCATTCCTAACCGAGGAAGACCGCCTCGTGATGGCATTGCTGCTGGAGGATATGCGCGCGATCGGCGTGAACCTCAATCAGGTCGCGCGAGCGCTCAACAGCGGCAAAGGCGTTCATCCGAGCGACGTCGATATCAATCTCGGGAACGTGCAGCGCGTCCAAGCGGCCGTGATGACGGAGCTGCGATCGCTGGCGAAGCGCGCCGGCCATAAGCGGCGAGGGGAGGGGTAGGGGTTGGAAATCTTCTTCGGCGCCTTCACGAGCGAATGGGAGCAGCGCCGAGCGGCGTTGCTGCATGAGCTATCGCTTGGGCCAAAACGCCGTTCCTCGGCCGAAGACGAAATGAAGCGTCGATTGAAAGCGATGGCCGAGCTGGGCGGCGGTGGTGGTGCTGGTAGCGGTGGCGGCAGCCGGCCGAAAATGCGGCGGAAGGCCGCCAAGCCGATCTTCGCGGCCGAGACGCGGGCAGCGGCGGCGTCCCGTCCAATCGAAGCGCGGCTGGCGGCCGTTGCGCAGGGCAGCCAGCCCGCGGTTGTCAAAATGGCATCCTATGGCGGCGGCGCGAGGGTAGGCGCGATGCTGAATTATGTGTCGCGTGGCGGCGAACTCGCCGTCGAGAACGAGAACGGCGAGCGCATCAGCAGCCGCGAGGATCTAGCGCGGTTGCGGGGAGACTGGAACCATCTGTTCCAGAACCGGGTAGAGAGCCGCGATATCGGCATCTTCACCGTAGAGATTGCGACTGCGGCGGTTTCGTCAGACGAGGCGATGCATGAGCTGGTCAGGAACAGTTTGACGAGCGCATTAGGCGATCGGCGCTATGCATATGCGGTCACGCGCCAGGCCGACGGCGCGCTGACGGTTCAAGGAGCGGTCGTTCTCAGAAGCGGGCAGGGGGAGCGGCTAACTGGCGACGACAAGGCCGCCAGCATTATTCAAGCGCGATATGACGCGAGTGCCTCCGCGCAGGGTGTGGCTGCGCGGTTCTCGTTCCAGGGCTACGGCAACGGTGTCGAGTATGGCGCCAGCAAATTGCGAAGCCTGGTCGAACGTCATCACGGCGACGTTCGCGACGACCGCGGCCAAATCGTTGGTGAGGATAAACATGCTGGTGATCTGGTGCAAAAGGAATGGCGCGGTGATCTGCACAGCCGCAAAGGCCGCGACGTGATGCATCTGATCATGTCGGCCCGGGCCGGCACGAATGTCGAGGCGTTTGAAAACGCTGCCCGCGACTTCCTCGCCGAGCAGTTCGCCGGCCATCGCTACGTGTTTGCCATGCATGATCCGGCCAATGATCCGAAGGAAGAAGGGGATGGAGGCAAGCGGCCACATGTCCATGCGCACGCGATCATCACCATGCGATCGGAATCGGGTGATCGGATCGAGACGACCCCGCAGGTGTTTCGGGTGTGGCGGACCACAATGGCGCAGATGGCCCGGGCGCAGGGAATAGCGATGGAGATGACCGATCGCCGCGAGTTCGCCAGTCCGCCCGCCTTTACCCGCAATCAGGTGAGGCCGGTGAGCAGGGAAGGGCGGACCGAGCACGTCGGGACCAGCGAAGCGGCGCAGGGACGGTACGACGCCAAGCGGGGCGGGCGGCGCAGTCTGGCGAAAGCCGAAAGAAGCCGGGAGTATGCCATAAAGGCAACGCAGAGTTGGGAGAAAATTGCGCTCGCCAGCGGTGATCGGCGTGTTGTCGCCTACGCAGAACAGCAGCGAGATCATTTGACAACAAGCCTTTCGGCAGATCAGGCGGAAGCTACACCAAATGTGCTGCATGCAGATTTCGGGTCAAAATTCCGCGCCAATCTGGTAACCTTGCAGAAAGTCGTTTTGGAGGGCCAGGAAATGCGCGAGACAACACGAGCAGAGTTTGAAGCATATGAAAAGAAGGTCGAGACCGCCTTGTTCCGGCTGGAACGGAGTGTCGGACCGGACGAGCGAGACGACTTTGATGAAATCGCGTCTGTTGCTCGCGAGCATGTGAACGGCCGACGCGAGCTCATGGAGCTTTACGAGATGAAGGGTCAGGCGCAGGCGGAGCAGGGAACCGCGACCGAGCGAGCCGAAAGCCCGGAGCGTCGAGACGATGCGAATGAACAGTGGGATGCAGCAGTCGCCAAACACGGTGAGGCGGTTGTCGAGGCTGCAAATGACGTTCTTATGGACATCGAAACCAGTCGCGAGGGTTTGGATAGAATTGAGGCCGGTGAGCTTTCCAACGATCCAAGGGTGTTCCGAGCTGATATTGAGCGCGGACTGGCTCTCGCGGCGGAGCTAGCCGTCCGGGGCAACACCTATATGCGCGAGGTAGCCGAGAACGATCCGGAGCTTAAGCGCGCCATCGAGGGGGCAGAGCAGACGCAAGAGCGGCCGGCAGACGAGCAGGGCAAAACCCCTGCCAATGTCGATGCCGTAACCGAACAGCAGCGAGATTCTCGCCCCGAGGAGGCCGAGCGCCGGCCGAACGAACCGGCCGAGCAGGCTCACGAACTGGCGTCGACCGTGGATGCTACAAATCGGCTGCAGGATAAGTCAAACAGGGACAAGGAGGCCGCACAACGCGGCGGTGAAACGACGCGGACCGATCCGGCGCAACAGCATATTCCTCGCCTCGAAGAGTTGGAGCGCGAGGAACTAGAAAGAAGGGAACGCGACCGCGACGACCGAGACCGTTAGGGGACCATGTTTAATCGACAGGATTACGTTTACCAGAGCAGCGACCCGAAGGGTGACGAGGGGTTTGGCAAGGTGTTTGCTATCGTCATCTGTTTCGTTTTCTTCCTAGGTGCACTGCAGGTTGCTTATGAAACGGTGTCTGGCTGGTACCAAAACTCCATGCAGTGGAGCAGCGAAATGCTGGCTTTTTTGGCCGGCTTATGGCCCTTCTGATAGTTGCGGCCCCTAACGCTCAAGCCCGGCGAATTCTGCGACGGGTTCGCGGCTAACGGCAATCGCACTCATAATGAATGGTGCCAGTCCTCGGTTCGAACGCAATCAGGTCAGCGACGCCCGCAGGACTTTCGGCGGCGACACGCACTGCAGGCCCTTGAACATTGCAGGGGCATCTTAGGAAGGCACTCTCTCAGCGCGTTCGCCACTCACAGGTGCTGTGGCAAAATCCATTCATCGTAGCGAGTTGAGCTTCGATGCCCAAGGGGCATGCAACGGCTCGAGGCGGAAAGGCTACATGACCTCCGGCATGGCGCTTGCCAGTCGACCGTCATCAACAAGCCCCTTCATCCCTGCGGGTGGCAATCACTTGGCCAACAGCGCCTGCCAATGGCTGGCCAAACAGCGATATCGAGGCGCTCATGCCTTGGAGTTACCAGAGCTGAACGGCTTCAGCTGTCCGCTTACAGCTCACGCGCCGACAATATCGGTCCGACGCTCAACGCGCAATTCTAGGTTCGAGGGTGCCCGTATGGGCAGCCGTCGTCTGAGCCGATTGTTTAAGCAAATCGGCTGTTCCCCGTTGGCTTAAAAATTTCCCTGTGGATATTCCTATTGCGACGACTTGGTGCCGTATTCGTTTGGCGGCGGTTTAGTAGAAGT
>NZ_JAMYOT010000047.1:0-30693 GCF_040320005.1 Mesorhizobium sp. M0816 | reverse complement strand
AGAGCACAACCAGCAACCCAAACCCTTCTCTTGGATCGCCGACCCCGACAAGATCATTGCCGCCGTCAAACGCGGGCACCAAGCGTTAGATTCCATCCACTAGGGCTGAAGTGGACCCCATGCGTGGGACCACGGGACCGGTTTGTCAGTTGGATTCTGGCACGGTTGAGCCAGCCAAACGGCCCCTCGACGATCCAGCGCCAACTGTGATTTCGGTCCGGCTCGCCTCGAAGGCGGCGCGTTTGTGTTGCAGTTCGTAGCAACAAGGTGATGCGCGCAACGAAGGCAACGACGATTTCCCATGCTGTCGTGATGGAAACGGGGATGAACACGCGGATCGCAACAGATTAGATTAGGACGATTTGGCCAGTATCGGCACGCGTCTTCCTGCAGTCGACAACCTTGCGCGACGAGCGGGATCTCCTCAAATTTGGAGCGGCGACGGGCCCCCGCCTTTGTGGAAAGGGCCGGCGCGAGAACCCGATTTCGTCGCGATGGTCCAAACGAGGCCGACACACGCACCCTCGATGCTGACGGCGAGCGTCCAGCCCAGGACCAAGCCCTCAAGCCCACCAAGCTTCGCCCCTGCGACCGCGCAGCCAAGCTCCAGCAATCCGCCAAGCGCGAACCAGGGAGATGCCTTGAGCATCCTGTCGCGCAGCCGCGCCAGCGTGCTGGCATGGAATTTGAGCGTTGATCCCACCAGGCTAAATCCGAGAAAGCGCAGGCTCGAACCGGCGATCTCCGGATAGGCCGGATTGAAGATCGCAAGGATCTGCTGTGAATAGGCGAAGATGAAGACGGCACAAACCAGCGAGAAGAGCAGTGACGCCGTTAGAGACAAAAGGAAGTCGTGCCCGGATTGTTCCGAGCTTGCTCTGACCACGGGGAACAGGACGGTGGCCCCGGCAGCGGGAATCAACGAGGCAATGGAGACCAGCATCCACAACGCCATGAAGGCGGCATTGGTGGTCGGTGACAAGAGAACCAGCACAAGGTACGGCATGATGAAGGTCGGGGCCTGCGAGGCAACATCCTGCGCGTAGTGACCGAACGCCCTGCGTCGGTGCTTGTGCAGCAGCTGGAAATCGGGGACGCCAACGAGGCGACGCGCACGGCCGCGGGTCAAGAGATCGACGCCGATCCAGGACGCCAGGATCGCGGCCACCCATGTCAGAAGAATCGCGCCAGTGGAGGCGTAGCCGACGGCCGCGGCGGCGGCGATCAGCATCAGCTTGAATGTCGAGAACAGCACCTGCCGGATCATCCTGCCGCTGCTAAGCAGGGCACCGACGAACGCCTGATCGCCCAGCACGCTGAGACTGGTCAGGCCGCAGCCGAGGACGAACGCAAGGCCCTCGAACCAACCATCGATCGGCCCGGACGAGCTCACGAGGTTAGCCCCCCCGAAGATAAACAACAGGCCCAGGCCGACCGTCAGCATCACCCCGACGGACACTGCTGCCGCCACTAGACCGCGCTCCTTGCCCGGATGCCGGACGATTTCGCCGATCAGCAAGGTCCCGAGCCCGGCCTCGCCTAAGAGACCGATGAGGCCCATCACGGACAGGAGGGCGGCGGCGTTGCCGATCACCTCCGGCGGAAATGTCCGGGCGGCGAGCCACCAATAGACAAATCCAAGACCGGCCGTTGCTATCGTGCCGATCGCCAGAGCGCCGGAATTTGTGATGAGCGTGGCGCTCTTCTGAAGCACTCGGCGCACGCGCATGATGGCGGTCCGGGCGAGGTCTACCCGCATGATGGCCCTCCCGAACCCTGGTGCGCCGGCACCGCGGCTCCCTTGGCGGCCGGGCGCAGGACATCCCGGTAGACCTGCTCGATCCGGGTCACGACCGCTCCGGCCTTGAGGCGCCCCACCCGGGCGAGGCTTGTCGCCTCCAGTCTGGCCAGCCAAGCGCGGTCTTCCAGAAGCGTTTGCATCGCATCGGCCAAGGCTGGGGCATCACCCGGCGGCACGAGAAGCCCGGTTTCGCCGTGATCGACGAGATCCGGCATGCCGCCGACGTCGGTTGCGACGACGGTCTTGCCGGACGCCATCGCTTCCATGATGACGGTCGCGCAGGCTTCCGGCCCGACCGATGGCAGCACGCCGAACAGCGAGCGGCGCCATGCATGCATGATGGCGGAATGCGGCCATGTGCTGAAAACCCGGACGTTCGGCGGAAACTCGGTTGGCGTATCGGCGACCCTGCGCCCGATCAGGACCAGCGGAGGCGCCCGCTCCAGACCAGCATAGGCCTTCAGGAGAACGTCGATACCCTTCAGGCGCATCATGTCGCCGACAAACAGGATGAATCCGTCGCCGGGCAACTCGCGCAGGCAGGGATCTTCTGGGCCAAGCACCCCGACATCGTCAGGCACGAAATTGGGGATGACCTCGTAGGGAGCGCCTCCTCGCGAGAGTCCGCTATGACGCGCCACTGCGCGGCTGACCGCGATGAAGCGGTCCACCATCCGCCGGGCGGCGAAGCTCGACGCCCAGTTGCCAAACGTGGTCGCGGTTGCCTTCACCGCGCCGTAATGTCCGGCGGCGCAGGGCAGGCACTTCGCCAATGCCGGGCCACTGCAGAGATGGGTACCCAGGTGCATGAAGTTCTTCTTGGCGCAGATAAGGCCGTAGTCGTGGAGTGTAACCACGAGGCGGGCGCCACCGAGAGCTTTGAGTGGCAGGAAGGAGGCGTAAATCCAGTTATGGGCGTGGACGATGTCCGGCCTCTCCTTTGCGACCAGCCGTTTGAGGGCCAACACCAGTTCGGGATCCGGGAAAGGCGGCGCGTGGCGGCGCTCGGAATCGGTGTGGAGGCCTGACAAGCGCTGGAGCGCGCCGCGCAGGCGATGCACCCGGACCGCGCCGTCCAGTTCGGTGTCGGGCGATCCAGGATGCATCAAGGTACCGACGCTCACACGATGGCCGCGCTGCGCCAGCGCTGCGCCGAGATTGCGGACGTGCCGCTCCTCTCCCCCGATCACTGGAGGATAGAATTGCGACAGCAGCAGGATGCGCATGGTCGAGCCTCGTCTCAGATGCGTGGCACCAGCGTCGAAACGCTGCGATAGAGTCGATTATCTTCCGGCCGATAGAGCCGGGCCTCGGCTTTCTGCGGGGTGGCCAGGACGGACACCGGGAACTCGCGCGTCCAGGTGTCGCCCGGCGCGATGGTGAGCGAGCGGAAGACGGCGAACAGCCGTCCGTCGAGAGTGATTTCCAGGTCGAATCGCAGCGTCTGGGTCTCGGCGCTGCGGACGCCGACGGTAAGACGGCCCGGGTCACCGCTGGCCGGTGGCACCATCCAGAGCTCGGTGTACTTGAATTCCCGGTAGGTCGCTTCGTCGCGGACGGCCAGCGCATAAGCTCCGGTCGCCACCAGCGCCGCCAGCGCGATCACAGCTCCCTGCCAGAGCCGGACCCGCGCCGGAGACGGCCAGCTTGGCAGATCGGGCGCGTCGCGGCGGCCGGCGGCCACCAGCGCCGCGCCGGCCGTGACGGCCCAGAACCAGACCGCCCAGCCGAGCGGCGTCAGGAAGCCTGCGGCGTTCAGCGCAAAGCCCCCGGCGATACCGGCGGCAAGGCTTGCTCCGATCGCGTAGGCGAGGTGTTCCGACACGCAGGTGGTTCTTATGCCAATGGCTCGCAGCACCGTGTGGCCCGAGACGAGGAGCACCATGGGCACTCCCAGGATGGCGCGAAGGAGCATGTCGTCGCTGAGCGCAACGGCGGCAACGGTAACTCCCGCCCACAGGCAGGCGGCCAGAAGATCCCGCTTGCTAGGAATTCCCATGCAATCCCCTCACGTCGTAGATGATGATCCAGCCGTTGTCATAAATGCGGGTGACGCCACCGATGTCGTTGAACTTGAGTAGCGCCGCCGGGGACAGCGGCCTTCCCCGCGCTTCCCAGGGCTCGAAGTAGAAGCCGAGCATTGGGGGGGCCGTGGACAGGCGCAGGTCCACCAGCAGGAAATCAACGTCGCTTCTCACCAGGGCCCAAAATTCGTCAGGCCCCAATTTTTCGTCCTCGAACACGCGCGCGGAAAACACGCCTCCGACGATCTTGACCCTGACGTCCTGGCGCCCGTAGCCCGCGAGCAGCATTTGATTGGTGCGGTCGGCGGTGAAGCGATTGCCGGCACCGAGCCATTCCCTGGTCCAGCGTGCCGTTTCGATCGCCATGGTCTCGACGGATTGCGGGTCGGCCGCCACCCTGTAGGGTCCACGTATCGGTGCGAGCGACGCGGCCGTGACCCCGCCGAGCACGATGACCGCCAGGGCAAGGACCGGTGCGATACACCGCCACCCGCGTGGTGCGTGGCCCTGCCAGAAGTGGACGATGCTCACCGCCACGACCAGCCCGACGGCGAGGAACACGAACGTTCCCATGCGGTTTCCGATTTCCCAAGCGACGGTCAGCCGGAAGGCCACCGAGACCGGGAACGCGAAGGCCAGCAAGGTAAGGAGCACGATGCGGCTGTCGCGCCAGCGCCGGTTGAGAATGTCCTGGATCGGACGCCAGCCCGCTTGCGCATCGCGCGGCGCTGCCATGGCCAGCGACCGAAAGAAACCCGTCGCCAGCCCGAGTGCCAACAGCAGGATCGCGAATAGGGTGGTCAGCCGCATGCCAAGGGGCTGGGTAGGCGCTCCGGGGTGCTCCGACCCTGGAATGGGCGCGCCCAGAATCTTTCCGAGCAATGTCTTGAAGCCGGTTTCGGCCACCGGGGCGAGATAGCTTGTGAGAGGGTTGCCACGGGCCTGTATCCAAAGGAGCGGCAGAGCTAGGGCCAGGAGCGCCGTGACGCCCACGGCGGTCCTGGCCCCAATCCGCAAGGGGCCGTGCCGGCGCCAAGCCTCGAGGGCCGCCAGCGCAACGAAGTAGATGGCGGTGAAGGCGGCCGAGAGGTGGTGCGTGACCGCGAGGCTCGCCAACAGCAAGGCAATCAACCCGAGCGCCTTCAGCCTCGGTCGCCCGACAAAGTCCTTGGACGCTGCTTCGACCGCGAAGATCAGTACGCACAGCACGATGCCGAGGCTCTCGTAGGAGAACATCGACTCGAACTGGACGAAGGTTGAACAGCCCATATAGGTCAGACAGGCGATGGCCGAGATGCGCGGCGATCCGGTGATGCTTTCGAAGAACAGAAACAGGGCACCGATGAACGTGCCCCTGAG
The DNA here is from genome assembly GCF_040320005.1 of Mesorhizobium sp. M0816. NCBI lineage: Bacteria > Pseudomonadati > Pseudomonadota > Alphaproteobacteria > Hyphomicrobiales > Phyllobacteriaceae > Mesorhizobium > Mesorhizobium sp. M0816. The sequence goes on along the minus strand of NZ_JAMYOT010000047.1, from coordinate 25,509 downwards.
GACGGCCAACAATAGGGTCGCCGCCACAAACAATGGCAATCCCGTCAGATTGACGATCGCCGTCGTCAGGATTTCCAGGGCGGGATACGCTCGCCCGACCGGCAGAAGCGGGCTGGACAGAAATAGCCGGCGGGCCGTCAAGAGATCGTCGGCCGCGACCCAGTGCAAGAACTCGTCGTGATGGATGAAGCTCGTCGGGGAATAGACGACCTTGTAATAGAACATGGCCTCGGCAAGCAGGAACAGGAGGAAGAGGCGCTCACCCCGGGCGACCATCGGCCACGCGATGCGAAGGCTGGTCGGCACGACAAGCAAAACGATACCAGACCAGAACAATAGCGGCGCTACCGTATCGCCCCGGCGCCCGGCCCCGTGCCCGGCCACGACCAGGAGCAGAGCGGTAGCGACCGTCAGGCACAGAACCGCAATCCATCCGGAGTTCGCCGGTCGCGGCGGGGCATCGGCGCTGCCACCGCGAAGGTCCGGGCCGATAACCAGCGAGACAAGTTGGATTCCGGCCTGGAGCGGGTTGATCCTGGTTGCTGCAGTGAAATGAGCTGGTATCATTAGGCTCATGCCTCCGTCGCAGGTGGCCACGACATCACGCCGCCGGGGGGCAATCGGACCATGGATCGGCTGTTCAGGACCTCACAATAAAGATCGCTCAGCGCTTGAGCGCAGGCATCCCAGTCCGGTAGCGCCAAATCCGGGACCTCCCGAGGGGCCCCCAGCTCCTCGGCCATGGCGGCGGCCAGTTCTTTCGGACCGGCGTTGGGCGGGACAGCTCGGCACAGGCCCTTGGCGGCCAACTCCCGCAGCCCGGACGTGTCGCTGACAAGGACCGGACGGCACAGCGACAGCGCTTCCATCACGGCGACCGGATGGGCTTCGTAGTCGCTGAACAGCACGAACAGCGCGGCGCTCGCCAGGAGGTCAGCCATGTTCTGCCGCTCGGATCCGGGGATGCTCGCGATAGTGACCCGCCTCTCGAGGCCGAGTGTCGCTACGAGGCGCCTCAATTCTCCCTCATACGGGCCTGTTCCGACGACGTGCAGTCGCGCGTCTGGCACCCGGCGGATCAGTTCGGGCAAGGCCGCAATCGCCCGGTGATGGCCCTTGTAGCGCTCCAGCCTGCCGCCCGAGACGATCAGGTGCGGATCGACCTTAACGCTGGGGCTCGCAGCGGGCATTGCGGCGCCGTTCGGGATGACGACAAACCGCTCCCGCGGCACGCGCATCCTGGCGCTGAAGAAGTTGGCCTCGAATTCGGAGACGCCAACCAGCCGCGCGGCCCGCGCCACCAGCGGCCGAAGCAGCGCGTGCTGCGTGCCGCGCACGGCGTTGCGCAGCCGGGAGGAATGCCCGCCGCTATGGAAGGTCAGGATGAACGGCAAGTTCTCGCGGACGGCTGCGAGCAGCCCTATCGGCACCACAAAGGTACTGTAACCTTGGAAATGGATCAGATCCCAAGCCCCGCGCCGGATCGCGCTATAGATGCCGGGCGCGACATAGAGGTCCAGCTTCCTCGGCCAGGCCGGCACGCGCTGCACCCGCATGCCGCTCACCTCCTCCTCGACCGGCAACTCCCCCGTGGGATCGGTGGTGAGCACGTCGACCGCGTGGCCGCGCGCCGCCAAGCGAGTACCGACCTCCTGGATGTGAGTTTCGATGCCGCCCATGAAGGGATAGCAGCGAGCGGCAACCATCAGAATTCGCATCAGGTCTGTCCACCGACAACACAGGCTGTCGCGCTCCGCCTGCGCTGTTGGTGCACCCTCTCGCGCAGGATGGTTTTCAGGACGCGCCAGCCGTCCGGCATGGCGCGCAGATGGCTCACACCGCTGATGCGCGAAGCCTCGAAACTCGCCACCTCGACGATATTGAGGTGGTTCTTCAAGGCCCGCACGTTGATGAGGGTCTCGATCTCGAACCCATCGCAATCACAGTCCAGCGTGGCGACGTGCTTGGTCCAGAAGGCTATGTATCCGTAGCATAGATCGGAGAACCAACCGCCATAGAGCAGCCGCACGAACAGGGTCAGCCCCTTATTGCCGAACATTCGGAACAGCGACATGTCGTCGGTGCCGGCGCCCTGGATAAAGCGTGAACCCTTGACGAGATCCGCGCCGGCCATCAGCGCACTGACAAAGACGATCGCCTCCTCCGGCACCATGGAGCCGTCGGCGTCCAGCATGACGATGATTTCGCCTGTGGCGGCCAGGAATCCCGCTTGCAGTGCAGCACCCTTGCCCCGCCGGGGCTCCATGACAATCTTCACATCCTCGCGCAGGCGGCGCGCGACCGCGACCGTGTCGTCGGTCGAGCGACCATCCACGATAATGACCTCATGCGCCCAGTTGGGGATGCGCGGCAGAAGCCAAGGGAGGTTCTCGGCTTCATTGAGCGTCGGGACGACGAAGCTGACCCGGGGCAGAGTCAGCGAGCGGCGCAGCGCGAAATCAATCGGGTCAGGCGGCGATACGGCACCGACAGGGGCGAGAATGCTGGCGAGACGGGCGTTCATGACAGCGCTTTGAGGTCGTACGATGGAACCCAGGAGGCGGGCTGGAAGCGCGCAAGAACTGCCACTAGGTGTCGGGCGAGATGATGCGCCGGGTGATGGGTCCCGTATACGAATCGACACACCGGGCCGAAGCTGTTCGCGGCAGCGGGACCGATGAAATGCAGGCCAGGCACCGAGGTCTCGTAATGGGCCGATAGCTGCGGCGCGCCCTCAACCAAGCGGATCTGGCGCAACAGCGTTGGGCCCAGGAAGCCTAACCGCCCAACATCGATCTTGTACCCGGTCGCGAAGATGACGTGATCGGCCCGCATAGAACGCCGCGCGCCACTGGCGTCCATCACATCGAGTAGCACCTTGCCGTCGCTTGTCTCGACGCTCTGAAGGGTACGACCGAGCCACACCGGCACTTTCCCGATAACCCGGTCTTTCATGAAAGCGCCGCCAAGGGGCCCCAGCGCCCTGATGTTAGCAAGCCGGACTCGCAAATCCTTCGACAGAAGTCGGATCAATTGCGGATATTTGGCGCAGGTCGCCAAGGTCCAGCCATGGCCGATGCCGTTCATCGGGGCGGTAATGCGCTCGAACAGGGCTCGGGGGCGAGGGTAGCCGGCAAAATCCAGCTGCGGTCGGCGCACAACGAGCGAAACCGAGACCCCGCGTTCGTAGAGCAGCGCCGCCAGATCGGACGCCGATGATCCGGATCCGACCACGATGATTTCCTTGCCGTCCAGCGGCTGCAGAGAGCCGTACTCACCACTGTGCGAGCATAGATCGGCGGGCAGATGCACGGCCTGGTGCGGCAGGCGTTTGAACGGATGAAGGCCGACCGCCACTACCACGCGGCGCGCATGGACTATCTCGCCGTCATCGAAAGTGGCGTGAAAGCAGCCAGCGCTGGGTTCCAGCGCCATCAAGGTCTTGCGTTCAACTATGGGAACGTAACGCCTCTGAAAGGCTTCGCCGTACTCGATAAACCGGCTGAGCGAGAGCGGAAGCAGCTCGTCATGATAGGTCAGGGCGCGTTCGGCGCAGAACGCCTTCAGTGCGAATTCAGACCGCGGATCCGACAGGCTCGACGCCCAGGGATAGGACTTGAGCAGCATACCAGGGGGCATGTTGTGCTTCCATGACCCCATGAGCTCCCCGAAAATCCGGTGCTCGACATCTCGCGCGCGTAAATGCGCGGCCAGCGACAGGCCGTAGGGGCCAGCTCCAATGACCGCCACATCCACGGATGTGTTTGATCCAGCCATGTGCAGACTCCCCGGAAATGAAACCAATATTATATGAAATAATATTGGGACCTAGACGGCCTCTTCAGCTCTAGTTACTTGAGCATTACTGATACAGTTCTGAAATGGAAGCACGATAGATGGTTAGGTAAAGACAATAGATGATTAGCTCTTTGGGGGTATCCCTTCAGGTTATTTCCAGCCCGTAGCACCAGCGAGAACAGTACGGCAGCGGCACCGATCACCTTCAGCAGCTGTGTTGGCAGCGTTGCCAAACCCGTTTGGACCTCTGGGGCCACCTTCAACGCCAGCGAGGACATTCATCGACCCGCGGCCGGCATTAGCTCACAAGCGACAATTTCTAGCGAGTAAGGGGTGCAGAAGGCAGCGAAGATCGGCCGGGCCGATGAACGTCCCAACGCAACGCCGACATTGCCACTGGCCAGAAGCTGCGACGTGCAGGTGGGTTCGCTCCTTCACTCGGCCGTCTTCCGAGATCCTACTTTTTCTGTGCCCGAGAAGGGTCGAGGTCGCCCGGCCCTTCGCAGGGGGTACCTTTCGCTGGACCAGCTGGCTATGGGTAGCTAAACCGGACGCGAGACCGGCCAGGAGAGGTGCTGCCCGTGCGGTCCCGAGACCGGCGCATCGGATACAAGCAACCGATACGAGGTCGTGATCTCTCGCAGACCCCCGAGATGACCGAACAAGTCGATCACCTCCAGGCCGGACCGCCGGTTGTAGGTGTGGCACCCGAACGCTCCGGACCGAATGCGACCGACCGGGGTCTGGGCAAATTCCGACTCGCCGAGCTCATCGATCCGGCAGAACGTCACCGCGCCGCCATAGCCGCGCGCGCAATCTTGGACCGGGCGTAGCATGCGTCCGCCGTGTCGGATGACGGCGCCTGCGGGGCGGCTGAGCGTGGCATCGAGCAGGACGGGGTTTGCGGCATGGGGCGTCCAGGACCCGGTCAGGCTCTCGGCACGGTAGAGGCTGAGGACATCCCAGGACGTGGACCTCCACAGCCTTGGGCTGACGAAAAACCAGAAGCCGCCTTCATGGCGCAGAGGCGTGGTATCGTAGCCCTCGATCCCCTCGATGAGGCAGGCCTCCCGCGTCCACCGGTAAGGGAATTCCACTGCCCTGTAGAGGCTGACATTCCTGGCCGCCCCCGATTCGGGGATCATCCAGATCTGCCCGTCCTGCTCGAACACGAACGGGTATGAGAGGTGATGCGGTTCCTCCAAGACGATCTGGGGTGCGCCGACGGTCCCGTTCCGGTCCGCTGCCACGACTGCAATGCATCCCCGGTTCTTCGAGTGGAGGTGCTTTTCGACAAATATGAAATCCTGCCCCTGGTGCCGGAAGGGGAACGGATCGGCAAGGTAGCTGTCGGTCTCCCCGGTAAGCACCCGGAATGCTGCGTCGCCTTTGTCGAGCAGGCTCGCCGATTCGTCGAAGCGCCAGCCAATCCCCCACATCCTGCCGCCTCTTGCCAGGATGTCCAAGAACCTGATTGCCTTCGATGTCACTGTGTGTGTCGCTCTTGCAAGGGCCGAAAGCGCGCCGAGCGAAGGCACGGCCGTGCGTGGGCCGGGGACATCGGACGCAGCTGAACCGGTTTCCTCGCGCAAGGCTTTTAGGATCAGCGCCACAGTGCAGGAGAGGACGCTATCGAGGCTCGCTGCGAACACTTCACGGTCTACACTGGCCGGACGCGCCATCCACGGCCGCGACGGGCGCGCCGTGTCGTGCAGGTCGACGAGAAGGTCCTGATCATTCGCCAAGGCCGCCATGACTCCGATCTCGCTGGGTACGCCGTTGAAGAGCGGCGTCAGCACGCGCCGTCCCGACAGGAGGGGCTCCTCTCCGCTCAAATCAATCACCACGTCCACGTGGTCGGCCGGAGGCGGCGGCAGGGACCGCAGCGCCGCCTCGACGGGATCGGTGGCGCCGTTGACACCTAAGCCATAGACTAGTCTTTCGAGTTCGAGCAGCAGACGGAAGATCAACGGCAGCGGGCGGCAGCCGGCCGCGAAAGCGCAGGAGACGTCGTTGCCAGGCACTTCAGCAAGCGCCTCTGCCAGCCACAGATGCCAACGCAGCGGCCGCGACGGATCGAGACTCAAGCAAATGCGCATTGTTGTTCTCACGGCGAATTCAAGAAGACGACAGCTTTGACGAGAACCAGCTCGAGCGACGCACCTTGCCAGCTGTCCGGCGCGAGCCCGCGAGCCAGGGAGGCAGATAAAAAGCCGCAGCGCGCGCCACATCGCAAGGGTAATACACCAGGGCCGGCAGCGGATCGTCCCGGCGCCAGTAGCCATCCACCACGACCGAGCGAGGCGGGATCGGCTTCGCGCCAAAGCGGATCCGCTCGATCCATGAACCCTGCCAGACCACGCGACCGTCACCCGGGCCGGCCGGCAATGGCTGCAGGTCGAGTTCGTGCCGATAGGCTATCAGCGGGATATTGACGCCGACGAGCGTCGCCAACTCCTCCTGCCAGTCAGTGCGCCCGACCGTGGGCTCTATTATCAGAAAGCGTCCGCTCCTGATATCCTGCTTGTACTCAATGCCGCCAAATCCGAAGTAGTTAACCTGATCGAGGAGGTCTTTCGTGGTGCGTTCCAACTGCTCGTTTACTGCGGCCGTACAGAACGCCGTGCTCCCGGTGCCCGGCGGGGTGCTGGCGAGTTTTTGCCCGGTGAACATGCCGAGCGTCTCGCCGTTGCGTCCCCTGTAGAACAGGCAGAAATAGATGCTGTCGTCCGGTCCCTCTATGGTCTCCTGCACCAAGACCTCGCCGGTCTGAGCCAGCAGCCTCTCCGCGGCCGAGAAGGCATCAGCGTAGCTCTGCGCGCTTATCAGCCGGGGAGCATGCCCCTCGTGGAAGTGGCGCTTGTCGGCGGGTTTCAGGATCATCGGCAGGCGGAGCGACATAATCTCGCGAACGCCCGCGAGATCCCGCACGACCACGCCGTTCGGCACTGGCCAGCCATGCTCCCCGGCGCTCTCGTGGAACCTGGCTTTGTCGTGCAGCATACTAACGGTATCGTGAGTTGGGAGGCGGAAGTGGTAAAGCCCCTCCAGCTCTTTGCGGTATTCCGAGACCGTAAGAAGTGCCAGCTCATCCGTGATGACCAGGAAGGGCCGCTCGCCGATCCGCCTCCGAAGATCGCGGAGGAAGTCCACGAAGCTAGGGCCATGCAGGGAGTCTGCCAGGATCGGGTGGGCGTAGCGCGACCACAGCGCCGGGTTCGATCGCTTGCGGTCGACCACCCAAACGGGCATCCCGCCCAGGGCAAGGCTGCGGCACACGCCGAGCCCGTTCAGCTCCCCACCTATTACTACTGCGGGGACTCGCCAATGCGAAGAGCCGAACTCTTGGTTGGGAGCGGTGTCTGACAGCATGGGTTCCATACTCGAGGGACCATAATCGGCCAGGCACCACTATGCACAATTGACGGCGGGCTGTGCGCGGCCAGAGGGGGTAATCCCTAGGCGCCATTGCACCCGGCGCCCGGTGAGAGCCACATGGCGGGATGACAGTCGGCTGGCAACGGGCGAAATACGGGCTGCGGGCGAAAAAAAGCGGGCTGCGCAACGGCGGACGGCGTGTGCTGGTCTTGGCGCTGTTATGTGTTCCGGCAGCCGTGAGCGCCGCAGACAACTTGGCGCCAGCGTCCTTCATCAAGACTTCCGGCACGGAGTTTAAAGTCGACGGCAGGCCATTCTTTTTGACCGGCGTGAACAGCTTCTCTGTGACTTTCGGGTCCAAGGACGAGGTCATCCGCCTTTTTGATGACGCGGTGGCCATGGGGGCCAATGTGGTTCGCATCATCCTCCAGCCGGTGATCGGGTCACGCGACGGAAGCACTACCACGATCTGGAACTGGCGGCTTGAGGCTGATGCCAGCGATCTCGCTGTGAGAGGAATGTACCTGCTCTCCTGGGACCCTCGTGAGAACAGGATGGCGATCAATGACGGCGCGAACGGCATGCAGAAAATTGATTTCCTCATCGCCGAAGCCGGCAAGCGACACCTCAGGCTCATCATAGCCTTCCTGGATTTCTGGGCCTACACGGGCGGCGTCCAGCAGATGCGGGCTTGGTATGGGAGCCGCGACGAGTCCACGTTTTTCTTCAATGACCCACGCACGAAGCGGGACTACAGGACCTGGGTCCGCCACGTCGTGCGACGCGTCAACCCGCTCACCGGACTTGCCTACCGGGACGACCCGACCATCATGGCCTGGGAGCTGATGAACGAAGGCAATGCGCGCCCAGAGGCTTTGCGGCTGGCCTGGACTGCCGAAATGTCGGCCTACGTGAAGTCGCTCGATTCCAATCACCTTGTCAGCTCAGGGCACGCCAACGTTTCCGAGAAACTGTCCGATTTGATGATCCCAACTCTCGATTTCGGGACCTGGCACGGCTACCCGCTCTACTACAACCTCACGGTCCAGGAATTTAACGACCTGATCACCGAGTTCTGCCAATTGGCGGGCCGCGCCAATAAGCCGGTCCTTTTGGAGGAATTCGGCTATGCCCGCTCCAATCGGGACTTCCGCGATGCTTACGAAAAATGGCTCGATACGCTTACCCGCGATCCCAACTGCGCTGGCTGGATCGTGTGGCGGCTGGCCTCGCGGCAGGACAGCGGACGCTATCCCGTCGATGAATACGACCAGTTCGATATCCGCAACGACGGAAGCGCGATTTGGAACACCCTCAAAGCCGCGACGGCCCGGGCGGCGCGGACCCGCGAAGCCAGCCGGGCCTCACAAACCATCCGGGAAGTCCCATGACCGAAATCTCCGTCGTGACCTGCGCGAGCACGCTCGACCGCTGGGACGAGTTGAAGCGTGCGGTCGGGTCCGGCCACACCCAAACGCGCCCCGCGCGATATCGTCGTAATAGCCGTAACCCAACAGGCCGCGAAAGGAACCAGCAGCCATGATCGATGCGTCGGTTGTCATCTGCGCCTACACACTCGATCGCTGGGACGATTTGAACGCGGCCATCGCCTCGGTGCGCAACCAGACCAGGCCCGCCCGCGAGATCATTCTCGTCGTCGACAACAATGAGACTCTCTTGAAGCGAGCCCGGCGCGAGATCGGGGGTGTCATCGTCACACCTAACAATAACGTGCGTGGACTGTGCGGCGGTCGCGTCACGGGTGCCGGATTGGCAACCGCACCGGTCGTGGCATTTCTCGACGACGATGCGATGGCCGATGAGCGCTGGCTGGAAGAGTTGCTGATGCCCTACGCCGATCCGCACGTGCTTGGCGTCGGCGGGCGCATTGAGCCTCTATGGCGCAAACCTCGGCCCTGGTGGTTCCCGCCTGAATTCGACTGGATCATCGGCTGCACCTATCGCGGAATGCGGGTACGAGATGGTGGCGAAGTGCGTAATGTGATAGGCGCCAACATGTCTGTGCGCGCTGACGTGCTGCATGGCTGCGGCGGGTTTGCCGGTCAAATGGGACGCATCGGCGGCGGCAGGGGCTCAGCCAATACATGCGACGACACCGAGCTTTGTATCCGCGCCGCAAAAACATTTGGAGGCGTATGGATATACAAACCCGAGGCCAGCGTTCGCCATGTGGTTACAGCGGAACGCATGACCTGGAAGTATTTCCTCCATCGGTGCCGCATGGAGGGGACCTCCAAAGCGGTACTCGCAGGCTTAGCGGGGACTAAGGACGGGCTGGATTCCGAGCGGCTTTACGTTCTCACCCTGGGGCGCTCCGCGCTCGAATACGCAGCGACTGGCAAGATCGGCCAGGCGCTCGCCATCTTTGTCGGATTGACGACTACTTCAATTGCTTACACGCAGGCACGGGCACGGGCCGTCATCTCGCAGGGTCCAAAGATAGCCTCGGAACAGAAGGGCGTTACGTCCAGGACGTGACTGGCGCCGCTACTGGCACATGCAGCGTCAGCCGATTCATTTCGCAAGGAGATTCACATGCCACGGATCTATGAGAGTCGCAAACGCGTTTTGGTCACCGGGGGAGCCGGCTTTCTGGGCTCCCGACTAGTAGATCGACTGCTCTCCGACGGTCATGAGGTTCTCTGCGTGGACAATCTCTTCACCGGAACCAAGCACAACATTGAACATCTACACGCAAACCCGCGCTTTGAATTTCTGCGCCACGATGTCACGTTTTCCTTATACGTCGAAGTCGACGAAATTTACAACTTGGCCTGCCCCGCATCGCCCATCCAATACCAGCACGATCCGGTGCAGACCACAAAAACCTCGGTGCAAGGCGCGATCAATATGTTGGGCCTCGCCAAGCGGCTCAAATGTCGAATTCTGCAGGCTTCGACAAGTGAGGTCTATGGCGATCCCGCAGTTCATCCTCAAACCGAGGACTATTGGGGCAATGTGAACCCCATTGGCCCTCGGTCCTGCTATGATGAGGGAAAGCGTTGCGCCGAAACGCTATTCTTCGATTATCATCGACAGTGCGGCCTTGAAATCAAGGTTGCCCGCATCTTCAACACATACGGCCCGCGGATGCATCGGGCTGACGGTCGAGTTGTTTCCAATTTCATTATTCAGGCACTGAGCGGCGAGCCGATTACGCTTTACGGTGACGGCAACCAGACTCGTTCCTTCTGCTACGTTGATGACTTGATAGATGGTCTTGTACGCCTCATGGACAGTCGAGCCTCATTCACGGGACCAGTCAATTTGGGAAATGATGGAGAATTCACCATTCGAGAGCTTGCGGAACTGGTGCTCGCTGAAACCGGCTCGTCGTCAAAACTCGTGAATTTGCCGTTACCCCGCGACGATCCAAGACAACGCCGTCCCGATGTTTCCCTCGCCAAAGCCGAATTGGGCTGGCAACCGACCATGGGACTGAAAGACGGGCTGAAGCCAACCGTTGCATTTTTTAGCCGCGACCAGGCACGCCGATCACGCTCGCAGGAGGAGCCGCAGCTGATCGCTTTCGAAGAGCGGAAACAACGGTTCCATTCCATTGCTGGCGACTTCCTCCCAGCTGGATGACCACTCGCACATCGTGAGCTTCGGCCATTCCGACTATCGACCGCATCTCCGGCGCCCGAAGCTGCTTCGCGGCAATGCCTCTAAGTTTTGAACCGCTGAACCCATGTGAACTGTGCGCTGTCATTTCGCCCGATTAGAGTCAGCTAGGGCGCCGAACAGCTAAGGATGAGCTTCTTTCGCGCAGTGTTGAGCCTGAGGTGATATGACCGTGATGAAGGTTCTGGTAACGGGGGGCGCGGGTTATATTGGCAGCCAAACCTGCAAAGTATTGGCGCTGCATGGATTCGAGCCGGTTGTCTACGACAATCTTTCGCGTGGCAACCATTGGGCCGCGAGATTCGGCCCGTTCGAATTGGGCGACGTCGGTGATCCCGCTCGGGTGCGTTCGGTACTCGAAAAACACCGTCCGTCAGCTCTGATACATTTTGCAGCTTATGCTTATGTGGGGGAATCGGTCGTAAACCCTCTGCTTTATTATCGCAACAATATCAGCGAGACCATCTCCCTGCTTGAAACCTTGATCAGCTTCAAGCAAATGCCGGTGGTGTTCTCGTCAAGCTGCGCGACCTATGGCGTGCCTGATCGGCTTCCGATTTCGGAGGATCATCCACAACGACCGATCAATCCTTACGGCTACTCGAAGCTTGTTGTTGAGCAGGTGCTCAAGGATCTCGACGCGGCTCACAACCTTCGTTCGGTCTCGCTCCGTTACTTCAATGCGGGGGGTGCTGACCCCGAAGCAGATATCGGCGAAGCTCACGAGCCAGAAACCCATTTAATCCCGCTTGTCCTTGCTGCCGCCCGTGACGCCACAGCGATCAAGCTGTTCGGGAACGACTACGAAACGGCGGACGGAACTTGTATCCGCGACTACGTCCATGTGCTTGATATCGCTGATGCTCATGTGAGGGCACTCAGGTATCTTATCGACGGCGGGGCCACCTGCGCGGTCAATTTGGCTAATGACCGGGGTTACTCGGTATTGGAAGTAGTGGCCACGGCTGAGCGCGTTACGGGCAAATCAATCCGAATCGAGCTGGCGCCGAGACGGCTTGGCGATCCCGCGGTTTTGATTGGTGCTCTCCAACGAGCACGAACCCTGCTCGGCTGGAAACCAGAGCGATCTGACTTGGAAATTCAGATCCGCGACGCATGGAAATGGATGACGCGACAATCGTGAGCGCTTTGATTCAACGGCAGCGAATTGATCTGCAGCACCAATTAGCCTGGACGAAGCTCGAAGATGCTTGGAACAGGCGGCCCGGCTCGAGCCATTGTGGCAGCCGCCGCCGCCCCCTGGTTTCCCGGCGAGTTCGACTGGGTCGTGGGCTGCACGCACGCCGACGTGCACGTGCGGGACACGCATCCGCACCCCAATCGGGGCCAACATGTCGGTACCCGCCGACGGGCTGCGGCGCTCCGGTGGCTTCGCGCCGGATCTCGGGTGCCGCAAGCTCGGATTCTTCGTCAGCGGCCGAGCACGGATCGGCGGCAAGGCTGAGAGCTGCAAGGAACCGGAATTCTGCATCCGGGCGCCGGCCTATTGCGATATGGAAAGTCTCCGAGATGGCCTTGTTTGACCGGCGGCTCCAGCTCCACGGGCTCGTCCGCAACGCAGCTCGGAAGACACCCCGGCCGTCCGCGTCGACGACCTCATATGCGAACGACCCGCTCGAATCATGGGCCCCAAACCAGCGCAACATTTCAGCCGACGGACACGGTTTTCGCAGGACGTCCGGAAGGCCGTTCGTCGCGGCTGTTCGACGCACCGGCTATATTAGAAGGTGTTAATAAGTTTTCGCCCAGCCTCATTCTCGCCGCAAACGGTAGTAGGCTTGCGTACATCGTCCACGAATGATCCAGTCATGTGGGTACAAGACGGTGTGTGGATAAGCAAGAAAGCGGAAATGCCTGCGTTTTACTTAGGGCGCGGGTGAAATGACAACAAAAATACGAAATGAACTAAGGATCAACCGTTGTTTTTACTAAACGGCAGGCTTGGCGGTGCATCCGCCGGAAGAGCTACGCTCGACTTCAATCCGGCTGCGGCTCGAACCGTTGAACACCTTGCGTGCGTCGGCAGCGACACCGTTCAAGGAATGGCCTGATGAGTATTCCCGTCGACAAAACTCTCCTTCGATGGCGAGTTCAACGTTAAGCTCGCTCGACAATAAGTCTGGGCGAGGACTTCCAAGGCTCCGCTACTTTGAAATCCGTTCGCGGTGCCCAACTGCGAGCATGCGATCTGTCGCGCGCCTGGCGACGCGCGGCAGTGGAATTCCCTGTTTTCAACGCCAAAAAGGATCACTGAATGGCTCTTTCCGCACCCGCAGGCTTTGCCTCCAGCGACCTCGTTTTCGAGGAAAACTTCTCCGGTACGGCGCTCGACAGCGACTGGCATAACTACCTCACCAGCAATGCCGCCAACGGCTGGCCATGGAACAGCAATGGATCGGGCGGAAGTGGGATGGGCAACCAGTTTAATGCCGAATACGATATGCCGAGCCAGGTGTCCGTGAGCAATGGGCTGTTGAATCTCACGGCAATCAAACAGCCCGTCAACGGCGTGGCTCAGGGGTCGGCACAGACATTCCCTGTCACGTCCGGCGCCGTCACCAGCTATGGCAACTTCGAATTCAATGGCGGCTATCTTCAGATCAGCATGAAGGCGCCGAGCGGCGACGGCGCATGGCCAGCCCTCTGGCTGATGCCCGGCCAAGGCGCCGGCAGCAGCGGCGACAATTACGAGATCGATATGCATGAGGGTGGATTTACCGGTTCGGGGCCGGCAGACCAGATGTTCTCCTGGCACCTTCACGCTGGTCCGTCAGGGACTTTCGGCGGCGTCCTCGACACCGGCATGGACCTCACGGCGGGCTTTCACACATACGGCATCAACTGGGATCCCGGTAAATCGATCACCTGGTATTTCGACGGGAAACAGATGGCTCAAGTGACCAGCGCACAGGTCCCGATCCCGAATGAACCGATGGAATTGATCATGAGCAATCAGGTCGCGAATTCCAACGCGGCCGGATGGCACACGGCTCTCGATAGCTCGACCCCTTCGTCGATGCAGATGCAGATCGATGGGGTTCAGCTGTATCAGAAGGCGGGCAGCGGCGACACCGTCACGGGTGCGAACGTCACTCCGCCAACCACTGGCTCGATCGGGACCGAGACTGGGTCTGGGACCGGGACTGTCCCTCCTTCCGGCGGCACCAGCGATGGCACCTTATACGGCACCAGCGGCGCCGATGTATTGCACGGAACCAGCGGCCACACGATGATCGGCTATGGCGGCAACGACACCTACTATGTCGATAATGCCAACGAGAAGGTGGTTGAGGCGGTGGGCGGCGGCAACGACAGTGTGCTCGCCTCGGTGAGCTATGCGCTTTCGGCCGGCTCGGAGATCGAGCTTCTCGCCACCAACAACCCGTCCGGCACGAAGGCGATGAGCTTCACCGGCAACGAGTTCGCCCAGACCATCCAGGGCAATGCCGGCAACAATGTCATCAACGGCGGCCTCGGCGCCGACGTCTTGACCGGCTACGGAGGCCACGATGCCTTCTCGTTCAATACTGCTCTTGGAGCCGGTAATGTCGACAAGATCACCGACTTCAAGCGCTCCCAGGATACGTTCCATCTCAGCGATACCGTTTTTGCCGGGCTTCAGCCGGGAGGGCTTCCATCCAAAGCTTTCTTTGTTGGTGCAGCCGCGCATGACAGCTCCGATCACATCATCTACGACAGTGCAACCGGGGCGCTGTCTTTCGACAGTGACGGGGCCGGCGGCGCATCTCAAATACAGTTCGCCAGCCTTTCCCCACATCTGTCGCTCAGCGCAGCCTCGTTCTATGTGACCTGAAGGACTACGCGGGAAAATAACAACCCGCGAGGGGCTGCCGTGGCCAAGCAATGACTGGATAAACAGCACCTCGAAGCAATGATCCCGACCGAAAACGGGAGCCGGTTTTCGGAGAAGATCATGCTCAAACAAAAGAGATGGAGTTCCATCCCGATGCCATCGGGATGGAACAGGCTCGAGTTGTGAGCTTTCTGTAGCTGTCCATTCGCACCGAACCGAGGAGACTGGAGTTACCAAGCTTCAGCACTCACCGGAGGGTCCGAATGAACATCCACAAGAATACCTGTCTGACGCCGTGGCGGCGAGAGGAACTGGCTCTTTCGGTCATCGAGGGACGTCTCTCCCAAGCCCCTTGCGGCGCTGCCTATGGTGTGTCGGCCAAGATCATGGCGCGTTGGGTGGAGCGGTCCAAGGGGCTCGCGAGACAGGCCTCGCGCTCCACATTGCATCCTATCCGCGGAGCACATGTGGAGCAACATCGAACAACCCTGGTCTGCCACATCACGCAAACCTGGCGTGGACGGCCCCCTTGTCGACCGCATGGCGTAGTCGAGCTGATCGCAGTCACCGGCCTGAAGCTGGGAGCGCGGTCGATGCCGCGACCGGCGAAAGGTATCAAGTGAGCGATGCCGAGATGGAGGCGTTCGACGATGTAAAGGCGACCCATTCCATCCGGAATGGAACTACACCATCCCTCCGAGATCAGTCGCAAGTCGGAGCGGTTGACGGGTGTCGTAGCCCGAGCTCCCTCCCCTGCGCAATAACACCAATGCTTGCAGGTGACGCCAATTTGGGAAACTATTGACCCCGCGAGGCCTCCCACCAGGTTGATTTGGTTCAGGCTGCCGCACCTGAATTCGTGGCGATCTCTAAAACCGACCTCGTTGTGCTGGGAAATACAAGTGCTGACGTCGCGGCGCTCATTCCTGAAGCTCTTTGGCGCCGTGTCGCTCGCGACATTCGGTCTGGCGAGTTATGCCCTCGCGATTGAGCCTCGGTTTCGACTGCGTGTCACTCACTACAAGCTCCTTCCGCCGCGCTGGCCGACGACTGCCAAGCCCCTGCGCATCGTCGTGGTCGCTGACATCCACGCCTGCGAGCCTTGGATGCCGGTTTCCAGGATCGATGAGATCGTCGCTGTTTCCAATAGCCTGCAGCCCAATATCATCCTTCTCCTTGGCGACTATGTGATGGGCGTGCTGCCGCGCTATGCCACCGGGATCGTGCCCGACACTGTTTGGGGCAATTCACTTTCGAAACTTTCCGCGCCACTCGGCTGCCACGCCATTCTCGGCAACCACGACTGGTGGCACGGTGTCGATAGCGTCCGCGCAGCCCTCGTCGACAATGGCATTCCGGTCCTCGAGAACACCGCCACGCTTATCCGTCAGCAGGATGGCCCAGCATTCTGGCTCGCCGGTCTTGGCGACCAGTGGGCCATGCAGTTTTCTCGCGGCGTGTACAAGGGCGTCGACGATCTGCCTGGAACAATGGCCGGAATACCCGACGACGGCAATCCGATATTGCTCCTTGCGCATGAACCGGACATCTTCATTACTGTCCCTGACCGTGTCAGCCTGACGTTATGCGGCCATACACATGGCGGACAGGTCCGCTTGCCATTCATCGGCCCCCCCATCATCAATTCAGCCTACGGACAGCGCTTCGCCTATGGGCATATCGTCGAGGGTGGGCGGCACATGATCGTATCCGGGGGTTTGGGCGTATCGTGGCTGCCGGTGCGCTTCGGCGTGTCGCCGGAGATCATGGTCGTCGATATCGGCCCCAAAACGTCCTCTCGTCCTGTCGACGAATGACATCTGCTGTCCCCAGAGAGACCTGCCGTCCGCGGACCGTTTCGCGTGAGGGTATTGATGGTCGTGTACATGCGGTCGGGGTTTCGCCGTGTTCCCATCGCCTCCAAGACGAACGCGGCGCAGTCCGTCATCCTTTCTCCGGCGGACGGAGTTCCGCTGATCCCTCTCGATTCCATTTGAATGCCATTGAGAAGGCGAGCCAGGCCCTCCGAAACGCCTTTCGTCGACATTCTCGGGACGGCCGTGCTTGGACGAAACCTCGTTTCGCGGATCGGCGGGCATGCTCCTATCGGGTGAGGCGGCGCGCGAACCAGCGTGTTAGGACTACCCCGAATTCCTGAAGGGGCCTGCGCCCGGCAGCGTGCTAGGACTGTTGCGCGCAATAGCGGATCAAAACCGTGACCCTGGACATACTCGGCCAGGCCAGGCCGAACACATTCGTTTTCGAAAACGGTGCTCTCATCAAAGCCACTGGCTTTCGGGAATACGACGCACGCTGGTGGTTTGGGCATCCAGACTGGGAGAAAGAGCCCGAACTCAACCTGATGCGCGTGCAGGCGATCGCATTGGGGCTTGGCACCATGATCCGACGAACGGGTGTAGCCCCAATCACCATCACTGGGCACTACCTCTGTAGCTCCCATCAAGAGGCGCGTTGCCGAACTCGTCAATGCCATAGCTGGCTTCGAGAAGTCGGGGCATTTCATCTTCAACCCGCCGATCGGGCGCGGCTAGGACGACGGCGCCTCACGGCGATAGCCGTTTGCGAGATGCTCGACCGCAGCTTGGGCAAGACACTCGCCGACCTTTACCGCGATCTGCCGCTGACCTTCAGCAGACCGACAATGTCGCCCCACTGCCCAGAGGGTGCCGTGCTGCGCCGCAATCCAGAGATCGGAGCCTACAACCAGACATTCTGAGAGGGACTGGACCATGTCGGACCGGATCATAAGTTTTGTCATGAGTGGCGGCGTCGGCTCACGGCTGTGGCCGCTCTCGCGCGAAGACAATCCCAAGCAATTTCACGATCTTTCGGGCGACGGTTCCATGCTCGCGAAGACTGTCGGACGCCTCAAGGCGCGGCCGGACGGCGAGCTGCCGATCTACCTGCTAGCTTCCGAACGGCATGCAGACCGCGTTCTATCGGATATCGGTCCGCTCGGTCTGAACGGCGGCAGGCCGATTTTCGAACCCGTCAGCCGCAATACCGCCGCTGCGGTGGCCATAGCCACCTTGCACACGATCTCCGAATATGGCGAGGACGCGCTTGTGCTCGTGGTCCCCTCCGACCATCAGATATCGACCGAAACGCAATTCTGGGAAACCGTCGAGGCGGGCATGCCTGCCGCCGATTCAGGAAGCATTGTCGTATTCGGCATCAAGCCGACGCACCCCGAAACCGGGTACGGTTACATCGAGGTTGCGGCAACTGGCGACGGAGTGGCCGCCGTTTCGCACTTTGTCGAAAAGCCCAATGCCGAGACGGCCCGCAACTATGTGTCTTCCGGAAGGTTCTACTGGAACGCCGGCATATTCCTGTTTCGTGCCGACACGATGCGGAAGGCATTTCTCGAGTTCCGGCCAGACATCTGGGACACCGCGGAACGGGCCCATAAGACTGCGCGGACCGACGTCTCGGGCATCTACCTGCCCCAGGGCCTCTACTCGGCTGTCCCGTCGACGTCGATTGACTACGCAGTCATGGAGCATGCACGTGGTATCGCCATGGTTACGGCTTCCTTCCGCTGGAACGACCTTGGATCGTGGCAATCGCTGCTCGAAGCCAGCCCGACGGACCGCGACGGCAATGTCGTAATGGGCGACGTTGTCGCCATGGATTGCGGCAACTCCTATCTCCGGAGCCAGGGCGGACTGCTGACAGTCGTCGGAATGAAAAATGTGGCGGTGGTGACGACACCGGACGCGGTTTTCGTCGCTCCTGTCAGCCACAGCCAGAATGTCAAGAAAGTCGTCGAACAACTCGAGATGAGCGGACGACTCGAGACGAAGTTCACGGCGTCGGAAGACCGGGTCATCATCAGCGGGTCATGGCGTAAGCGCGTCGAGCATTGGCTCTTCAACGAAACCCTGCCGCTGTGGTCCACTGCAGGTGTCGACGATGTGTATGGCGGCTTCCACGAGGCTCTCGGTCTCGATGCAAGGCCGCTGGGCAAACCCAAGCGCATGCGGACGATGGCTCGCCAGATTTACGCGTTCGCGGTGGCCAAAGAACGCGGCTGGGCTGGACCGGCCGACAAGCTCATCGACCACGGCATCGAGTTCATCGCCAAACACGGCCGCACCGAACGCGGTGGCTGGGTGCGCACCCTTAATTGCGACGGCAGCGTGGCTGACCCGACGGAGGACGCCTACGACCATTCCTGCGTGCTCCTGGCGCTTGCCCATGCTCACCGATGCGGCCATCAGGATGCCCTGCAGCTGGCACAAGAGACGTTCCATTTCATCGACACCCATCTCGAGGACGTCAGCCTGAACGGCTTCCTCGAGACCCCCGGCTGGAAGGGGGTGCGGTTCTCGAACCCGCACATGCACATGCTGGAATCCTTCCTTGCCTGGCATGGCGTCACCGGCGAGCGTGCATATCTCCGTCGGGCGGCACGCGTCGTCGATCTCTTCCGGTGCCATTTCTTCGATCAGGAGAGCTGGACGCTTGGGGAACATTTCGATGTCGATTGGCTACCGTTGCCGGGAGAGGAGGGACAGTGGACCGAACCAGGGCACCATTTCGAATGGGCCTCGCTCCTCATCGATTTCGCGCGGGCAAGCGGGCAGAAAGACTTGGCAGCCTATGCAAGGAAGCTCTATTCGTCGGCGATCGCCAGCGGATTGAACCGGGCCACGGGCCTGGCTTATGCAGCCGTGTCGCGGCAGGGAATGCCCTTCGACCGGCTCTCCCGCAGCTGGCCGCAATGCGAAGCCGTCAAGGCGGCCGTCGCCCTGGACGGCATCGGCGGGCCTGATCTGAAACCTGAGATCGAAGCTCGTGTCGCCCGCCTCTTCAAATGGCATATCGATCCCGCACCGCTAGGCTTGTGGATCGACAGAATTGACGAGCGCGGAAGGTCACTGGCGACGGAGGTGCCCGCGAGCATTTTCTACCACCTCGTGACGGCCTTGATGCAGTATCTGGACAAGACCGCAGGGCAAGTCGAACCTTTCCCGCTGCCAGCTTTGGATGTGAGCAAGACCGTTCCAATGCAGGTTTACGGCTGACCCAACCGTCCGCCATAGCTCCGTGTTGGTGAAACGATCAATAACGAAACTAGTACAAGATAGGGAGGAATACCCATGAAAGTGACAATACTGGCAAACTATGCACCCCAGGCCTATAAGGGATTGATACAGGGCTCAGACCGGGAAGCTGCAATCAAGGCGCTTTTTGAAAGCGTTGGCGGCAAGGTGTCCGGCATGATGTTTACTCGCGGCGCCTATGATATTGTCATCAATGCTGAGGTTCCGGACCAGGCTGCTGGGATGGGTCTAGCATTGGCGGTGCGGGCAAGCGGCTCGGTAAACGACCTCGTTGTCCTCGAAGAACTCGACATGAAGGCGGTGCTCGCAGTTGCCAAAAAGGCTGCCGGCGTTTACAAGCCCGCCGGCTGATTGGACTGGCTGTACATTGAAGGCAGCACGGTTCCGATTGAACGCGCCGTGCTGCCAAGTCTCAAGGAAAGACACGCTGGGGTTTCGGAAAGCCGAAGCAGGCGCGGCATTGGTTCTGCTTCGATACCGCGCCGACAGCGAACGCGCCCGGCTCAGGCGGTCAGAAACGGAGGTCATGCCGAGTTAATTTTGGAATGTACACCCTAGAAGGTGCGCTTGACGGATCGGCGAGGTCCGGTTTTGTAGAGGTTTCTTGTCGGAGCGCTTCTTTATCTAATCGGAGCGCGACAAGGCAATCGAGATCACATTGTCAGTATCTGTTTCAGGTAGCTCGAACAGCATTGGCAAAATTGGCTGCTCGGGCGGCGTTCTCATGATCACCGTCCCCAAGCGAGCTCGGATTTTACGACTTTCCAGGAGACCTATGGTCCTGAGGCACCGGGCGGAGCTAGCCGTTACTTCCCTACACCCTGTGCGCCGCCACCAATCTCGCGTAGAAGGGCCCTGGCCGAACCTGGCCCTGCGACGTGAGAACTCCATGCGAATAGTGTTGCCTGTCCTGTTGCTCGGCGCCGCCCTCGCCAGCCTGTCGCCCGCCCGGGCAGCGGCCGGCGATTGCGGCGATGCCGCCGCCCTGGTGCAGCAGGCCTATCCCAAGGCCCGAAAGAGCGCCGACGGCGCCTCGTTCACGCTTGTACCCCATACGAGCATCGCCTCAACGCTCCCGGAGAGCGATGCGCCATTCGGCCTGGCCTGCAAGATCTGGCCGGCTCATGACGACCTGCTTTTGGTCGCGGTACCGCTGATCGACAGCGCTAACAGCGACCACCTGCATGTCGGCGACATCGAGCTACTGGTCGTCGATAGAAAGAGCCTGCGGGTGCGCCAGCGCCTGCTCCAGCCTGGACTGATGACCGATGATGCCATCGCGATCCGTAAGGTGGAATTCGACACCGGCCGCTATGCACTGGCCCCTGAGGTCACCGCCTTCGGCCTGCGCATCGAAATGGCAAACCATTCGCAGGCTACTCCCTTCACTGAAACCGACCTGCGGCTCTATGCCGTCGCCAGCGATGCGCTGCGCTTGGTGCTCGACGGCCTCGTGGTGGCCGGCCATGGCGGCGATAGCGATGCCAGTTGCGCCGGATCGTTTCATTCCAGCCAGGTCAGCCTGGCGATGAGCCCGGCGCGCCACCACGGCTATCGTGACATCATTGCGGTCGAGCGGACGGATACCGACAATCCCTCCCCCGACAAGGATGGCGAATGCCAGTCCCATCCCGCCAAGTCTGTGAAGCGGACCTACCGGCTGCGCTATGACGGCAACCGCTATCTGGTTCCCGCGGCACTCAGGGTGATGGGGTTGTGACGCCGCCGCACACGTCCCTGCCTTGGTTCGTCAATGTGATCAATTCCAGTTGAATGGGTATCGACCATTAATTCTCTCGTGGTAGGAGGCGCTCAAGGGGGCTCTTCCCAAAGGAGCTGATGATTTGTGGTGGTCAAGATTCAAAAGGGGTTTTGCAGGAACGTGGGACGACAGACTTGACGGGCTATTCTCCGCAAAGGTCGACTACGCCGGAAAATCCATTCTCGATGTTGGCTGCAATATGGGTGTTGTCGCCTATGAGATATCCAAGCTGAAACCCAGCTCGATCCACGGGATCGACATTGCCAAGCCGCACATCGAGACCGCAAAAATGTTATTGAGTGGCTCCCCGGTACATGCCAGGTTCGATCGCCTGAATCTTGGCAGCCGGCGCCTCGGCAATATCCTTCTACCCAAATACGACATCGTCCTGCTACTGGCCGTCTACCAGCACATGCAGCGCAACATCGGCCCGGGCAAGGCGCGAAGGGTGCTTTCCAATATTGTGAGGCGCACCTCGAACGTTGTTGCCCGCGTTCCGCCTGGAACGGATGGCGAATTCATCGAAACGCTCTCTGACGAGGGGTTCCAGGTCAAGAGCACTCACACATCCCCTCTTGGTAGTCATGTGCTCGTGCTTGAGAAACCTGCCTTCGGAAATCCGCAGCCATGATGACACATTGCTTGTGGTAATCTGCCTCTTCAACATCCCATGTGCCAGCAGCGGGCGCAGACCCGCTGCCTGCCTGCAACTCGGCCCGGGCAACGCCGATTCGCCGGCAGAAAGCATCTTGCGGATGGACCTCGCGACAATGCCGTTGATATTGAGGGCCGCGGCTGCGGTGTTCTCTGCCACTGCCTTAACAGACTGGATGCGCCCGTTGGCGCAGGTGACGAATACCAATTTTGGCCGTCACGGCGAGAGCACTGGCCGTCCCGACTGCGGTCAGCGCGCCGCGCGTTATCGAAATTCAGCCATGTGCGCTATCAGCTCGCAGGCGCCCGTCCAGCGCTCTGGCTCAGGGCACCGGGCGAGTGAACAGGGTTCGGAATAGCTCCTCAGCACGCCGCAGTCCTTCATCTGTCAGAACCACTGACTTCGCCTTGTTTGCCGGATTCGCGATCAGCCCCTTCTCGTGCAAGCGATCCAGAGCATTCCAATCCAACCCCTTCCAGGCGCGCCTCTCTTCATGCAGCGTCAGCCAAAGCAGGCCCATAACGGCATCATCCTTGTCGGTGTCGATATCCATGCAAGCAGTTTAACACGCGAAAGCGCCGCTGCCGCGATCCACACCGTAGGGTTATTCCTCGCGCAACGGTTCGCCTGAAAATAAATGCTTCACCTAGGCGTCGCATGCGCGACGGCGTCATTTGGGGGGACGAGCCGGGACGGGATCGGAGTTCATCATGATGCCTAAGCGGCCGTAGCAGCGTTGCCGCTGGCAATGAAATGCGGATTGGCGAAATCCTCGTCGTCGCTCTGGTTGCGCTGCAGGCGAGCGGCTGACCGTCCAGCGTACGCGTCATGCCGCCGGCAGCGCGCAGTACCACGTCACCCGCCGCAGGGTCCCATTCCATAGTGCGGCCGAAGCGCGGATACGTTTTGCGGGACGCTTTCTTTTCCGACCCGCTCTCCGACCGCAGAAGTCCCAACCTTGCCAGAGGTGAATTTTTGGGCCCTGAGCGGTTAATCGCGGAGCGCATTCCGGGCCACAACCGACTTTGCGACATCCCTTCACTGATTCACTGCCCGTCTAGCGCCAGAATGCGAAATCCGCTGTGAGGGTCGGGGCCTCGCAACAACCGCTCAAGGTCGTTCCGACATTGCAGGGCTGACGTGTTTTCATCGAGCCAAGACTGACTCTGGTACCGTGCCGGGAATGAGCTATAGTTCACATACTAAGGCGGCCGGGCGCTTGCACAATGGCTGGACTGGGTGAACAGATTGCGCGTCAGCAGCGCACCATGGGACCGCTCCTGGTGGCGGCAGTGGTCATCGGCCTTGTCGGTCTGCCCGTCGCAGCCTGGCTCGACCTCCGAGACTTATCGGAACGGATGCTGCGCAGGCAAGCCAGCGAAATCAGCCGCATCATCGACGAAATGCGCGGATTCTACGGCAGCGACGTCGTGGGACGCGTGCTGCAAGCTAACGGCGCCGTGACTGCGACGCACAACTATCGGGACGTGCCAGGCGCGATCCCTATTCCAGCAACCCTCTCGATCGAACTCGGCAAGCGCATCAGCGCTCACGACGGCTCGGTCAAATACCGGTTCGTCTCGGATCTGCCTTTCAAAGGTCGCGCGCCCCACCAGCTCGATGCGTTCGAGCGGAATGCAATCTTGGCTTTGCGCGCCAACCCGAAGGAGCCGATCATCGAGGTCTCGGGCTCACTGTTTGACCGGCAGGTCCGCGCCGCGGCCCCTGTCATAATGGGACAAGTGTGCGTGACCTGCCATAACTCACACCCGGACAGCCCCAAGACGGACTGGAAGGTAGGGGATGTCCGAGGGATCCAGGAGATATCAGTCAATCAGCCTATCGCTGCGAACGTCCTGACCTTCAAGTATCTGCTCCTATATTTCGGTTTCGCGGCGGCGGCGGGCCTGACGTTCATTCTCCTGCAGCGTCGGCAGTCCGCGTTGATTCAGGGCATCAACAAGGAGCTATCGGAGGCAAACGACTTCCTGGCCGCGATTTCATTGAAGATCGCCAAATACCTTTCGCCTCAAATCTACAAAAGCATCTTCAGCGGCCAGAAGGACGTCACCATCGCGACCGAGCGCAAGAAGCTCACGATCTTTTTCTCCGACGTCAAGGATTTCACCGCGATCGTGGAACGGCTCCAGCCCGAGGACCTGACGCTTCTCCTCAACGAGTACTTCACCGAGATGTCGACGATCGCGCTCAAACACGGCGGCACCGTCGACAAGTTCATCGGCGACGCGCTTCTTGTGTTCTTCGGAGACCCCGAGACGCAAGGCGTCGAGGAAGACGCGAGAGCCTGCTTGCGCATGGCTGTCGACATGCAGCGTCGGCTGGAGCAGTTGAACAGGGTGTGGCATGACCGCGGAGTTGAACGGCCCTTCCGAGCTCGCATGGGCATCAACACGGGCTATTGCAATGTTGGGAACTTCGGTTCCGATGATCGGATGGACTACACGATCATTGGAGCCGAAGCGAACTTGGCGGCCCGGCTGCAGTCGATTGCCGAGCCCGGCGGCATCTGCCTCAGCTATGAGACTTATGCGCTCGTGCGCGACCTTGTCCGGGCGCGTCCGTTAGCCCCGATTGCCATGAAGGGGATCAGCCGGGAGGTTGTCCCCTACGAAGTCGAGGGCCTCCTGGGTGAACTCGCCCAGCGCCCTCAGGTCATCAGCGAGCATGCGACTGGTCTCGACTTGTTCCTCGATGTTGAGGCAATCGACGAGAACGGGGTGGAGCGGGCGAAGAAACGACTTTCGGAGGCGCTCCTGGCCTTAACCATCCGAAGCAAGCCCGCCGCATTGTAGGTTCTTGAACGTGATCCAATCTGGACCGTGGCCAGCCAAGTAAAGTCCGGTTCAACACCGTTCAGCCGCGCCGGGTCCCGGCCAGGAGTTCGCGCGCATCATCCTCGTTGGTCATCAGCGCCGTCAGGGCCGAGGCGTCGATGAACATCAGTCATTCTCGTACAGGCTGTCGCGAAACGCCTTGTCGGCGGGCCTGCCGTGATCAGGCTTGCCCCGGGCTCGCAGATCACGGCAGAACCTGACGCCGATCTCTACGAGGGACGGTCTAGCCTGTTCGCGCTCAAGCTCATGCTTGAGCGCGGCATGGACGGCCTCTGTCAGACCAGTCCTCTTAAGTGCGGCGACCCGGCGGGCCAGTGCGTCGGTCTCGGGATTTTTGATGTGGAACGCCATCACTCGCTCGTATAGCGTATAGCCGTTCAAGTGTATCGTAAGCGCTGTTGTGGGACCACCTTTCGGGAGTGGTCGTGATCTGTGAGGTTGCCGGTTCTGCATTGGGATCGGAGATCGGCTTGTGTCTGGACTTGACCTTA
>NZ_JAMYOT010000046.1:0-35910 GCF_040320005.1 Mesorhizobium sp. M0816 | reverse complement strand
CCTTGTCGATCTCCTCCATGATCGGCTGCACGGTGCGCACGACGAAGGGCAGACCGATGAAGACCAGCGCGATGACGATGCCGAGCGGCGTATACGCGACCTTAATGCCGAGCGGCGTCAGCAGGCTTCCGATCCAGCCATTCGGTGCGTAAAGCGTGGTCAGCGCGATGCCGGCAACCGCCGTCGGCAGCGCGAAGGGCAGGTCGACCATGGCATCGGCGATGCGGCGGCCTGGAAAGCTGTAGCGCACCAGCACCCACGCGACGATCGTGCCGAAGACGACGTTGACGGCGGCGGCAATGAAGGCGGTGCCGAAGCTGATTTCAAGCGCGTTGATGGTGCGGCGGTCGGTGACGATCGCCCAGAAGTCGGTCCAGCCGAGCGCCGCCGAGCGCCAGATCAGCCCGGACAGGGGGATGAGGATGATGAGGGTGAGGTAGGCAAGCGAGAAGCCGAGCGTCAATCCGAAACCCGGAATGACGCTCGGCTGCCTGAATCGCCACCCCGCCTTGGCGGGTGCTGTGGTCATGTCGTCCTGATCTAAATGCTACTGGGCCGGTTTGTAGATCTGGTCGAATATACCACCATCGCCGAAATGATAAGGCTGTGCCTTCTTCCAGCCGCCAAAAAGCGGGTCGTCGATGGTGATCAGCTTGATCTCAGGCAGCTTGGCCAAGTCCTCCGCCGGCACCAACTCGGGCTTCGAAGGGCGATAATGGTTTTTGGCGATGAGCGTCTGGCCTTCCTTGGAATAGAGATAGCTCAGATAAGCTTCGGCAACTTTCCGCGTGCCTTTGGCGTCGACATTAGCGTCGACCACGGCGACCGGCGGCTCGGCCAGGATCGAGGTCGGCGGGTAGACGATGTCGAAATTGTCGGCGCCGAACTCGTCGAGCGCCAGATAGGCCTCGTTTTCCCAGGCGAGCAGCACGTCGCCCAGCCCTTTTTGCGCGAAGGTCACGGTTGCGCCGCGCGCACCGGTGTCGAGAACCGGGACATGCGCATAGAGATTGCCGACGAATTCCTTGGTCTTGGCCTCGTCGCCGCCATCCTTGGCGCTGGCGTAGGCCCAGGCGGCGAGATAGTTCCAGCGCGCACCACCGGAGGTCTTGGGATTCGGCGTGATCACCTGGACGTCGTCCTTGACCAGATCGCCCCAGTCATGGATGCCCTTGGGGTTTCCCTTGCGGACGAGAAAGATGATGGTCGAGGTGTAGGGCGCCGAATTGTTTTCGAATTTCGTCCGCCAGTCGGGATTGATCCTCTTCGCTTTCGAGACAATGGCGTTGATATCGCCTTCGAGCGCCAGCGTCACCACGTCGGCGTCGAGGCCGTCGATCACGGCGCGAGCCTGCGCGCCCGACCCGCCATGCGACTGCTGGACGGTGACCGTCTCGCCTGTCTCGGCCTTCCAGTGGGCGGTGAAGGCCTCGTCGAATTGCTTGTAGAGCTCACGCGTCGGATCATAGGACACGTTGAGAATGGTGGTGTCGGCAAACGCGAAACCGAGCGTGCCGAACTGGACAGACGTGGCGACCAGTGCGCCGAGCAGTTTCCTGAAATGAGGTTTGGTCATTTCCGCCTCCGTTGAACTCGCGCCAAATCTACCGAATTGATAGAATTTAGATGCATTCAATGTTGCCTTTTTTGGCCTATTGAAGCAATTTTTCGCCTAGTTTCGGCGATGCGAGAAACTATTTTCCCGCATGGACCATGATCGCGCTCCCGACGCGATTATCTAGAGACGGCTAGCTCTTCGGCAATGGCTGCGTCGCGCCCGAAGGTTTCGGCCGGCTATTCGGCGGTAACGGGAAAGTTGAAGCGCTCTTTTGGAAACGGCTCGTTCTCCAGCGTGAAGTGCCACCATTCGCGGGCGTAATTCTTGAAGCCGCGGGCACGCATCGCCTCGACAAGTCTTTTGCGGTTAGCCGCCGCTTCACGGGCTATCGGTCGGTGAGCCGTTTCGCTCGCTGGATCGAAACAGTCGAAACCCGTGCCGAAATCGAGCGTGTCGGCATCGGTCGCGCCGCAGGCCGGTTTCGGAGCGCTCTTGCGGTCGGCTCGCGCGATCGCGACATCGACCGTCGATCCGCGCGAATGGGTGGACAGTTCGCCGATATAGCCCTTGGCGATGAGATCCTTGCGCTTGACCTTTGGGTACCATTGCGGGTCCGGTGGTCCACTCGTTTTTGTCCAGTCACCCATGTCGGAGACAGCCCGCGCAGGGCGATAGCAGTCGAACACGACCAGCGTCAGTCCTTCGGCGGCAATCGCTTTCTGCACTGCCGAAAGCGCTTGCGCCGCTTGCCTGGTGAGGACGCATATCGGCGCATCGTAGCCGCTTACCTTGCGATGCAGGAAATTTTCGAGGCCGGCATAGCGGATATCCTGCCGGATATTGGGATCGATGTCGGCTAGCCGAACAAAGCTGGCGGGCAGCGCGTCAGCAGACGCCGAGAAAGTACCGGCGGCCGAAAGCAAGACGTAAAACACAATCCCCTGAATCACCTGCCGGAAATTATTCAAGGGAAACTTTCACTCGACGAAAACCTTCACACTGGCCGCGCGTCCCGCCGCGTCGATCACGGTTAGGGTCGAATAGCCGGCGCCGTCCGGCTGCCAGGTCGCGGTGCGCCGCCGGTCGATGCCGACCAGCGGCTTGCCGTTGGCCAGCCAGCGGAATGGTGCGCGGCCGCCTTGCAGCTTGAGCACCAGCGGCGAGGGGTCGGCCGAGGAAGTGCCGAGATCGACGCGAGCGCCGTCGGGCGGAAAGATGATGGTTGGCGCAGGTTCGGTCGGCGTCGCCTGTACCAGCCCATCGGCGCCGGCGCCGAAGCGCGTCAGCGTCACCGGCAGCTCCTCGCGCTTCGGACGCCGGACGCCGGATGGCTGGCTCGGCAGCGGTACGGCGGCCAGGCTGGAACGGACAAAACCTTCGAACAGGATGGGCGCAGCCGAGACATAGCCGGACAGGCCGGGCACAGCGCCGGCGTCCGGGCGGCCGACCCAGACGCCGAGCACGTAGCGGCCGTCGAAGCCGACCGACCAGGCGTCGCGATAGCCGTAGGAGGTGCCGGTCTTGTAGGCGATGCCGCGTTGGGCGGCACCCTGGGGAGGCTTGACGCCTGACAGGATGTCGGTGATCTGCCAGGTCGCCTGCCCGTCGAGGATGGTGGTGGTCGAGCGTTCGGCATTCGCCGGCTCGGTGCCGTCATGCAGCGTGTGTGCCTTGCCGCCATTGGCAAGGCCGGCATAGAGTTGGACCAGGTCGCGCAGGGTCACCCCGACGCCGCCGAGGCCGATCGCCAGGCCGGGCGCTTCGTTGACGGGCAGGATAGGGGTCACATCGGCCTGGCGAAAGCGTGCCATCAGCCGGGCCGGGCCGACCGCGTCGAGCACGCGGATCGCCGGCACGTTGAGCGACAATTGCAGCGCCTGCCTGATGCTGACATCGCCCTGATAGCCCATGTCGAAGTTCTTCGGCCGATACCCGGAGAAATCGGCTGGGCTGTCCTCGATCAGCATCTCCTGCGCCACCAGGCCTTGTTCGAAGGCGAGGCCGTAGATGAACGGCTTCAGCGTCGAGCCAGGCGAGCGAACGACCTTGGTCATGTCGATCCAGCCCGAACGGCTGGCATCGAAGAAATCGGCAGAGCCGACCTCACCAAGAATATCGCCGGTACGGGCATCGGCCAGTACCATGGCCACCGAGAGGCGAGGGCCGAGCCTGGCGGCCGCATCCTTGGCCACCTGCTCCAGCCCTTCCTGGACACTCTTGCGGATCGTCAGTTGCAGCTTCTGGCCGGGAATGGCCTTGGACAGCATCGTATAGGCCGCATGGGCAGCGAGCGCCGGCAAGGTCCGCCGGAGCCCCGACACATCGTCGAGCGCGGCACGCGCGGCCTCACGTTCGCCGAGCAGGCCTGCCGAGACCATGCGGGTCAGGACGCGGTCGCGGGCGGCATGGGCGACGTCGAGGTTGCGGTCAGGGCGCCGCTTTTCCGGCAATTGCGGCAAAGCGACGAGCAGGGCCGCCTCCGAGACCGTCAGCCGTTTCGGCTCCTTGCCGAAATAGGCAAGCGAAGCCGCGCGCACACCTTCGAGATTGCCGCCATAGGGCGCCAGCGTCAGATAGCGTTCGAGGATCTCGCGCTTGGAAAGCCGCCGTTCGATCTGGAGGGCGCGCAGCATCTGCTTGATCTTCGAGCCGAGGCTGCGGCTGTCGCGCGGTTCGATCAGCCGGGCGAGTTGCATCGGCAGCGTCGAACCACCGGAGACGATATGGCCGCTGGTCGCGAACTGGCCGGCGGCACGCGCCAGTGCCAGCACGTCGACGCCTTGATGATCCCAGAAACGCTTGTCCTCATAGGTGACCAGCATGTCGACGAACTGCTTGTCGACCTGGTCCAGGCTGGTAGCGAGCCGCCAGTAGCCATCCGGCGTAGCGAAGGCGCGCAGCAGCTGGCCGTCTCGGTCCTGCACCTCGGTTGAGACCGTCAGCTCCGCCGGCAGCGGCGGCGGAAAGGCGCGGTCGAGCTGCCAGAGGGCGGCGGCGGTGATTGCAGCGAGACCGGCCAAGGAAATGCCCGTGATGGCCGCTCGGCGCAGGAATTTTCTGGAGAGCATGGCGCCGCCCCTCATCCACCTGCCGGCACCTTCTCCCCGTTTAGTGACGGGGAGAAGGGGGCTGTCGCGACCCTTGGCGCCTTTTCTGCGACGTTAAAGTTCGGCGAAAACTTCGGCGCATGGCTCTTTCTCCCCGTCTCTATACGGGGAGAAATGCCCGGCAGGGCAATGAGGGGCAGCTCCATCGCCATATTCCTATCCGCCATTTTTGCCTTACGGCACCTTGACCTCCATCATGCCGGTGGCGGTGCGGGCCGAATATTGCGGCCGGTACATGTCCTCGATCGTTGCCGCCGGGTGGGCGTAGGTGCCCGGCGTCACCGCGCGCACGACGTAGGCGAGTGTGATGTTGCGGTCGCCGTCGCCGTCGTTGGGATTGAACGCCGCGACGAAACGGTCGTCGCGGAATTCGAGATGGGCGGCATCGGTCTGCGCCAGCCAGGAGAAGTTCGTCAATTGGGCGCTGGAGACCAGGCCCGGATTGTCGATCTCGAAGCCGGCCGGCAACAGGTCGGTGATCAGCAGTCGCGAAGGCCAGGTGTTCTGCTCGTAAACCTTGAGCACGACGACATAGCGTTCGTTCTGCTTGACCTCCGTCACGTTGGCCTCTGTGCCGTCTAGCTTGTAGTAGGTACGGCTGATGGTAAAGCCGTTGCCGCCGGCCGGCAGAGGCTGGATCGGCGAAGCCACGGTGGTGACGACCGCCTGCAGCGGATTTCTGCCGGTGTTGACGATGGTCAGCGGACTGTCGGCCAGGTCGCCACCGGCGATCTGGTCCGAATAGCCGCCGGCATGCGGTGCGCCGTTGACGGTCAGCGCGATCGAATCATTGCCGGCCTTCAGCGCGCGGGCCGCCAGCAGCATCCAGGACTCGTCCTGTGTGCTGGTCCACCTGGCGTCGGCGCGTTCCCTGGTCACTAGTTGGATCAGCGCCGGCACGATGGTCGGCACCGGCTTGCTTTCCGCGGCAAGCGCCAGGATCGCCGCGCCGTCGCGCAGTGGCGAGCCATAGTCGGACCGGTAATAGTCATATTCGGGCGTCGACTTGGCCAGTTGCAGCGCGGCCTGGAAGGTTGCCTCCGAGCGCTGGGTGTCACCGTAGAGCGCGAGAGACGCCGCCAATTGGGCGACGGCCATCGGGCTGGTAAAGGCTTCGAGCTGGGTGTCGGCATAATAACGCAGATCGCCGACCGAGGCCTTTTTGTTGCGGGCAAGCACATAGAGCGCATAGGCGATCTCGCTGCCGCGATCCTGGACGTCCTGATCGTAGCCGATCGCGTTCTGCAGATTGCTCAGCGCCTGGTTCATCGCCAGGGCCGGTACGTCGTACTTCTGCTCGCGCGCCCGGGCGAGGAAATCGGTGACATAGGCGTCGAGCCACAGATCGCCGGAACCCGGACCCCACAGGCCGAAGCTGCCGGCCGAGGCCTGATAGCTCAGCACCTTGTAGATGGCGTCCTGGACGCGGCCATGCAGATCGGGGTCGCTGGCCATGCCGATGCCGGAAGCCATCTCGTTGACGTAGAGAAGCGGCATGGCGCGGCTGGTGGTCTGTTCGGCGCAACCATAGGGATAGCGGTCGAGCGTCATCAGCAGCGACGGTACATCGAAGGCAGCCGCCTGCGAAACGCCGACGCTGACCGAAGCCCCATCGAGCAGGCTTGCCGCCAGCAGTTCCTTGTCGACGCGCAGCGCGCCGCCATTGCCCTTGAGGTCGACGACCATGCGGGTGGTCACCGGTAGTTGCGCCGGGCGCACCGGCACATAGAGCGTCTGCTCGACGGCGGTGCCGCCGGCATGCGCAAGCTTGATGGTGATCGAGGCGTTGCCTGCGGTCTGCGCAATCAACGGCACGGTCAGCGTCTGCCGCTTGCCTTTGGCCAGCGTCA
Source organism: Mesorhizobium sp. M0816 (assembly GCF_040320005.1). NCBI lineage: Bacteria > Pseudomonadati > Pseudomonadota > Alphaproteobacteria > Hyphomicrobiales > Phyllobacteriaceae > Mesorhizobium > Mesorhizobium sp. M0816. The sequence continues at coordinate 29,395 of NZ_JAMYOT010000046.1, read as the reverse complement.
GCTTTTCAGGCAAGGCGGCACTGCGGGTAGACAGGTCGCCCGTCGTGTCGATGGTCAGCTTGTAGTCGCCAGCGGGGCCGTCGGTGTCGGCGACGTCGAGCCGCATGACGGCGGAATCGCCGGGCGCCAGGAATCGCGGCAGGCCGGCGGTGATCACCACCGGATCGCGAACGATGACGTCGGACTGGGCATGGCCGACTGCTTCCTTTGTCCAGGCGACGGCCATGACGCGCACGGTGCCGTTGAACTGCGGTATGTCGAAGTCGATCCGCGCCTTGCCGTCGGAGTCGAGCTGGACCGGGCCGGAGAAGAAGGCGACCAGCTTTTCGGTCGGCGGACTGCCTTGCGATTGCATGTTGGCGCCGTCGCCGCCGGTGCGCAGCTTACCGGTTGTGCCCAGCGAGCCGTCGATCAGCCGGCCATAGATGTCGCGAACCTCGAGACCGAGCATGCGCTGGCCAAAGAACCAGTTCTCCGGATCCGGTACCTTGTAGTTGGTCAGGTTGAGGATGCCGACGTCGACGGCCGCGACCATGACATAGGCGTTGGTGCCGGGCTGCACGCCGGCTACGGCCACGGGGATCGACAGCTGCTGGCGCGGCATGGTCTTGTCCGGCGGCGCCAAGCTGACGGCAAGCTTCCGCGAGCCGGGATCGAGCTTCAGCCATTTGACGCCGATGGCGCGCGCCGGCATACGTGTCTCTTGCGCATCGCCCGGCCTGAACAGCGTTGCCGTGACGTAGGCGCCGGCACCCCAGTCGTCGCCGACCGGGATGTCGACGGTGCTGCCGCCGGCCGGCACGCTGGCGGTGACGGTCTTCAGGAGCTTGTCGGCGCCGATGGTGACGAGCAGCTCGCCGGCAAAGTGCGGCGACACTTTGAGCTTGGCCACTTCACCCGCCGCATAGGTATCCTTGTCGAGGGCGATCTCGAGGCCGTCGGGCGTTTCGGTGGTGGTGGAACTGACATACCAGCCGGCGTCGAACTCGTAGCTGGTGGCCGGGCCTTCCGGATCCGCTGTCTCGATCTCGAGCCGGTAGCGGCCCCAGTCGACCGGCAGCGACACCGTCGCCTCGCCATCGGCGCTTAGGTCGACCTGGCCGTTGGCCACCGCCTTGGTGAAGGTGACCGGCTCATAGTTCCAGGAGTTGCTCGAGCGGTACCACTGGTAGCTACGCTCGACCTTGACCAGCGACCACTGCGCGCCCTTCAGCGCCTCACGCTTGCCGTCTGGGTCGACAGCGATCAGGCTGAACTTGGCCGTGCCGCCTTGCGGCACCTCGTCGTCGTCGAAATCCGGGCGGATGCCGATCATGTGGCCCTGCGGGCGGATGCCGATATTCAGCGAGCGCTCGACGGCACGGCCGCCGGTTTCACGCATCCTGACAGTGACCTTTGCATCGACCAACTTGGTGGTGGATGGCAATTGATCGACGGAGACCGGGAAGGTCGCCTTGCCGTCCTCGCTGACCACCGGCAGGCCGGTGAAGGGCGTCACCGTCGGTTCAGCCGACTGTTCGTCGGCCAGACCGAAGGAATAGCCTTTGAAGCGGTCCCAGTCGCGGGCGGTCGACAGCGTCAATTCGCCTTCGAGCGCGAGGCCCGCGGCCGGCGCGCCGTAGAGAAAGCGGCCGTCGACGGTAATGTTGGCGGTCTCGCCCTGCGCGATCTCCTGCTTGTCGGAGGACAGGTCGAACTCGATGCGATCCGGTACGAAGTCCTCGACCAGGAACATCTGGCTGGCGACCGCCGCCTGCTTGGGATCGGTATGGATCGCCACCGTCCAGGTGCCGCGCATGGCGTTGGGTTCCAGCGGCAGGTCGACCGCGTGACCACCGGCCGATGCGCCATCGCTGACGATGCGGCGGTCCTCGACGCCGTCGGGCCGCGAGAAGATGAAGGTCAGCGGCAGGTTCTCGACCGCCTTGGCGGCACTGTCGCGGGCAAGGGCCGCGACATGGACATCTTCGCCGGCGCGGTAGATGCCGCGCTCGGTCCAGGCATAGACGTCGAGCGCGCCAGGTGCCGGCCGTCCGGCGACGCCACGGTCGGACAGGTCGAAGCCGGCGCGGCCCATATCGAGGAAGACGAAATCGTCGTCGCCCTGTTTGGCCATCAGCACGGCCGGGGCCATGCCGCTGTCGCCGCGCGTCAGGCCGGGATTGAACACCGCCCGCCCTTCCGCGTCGGTGGTCGCGGTGCCGAGGATTTCATTGTTCCTGGCCAGCAGCGTCAGCTCGGCGCCGGCGATCGGCTTGGCGGTTGCGAGCGAACGGGCAAAGACGTTCAGCCCATCCTGTCCGGTATAGGTCGACAGGCCGATATCGGAGACGACGAACCATTGCGTGGCGTGCGAATCATAGTCGTCGCTGCGATCGTTGACGGCTTGTGCGGTCAGCACATAGACGCCGGGCTTGCGCTTCGGCAAAGCCTCGTCGATTGGGAAGGAGGTGGTGACTTCCTTGTTGAGGTCGTTGGCGATGTCGAGCTGGCCTTGCCAGACCGGCTCGCCCATCTGTTCGGAGATGTTCGAAATGTCGTAGCCGTCAAGCTGGCGCAGGAACTGATATCCCGACAGAAGCTGGGCCAGCGAGCGGTCGCCGATGCGGAAGAGCTTCATTTCGGCGGCATTCATGTTGACGGTGACGACCGGTATGCCGCGGCGTGCGCCTGCGGGCAGCACGAAGCTGTCGCCGGTGAAGCGGGCCGAAGGCGCGCGGTCCTGCACGTAGATCGACAGAACCACCGGTGCCGCGGTGACTTCGCCAATGGCGGCCGGCAAGCCGGCGCGGAAGGTCACGTCATAATGTTGGCCGTGCTCGAGTCCTTCGACGCAGATCTGCTTGTCCTTGGCTTCGACGCCCTTGGGAGCGGCGTTGTCGACAGTAACGAACTGCGAGTAGTCGACGCCGGTCTTGACCAGTTCCTCGGAGAACTGCGCGCAGATGCGTGGCGCGCTGGTGTCGGCATCGACGGTATGATCGATGACGCGGAAGCCCTTGCGGGCCTTGAGATCCTGATAGGCGGCCCTGACTGCCGGCGAATTGACGAGAGCGAGGCTCGCCTCGTAGGCCTGCAGGGCCGGCCTGTAGAGATCGCGGCGATCAAGGCCGTCCCCGAGCAGCGCCAGCACGTCGGCGCGCGTCTTGGTGGTGCGCAGCAATTTGTAGGCGTTGAAGGCGGCGGAAGTGGCGTTCGCCGGTAGGGTCGACGGCTCCGAGCTGTTGGCGGTCGGATGGACGGCAAGCGTTTCGCGCGCCAGCTCGAGCCAGAGCTGGCCATCATCAGGCAACACCGAAACCGCCGCTTCGTATTTGTGCATGGCCGAGCGATGATCGCCCGTCAGCGCCGACTGTTCGGCGGCGGCCCTCAGCGCCGTCAGCCCTTCTGTCGGCTTGGTGTAGGTCGGGCCAGTGAGCTTGTTGCGGTATTGCTGGGCCTGGTCGGCCATCCAGTTGGGGAAGAAGGCGAGTTCGGGTGGCGCGCCGATGTCGGGATCGCCATCGATGTTGACGATCTTGCCGGCGACGGCGCCGCCGAAGGGTTTCAACGAATTGTAATCGGATTTAAGGAAGCACCATTTGGCCTTGAGGTTGTAGGTGAAGGCGCGGCAGGCCGGGTCGCCGAGGCAGGTGGTCTTGCACTGGTCGAGGCTGACATTCTGGTCGGATCTGAGATCGAAACCGAAATAGTCGGAATTGTCCGATGTCACCACCCGCCGGGCTTCGGCCGCTTGCGCGACACCGCTCCAGGCAAAAAAGAGAAGGAAAAGAATCGATAAACCACGAGCCGCGCGCATTGCCATAAACCCCTCCAGACAAGTGCTTACGTCCAGAAATCTTCAAGCTTCAGTCGCGCTTGTCAACATCGGGACGCGGCAGGATCCGCCTGCCAACGGTTTGCTTTCCGGCCGGTGACCGGTAGTAGCTCCATAGGACAGGGGATCACGCTTTCTTGCGGCGACGCAGAAGGTGTGAGTTCCAAGCCCTGTCTATTTCAGCAATTGGATTGTGGCCCCTTTACGAGTGCTTCAGAACTTCATTCCAATTTTAGGTTTGCGAGCTAGGCTAGGAGCGTAATGCCGGCGTATGAAAGGCAGATGTCGGGAGGAACCGCGCCACGGCGCGCGCTTTCGCGCGCCCTGCTTTTCGCATTGTTGTGCTCTACGGCACTTGTTGCCGAAACCGGAAGTGCGGCAGCCTTCGAGATTTTCGGCATCAAGCTGTGGGGATCCAAAGACGAAGATGCCGATATCGTCGACCCGCTGCGCTATGCGGTGACGATCGAGGCGCCGGACGCCGACAAGAATCTCGCCGAGAAGCTCGAAAACGCCTCGGCGCTGAAGGCCGACGAGGAACACCCGGTATCCGGTTCTCTCGGCCTGCTGGCCAAGGCGCGCAGTGACCGTGAGCAACTTGTTGCCGCACTCTACACTGACGCCCGCTACGAGGGTGTCGTCACCATCACTATTCAGGGCAAGCCGCTCGACGATCTGCCGCCCGATGCCGAGTTTTCGGGTCCGCAGCCGATACCGGTGGTGATAAGCATAGCAGCCGGGCCGAAATTCACGCTTGGCAACATCAGACTGGAAGGCGATGCGGCGGGGCTGGCAAGTGCCGATTTCGGCCTGATCGCCGGCGGTGACGCCAGTTCGGGCGCCGTGCTCAAGGCCGAGGCGGCGATCGTGCGGGCACTCAAGCAAGAAGGCAGGCCGCTGGCCAAGGTGACGGGCCGCGAGATCGTCGCCGAGCACGCCGGTTCGACGCTCGACGTGACGCTTGCCGTCGCGGCCGGCCCGGTCGCCGGCTATGGCGACACCACTGTCGAGGGCACCGAAAAGGTCGACCGCGACTTCACCGAATATATGACCGGCCTGAAGCGCGGCCGCCAGTATTCGCCCGATGAGATCGACGACGCGCGCGACCGGCTGCTTGGGCTCGAGGTCTTCAACAGCGTGACGGTGAAGGAAGCCGACGCGCTCGACGCCGAGGGCAACATCCCGATCGGTGTCGAGGTCAGCGAGCGCAAGCCACGCTATTTCGGCATTGGCGGCAGCTTCTCAAACACCGAGGGGCTGGGCCTCGAAGGCTATTGGGGGCACCGCAATCTGTTTGGCCGCGCCGAAAAGCTGCGCATCGACGGCAAGATCAGCGGCATCGGCAGCAACGACTTGACCCAGCTCAATTACAATGCCGGCGTCATGTTCGAAAAGCCGGGCGTGGTCGGGCCGGCGTCGAAGTTCATTGCCAGCGTCAATACCGTGCTGGAGCACCCCGACGCCTACGACCATTTCTCGGTCAAGGGCAGCACCGGCCTATCCTACGAACTCGACAAGAAGCAGACGGTTTCCGCGCAAGTCGCGCTGGATTATTCGAGGATCCACGACGCTTTCGGCAAGCACACCTATCTGATCGCCAGCATTCCACTGCAATATGTCTACGACAATCGCGACAGCAAGCTCAATCCGACCCGGGGCTTCAGGGTGCTGGCCTATGGCGAGCCGAGCTACGACATTTTGAGCGGGGCTGCGTTTGTCAAGCTGAAGGGCGAGGGGTCGGCCTACCAGTCACTCGATTCGGCCTCGAAATTCGTTTTCGCCGAACGTGTCGCCATCGGCTCTATCATCGGCGCCAGTCTTCAAGATGTTCCGGCAGATCGACGCTTCTACTCAGGCGGCGGCGGTTCGGTGCGCGGCTATGCCTATCAAGGCATCGGCCCGAAGGACAGCAATGGAGAGCCGATCGGCGGGCTTTCGTTCTTCGAGACCTCGGTCGAGATGCGCATCGCCGTCACCGACAAGATCGGCGTCGTGCCGTTCGTCGATGCCGGCACGGTGTCGACCAGGCAGGTCCCCGATTTTTCGGACATGAAGGTCGGCGCGGGTGTAGGCTTGCGCTATCTGACGGCGTTCGGGCCGCTGCGCGTCGACGCGGCGGTGCCGCTCAACCGCGGCCCCGACGATCCTCATTTCGGCATTTATGCCGGCATCGGCCAGGCATTCTGATGGCAATATTCAGGCGCATCCTCCGTATCCTTTTCTACACGCTGCTCATCGTCGTGGCAGCGGCGGTGGGGGCGCTCGTCGTGCTGACCAAAACCGAGCGCGGCCGCGAAAACCTTGCCGGCATCATCTCGACCATGGCCTCGACCGGTGATCGCAAGGTCACTGTCGTCGGCATCGACGGTATCTGGTCGGGCGCGCTGAGGGTCGATCATGTCGTTCTGGAGGATCGCGAAGGCGCCTGGATGGTGGCGCGCAACGTGGCCGTCGATTGGTCGCCGCTGGCACTCCTGTCGAAGAGCTTCAGCGCCGATCGCATTGGGGCCGAGCGTATCGAGTTGGCAAGGCTGCCGGTGGCCAATACACAGTCGAGCCAAAGCGGAGCGACGACGCTGCCGGTTTCCATCGACGTCAGGCAACTCGACCTTCCCGAAATCGCGCTCGGGCAGGCTCTGGCCGGCAGCGGTGTCGCCGAACTTGCAGCCAAGGGAGCGCTCAAGGCGGACGCCTCACCATTGGCGATCGAGACCAACCTCAACATCGTTCGCCACGACGGCAAGCAAGGCACGGTCGACGCCAAAGCCCATTTCGCGCCGGCCGACAACAAGCTCGACCTCGACCTTAAGGCATCCGAGCCGGCCGGCGGCATCATCGCCAACCTGCTCAACCTGCCGGGCGCGCCGCCGGTCAACATTGTCGTTTCCGGCACCGGACCGCTCGCCAACTGGAATGGCATCGGGACCTTCGTTGTCGACGGCCGGATCGTCACCCAGCTTACCGGTCGCCATCAGCTCACCGACAAGGGTCATTATGTCGAGGCCAACGGCGATGGCGAATTCGAGCGCTTCCTGCCCGAAACCCTGAAACCGCTGTTTGCCGGCAAGACCAGCTTCGACCTCGCCGGCACGGCGACCGCGGCCGGCGGCGTCGATGTCGAGCGCGCCAATATCGACAGCGGCGCCTTGCACGCGACCGCCGCCGGCATTGTCGATCCGAACGGCGCCAGCGACCTTTCGGTGAAGCTCGCCGCAAAGGGGCCGCCGATCGTGCTCAGCCTCGGCAGCGAGGCGCAACCGATAACCGTGGCAATCAAGGATGCCACGGCCCGCGCTTTCGGCGATGGCAAGGCGCCGATGGTGGATATCGGCGCGTCGCTGGTCTCGGTGGTGGCGGGCGGCACGCGGGTGGACGACCTGATCGGGCAAGTGCATTCCGATGGTTTCGACATCCAGAACCGTAGCGGGCCGGTCACCATCAAGCTGACGGCGGCCGGCCTGAACACCGACGTCGCGACTTTGGCGCCGCTGATAACGGGCAGGGTCAGCGCCGGTCTCGCCGGCTCCGTCAGCAAGGAACAGATTGTCGTCGACGAAGGCACGCTACGCAGCGACGCGCTCAATGCGTCCGTAACAGCCACAGTGGCGCTTGCCGATCTGTCGATGACGCTCAAGATGAATGCCGACGCGGCTTCGACGGCGCTGCCGCCGCAAATCAGCTCGGTTCTCGGCGAGCGCGTGCAGTTTTCCGCAACCGCGACACGCGACCCGGACGGTGCGTTCGCCGCCAACGCATTGCAACTCACCTCCGGCACGCTTAGCGCCAGCGGCACCGCCAGTGCGCAAGGCACCGATATCCGGGCCGATATCAAGGGTACGCTGGGCGACGTGTCGGTGCTGTCGCCGCTGGTCGGCGCCAAGGTCGGCGGCGCCGTCGGTTTCGGGCTTACCGCAAGCGGCGCGCGCAGCGCACCGGATTTCTCGGTTTCGGCCAACAGCGACAGCCTAACGGCGTCCGGCCATGCGGTGAAGCAGATCAAGCTGAGCGCGAGCGGCAAGGCCGATATCGCCAGTCCCGCCGCCGATGTCTCGCTGACCGGCTCGGTCGACGACCAGCCGCTCGACCTCAAGGCATCGCTGGTCACAACCGACGGCAAGCGCTCCATCAATGGACTTGCCGTCTCGTTAGCCGACAACAAGGTCTCCGGCGACCTCGGGCTCGACGACAACCTGCTGCCGCTCGGCACGTTGACCCTCGATGCCGCCGATATTGCTCCGCTGGCCGCACTCGCAGGCCAGTCGGTAGCCGGCGACGTGCGCGGCACCATCCGCTTTGCGAACGACAACGGAGCGCCGACGGTCGCGATCGATGCGACGAGCGCCGTGATTTCGCGCGGCGAACTGGCGGCGAAGACAATCGCCGTCAACGCGCTGGTCGCCAATTATCTCAAAGCACCGGCAATCGCCGGCAAGATCAAGGCCGACACGATCACCTCCGGAACCACGGTGATCAGCGGCATCGATGTCGACCTGAAGCGCGATGGCGACTGGACCGGCTTTAGCGGCGGCGCCACGGTCGCCGGCATTCCGGCCAGCGCGTCCGGGCGCGTCAGGGTTGCGAACGGCACCACCAGCATCGAGCTTGCCTCGGGCGAGGCGACCGTCCGCGGCATCAAGGCAGCTGTCGCGCAGCCATCAGCGCTGACAATCGCCAATGGCAGGGTGAGCATAGAGAAATTGGCGCTCGGTGTCGGCGGTGGTTCGGTTGCCGTGTCGGGTACGGCCGGCCAGACGCTCGATCTCGCTGCCACCTTGTCGGCGATGCCGGCAGCGCTTGCCAATGATTTTTCACCGGGTCTCGATGCCGTCGGCGCGCTCAGCGGCACCGCGCAGGTCACCGGATCGTCGGCTGCCCCAGATATTCGCTTCACCGCCCGGCTCAGCGGCGCCGAAACCAGCCAGACCCGGCAGGCTGGGCTCGGGCCGCTGGATATCGACGCGGCAGGCCGTTTCTCGTCGGCCAGCGGCCTGGCCATCGAGCAGGCGACGCTTGCCGGCGAGAAAATCTCCGGCAAGGCAGCCGGCACCATCAATCCGAACGGTGCCAGCGATTTTTCGCTCGACCTGGCCTCTACCGGTCCGAGCCTGCCGTTGTCGCTTGGCAGCAAGGAGAGCCCGATCAAGCTCGAGCTACAGGCGATATCGCTAACGGCGGCCGGGCAGGGCGCCCAGCCGAAGCTCGACATTTCCGCGACGCTGCCATCGGCCGCCACCAATCTAGCTACGATCGAGGGCATCACGCTTGCGCTGCACTCCGATCGCTTCGACGTGAAAGCCCGGACCGGGCCGATCTCTGGCTCGGTGACCGCCGAAAAACTCGGCATCGACAATCCGACCGTCGCGCCGCTGATTGCAGGGAAAATCACTGCCAAGCTCGCCGGCAGCCTTGCCGCCGATACCATCGTCATCGATAGCGGCACGGTGACCAGCGACGCGTTGAACAGCGGCTTCAACGGGCGGGTCTCGCTGGCCGACGGCGCCATCGCCCTCAATGTCAAGGCGGACGCCGCCTCGGCGGCACTGCCGGGGTCGGTACGTGGCGTGCTCGCCGAGCGAACGCAATTCAGTGCCGCGCTGAAGCGGGACGCCAATGGCAATGTCACCGCCAATACCGTCAGGCTGTCGTCCGGTTCGCTGACGGCAGACGGCCAGGCGAGCCTTGCCGACAACAAGCTCAGCGCCGACGTCAAAGGCGCGCTAGGCGACGTCTCGCTGCTATCCAAGGACGCCAAAGGCGCCATCTCTTTCGCGCTGAATGCGCAAGGCGCCAGCACCGCGCCGGATCTGTCGCTGAGTATCAACAGCGACAGGCTTTCGGTCGCGGCGCGCGAGATCACCGGTCTGAAGCTCACTGCCACCGGCAAGGCTGATGCCGCCAACCCGGCTGCGAATGTGCAACTCACCGGAAATGTCGGCGGCAAACCGCTGCAGGGCAGCGCCGTGCTGGCGACATCGGACGGCAAACGCGCCATCAATGGACTTTTGCTGTCGCTCGGCAAGAACCGTATCTCCGGCGACCTGGCGCTCGACGATGCCTTCCTGCCGGCCGGCACCGTGGCGCTCGACCTGCCCGATATCGGTCCGCTTGCGGCCCTGGCACTGGAAAAGGCCGATGGCGATGTGCGCGGCACGATCGCCTTCTCCAAGGCGGGTACCGTGCCGCAAGTCGCCGTCAAGGCGACGACGGCCTCGATCTCGCGCGGCGATGTCTCGGCCAAGGCCGTGAGCATCGACGCGCTGATCGCCAACTATCTGGCGGCACCGGTGATCTCGGGCAAAATCCGTGCCGACAGCGTAACTTCCGGCGGCACGGCTATTCGGGGCGTCAACGTCGATCTCAAGCGCGACGGCGAATGGACCGGCTTTTCCGGTGGCGCCACCGTCAAGGATATTCCGCTGAGGGCGGCCGGCCGGGTCAAGGCGGTCAAGGGCACGACGACGGTCGAACTTGCCTCCGGCGAGGCGACCATCTGCGGCATCAAGGCGGCCATCGCCCAGGCCTCGACCATCAACATCGCCAATGGAGTGACCAGCCTCGACAGGCTGGTGCTCAACCTCGGCGGCGGCACGGCGACGGTCACGGGCAAGGCTGGGCAGGCGTTCGACCTCAACGCGACGCTGGCCCGCATCCCGATCTCGATAGCCAACAGTTTTTCGCCGGGCCTCGATGCCGCCGGTTCCATCTCAGGCACGGTGAAGGTGACGGGCGCGCCGGCCAATCCGGCCGTTGCCTTCAAGATCGACGCCGCAGGCGTTCAGACGTCGCAGACCCGTGGTGCAGGTTTCGGCGGCATGGGCGTTTCATCCTCAGGTACGTATTCGGGCAACAGACTGACGTTCGACGCCAACATGAGCGATGCCGCCGGCCTCGGCCTCAAGGGCGGCGGCACGATGACGACATCAGGCGGGCCCACCCTTGATCTCAACTTTTCCGGCAAGGTGCCGTTCGCCTTCCTCACCAGGACACTCGCCGCGCAAGGCCTGTCCCTGAGCGGCACGGCCGACGTCGATGTGCAGGTGCGCGGCCCGGCGACGTCGCCGGTGATCTCAGGCACGGTCCGCACGTCGGGCGCCCGCCTGCTCGACGCGCGCTCGGGGCTTGCGATCAACGACATCACTGCCGATGTCGCTATCGGCAATGGCGTGGCCAGGATCAATCGCCTGACCGGCACGCTGTCGACACGCGGCAGCCTTTCGGCCAGCGGCACCGTCGGCATCGATCCGGCTAAGGGTTTTCCAGCCGATCTGTCGATCAAGCTCGTCGACGGCCGCTATACCGACGGCAAGGTGGTCACTGCCAATCTTGGCGGCGACCTGACCGTCAAGGGACCGCTCATCTCCGCGCCGGTGATTTCCGGTACCGTCAACTTGGCCAAGACCGTCATCACCGTACCCGAAAAGCTGCCCGGCTCGCTGGCCGAGCTCAACGTCAAGCACAAGAATGCGCCGGCCGCCGTACGTGCGCAGGACAAGGCGTTGCGCCCGGCCGCTGCAAGCAGCGGTGGCGGCGGCAGCGGCCTCAATCTCGACGTCACAGTCAATGCGCCGAGCCAGATCTTCATCCAGGGCAGGGGTGTCGACGCCGAGCTCGGCGGTTCGCTGCGGCTGACCGGCCCGGCATCGTCACCCCAGGCGGTCGGCACCTTCACCTTGCGGCGCGGGCGGTTGACGATCCTTGCCAAGCGGCTGACCTTCACCGAAGGCACCGTCGGCTTTTCCGGCTCTCTGGTGCCCTACCTCAATCTCACGGCGCAATCGAAGACGACCAGCGCCACCGTGACCATCGTGGTGTCGGGCGAGGCGAACAACCCGAAATTCACCTTCTCCTCGGTACCCGCGTTGCCGGAGGATGAGGTGCTGGCGCAGCTGATCTTCGGCCGTTCGATGTCGAACCTGTCGCCGCTGCAGATCGCGCAGCTTGCCGAGGCTGCCGGACAACTGGCCGGCGTCGGCGGCTCGACCTCCCTGCTGCAGAACCTGCGCAGCGCAATCGGCGTCGACGATCTCGACGTAATCACCGATGAACAGGGTGGCACCGCCGTCTCGGCGGGCAAGTATCTCAACGACCGTACCTATGTGACGATCCAGAAGGGCGACAGGCCGGGCTCGGGTAAGGCAACCGTCGATCTCGACGTTGGGCGCGGCGTCAAGCTGCGTGGCGAGGCAACCGACGCCGGCGAAGCCAAAGGCGGTGTTTTCTACGAACGGGAATATTGAAACCGGCCGTTCGCGCAGAACAACTGGTTGCCTGAAGAACGAGCGGCGCAGCGGCGAATGTCCCAGTTTAATTGCCCGTTGAGATTTCAGACGAAATCCCTGGCGCAGTAGCAAATTTGCGCCAAGACTGTCGTTATCGCGCGAACCGCCCTGCTTTCAAAGTTGCACATTCCTTGGCATGTTCCCAATCCGTGCCGTCTTTGACATCATGGCGCGGATGCGGAATGTTAAAAGGCAGAAAGCCAACAATGGGAGTTAGTCATGACGATCTACAAGAGTAACGGCGACCGCGTTCCCGATCACATCCTGGCCATGGCCGAAGATGCCAAGGCAGGCAAGATGGATCGTCGCGAATTTCTGGCTCTCGCCAGCGTCTTCGGCGCCTCGACGGCGATGGCCTATGGCATGCTTGGCCTTGCAGACCCGACGCCGGCCAAGGCGGAAGAGGTGAAGGGCAAGAAAGGCGGGATACTGAAGGTCGCGCAATGGATTAAGGATCCGAAGGATCCGCGCAAGTCCGACTGGTCGGAAATCGCCAATGCCGAGCGCCAGGCGCTCGAGCCGCTGGTCAAATACACCACCGAATACACGTTCCGCCCCTATCTGCTGGAGAGCTGGGACGTGAATGACGACGCCACCGAATACACGCTGCATGTGCGCAAAGGCGTCACCTGGAACAACGGCGATCCGTTCACCGCAGACGACGTCATCTTCAACCTCAAGCGTTGGGCCGACAAGAAGGCCGAAGGCAATTCCATGCCGGGTCGCCTCGGTTCGCTGGTCAAGGACGACAAGCTGGATGAGAGCGCGGTGACCAAGGTCGATGACCACACGATCAAGCTGACGCTCAGCAAGCCGGATATCGCCCTCATTCCCAACGTGTGCGACTATCCCGGCCTCATCGTCCACAAGACGTTCGACGAAAAAGGCGGCGACTTCAAGTCCTGCCCGATCGGCACTGGGCCGTTCGAGCTGGTCTCCTACGATGTCGGCCAGAAAGTGGTCTACAAGCGCCGCGAAGACAACAAATGGTGGGATGGTGACGTCTTCCTCGACGGCATCGAGTTCATCGACTACGGCACCGATCCGGCGGCGATGGTCAGCGCTTTCGAAGCAGGCGAAGTGCACACCAATTTCGAAACCTCGGCCGACTATGTGTCGATCCTCGACGGCATGGACTTGGCGAAGTCCGAGGTCGTCACCGCCTCGACGATCGTCTGCCGCACCAATGTGGCCAACAAGCCTTACGGCGACCAGAAGGTTCGCAACGCCCTGCAGCTCGCGGTCGACAACGCTGTCGTCCTCCAGCTCGGCTACGGCAATGCCGGCACGGTTGCCGAGAACCACCATGTCGCCCCGATCCATCCGGAATACTACGAATTGCCGAAGGTTGCTCGCGACCCGGCGAAGGCAAAGGCGCTGATGGCGGAAGCCGGCCAGGCCGATTTCGAGCACGAGCTGATCACGGTCGACGAGGACTGGCACAAGAACACAGGCGATGCGATCGCCGCGCAGATGCGCGACGCCGGCATCAAGGTCAAACGTACGGTGCTGCCGGGTTCGACCTTCTGGAACGACTGGACGAAGTATCCGCTGTCGATGACCAACTGGAACATGCGGCCGCTCGGCGTCCAGGTTCTGGCGATCGGGTATCGTACCGGTGAAGCCTGGAATGAGACGGCTTGGTCGAATCCGGAGTGGGATGCCAAGCTCAACGCTGCGCTCGCGGTTGCCGACGCAGCCAAGCGCAAGGAAATGATGAAGGACATCGAGCAGATCCTGCAGGATTCCGGCATTATCATCCAGCCTTATTGGCGCAAGCTCTACAGCCATTCGGTCAAGGCGGTGCAGAACTACAAGATGCACCCGACCTTCGAGCGCGACTACGGCAAGGTCTGGCTCGAGCAGGCCTGACCGGACGATCCGGAAAGGGGCGTCTCGCCCCTTTCCCTCGCTCTTTGCATGGTCCTTGGACCGGAAGTCGGCGCAGCAAAAAGTTGCGGACTCTTCGGCCTGGGTCTGCAATAAAAAGGGTATTGCATCTGGGACTGGTCTGAAGGCTTGTTCTGCCGCTGGCGGCAGCGCACGGCTTGCAAACCGGTTCCACCCCCCAACCCGACCGGCAGGGGACCGCCATGCTTTCTTTCGTTATCAGGCGTCTCGGCACCATGGCATTGACGATGCTGTGCCTGACGATGATCGTCTTCTTCCTGGTCAATCTCGGGCCTAATCTGAAGAAGCTCGCGATCAGCCAGACCGAAATGCACACATCCGCCGAGCAGCTTGAGGCTTGGCTGGTCAACCATGGCTATCGGCAGAATTTCTTTATCCGCTACGGCCAATGGCTGGGCATCATGCCCAAGCAGCCGGTGACCGACCCGGCGACCGGCAAGCCCGCACAGCGTTTCTCCTTCTGCAACGATCCGGTCGTGCCGACATTCTCCGGCATCCTGCAAGGCGATTTCGGTTGCTCGACCAAGTTCAAGACGACGGTCGCTTCGAAACTCTTTCCGGCGCTCAGCGCCACCGGCATCCTGATGCTCTGCGTGCTGGCCGTAATGGTGCCGATCTCGCTTTTGATCGGTATTCTCGCCGGCATGCGCGAGGGTTCACGCACCGACCGCACATTGTCGGTGGCTTCGATCGCCTCGACGGCGACGCCCGAATATGTTTCGGGCGTTATCTTCACCGTGATCTTTGCCTCCTGGCTTGGCGTGCTGAACGGTTCGGCGGCCTCGGCCAGCCAGGGCATCACCTTCTATAATTTCACCTTACCGGTGATGACGCTGGCGATATACGGCATCGGCTACATCGCTCGCATGACCCGCGCCTCGATGGTGGAGGTGATGACACAGCAATATATCCGAACCGCCCGGCTGAAGGGCCTCTCCTTCGGCAGCGTGGTGATAAAGCACGCTCTGCGCAACGCGCTGATCGCGCCATTCACGGTCATCATGCTGCAGTTCCCCTGGCTGCTCACCGGCGTCGTCATCGTCGAGGTGATGTTCCGCTACCAGGGGTTCGGCTACACGCTGGTCGAGGCCGCCGGCAACAACGACATCGATCTTCTGCTCGGCTGCTCGCTGGTCTCGGTGTTTATCGTCCTGATCACACAGCTCATCTCCGATGTCGGCTACGCGTTTCTCAATCCGCGCATCAGAGTTCAATAGGAGACCGGCGGATGCAGGTCGAATATCTCAGCGCCTTCAACGTCGTACTCGGCGTGCTTACCCGCTTCTGGCCGGTCTGGATCGCTCTCGCCCTGGTGATGGGGGCGAGCTTCGGCTACAAGAAGAAGCTAGGCCTTTACGGCCAGCTTTTCGACAGCGGCGTCGGCATCGTCGGCGTCGGCATCTGCCTGTTCTGGCTGTTTACGGCGATCTTCGCGTCGACCATCTCGCCCTTCGATCCGCTCGCCCAAGTGCCGATCATGAAGGACGCGCTGCCGGGCGCAATCGAGCCGGCGTCGAAACTTGTATACTATTTCGGCGGCGACAAGCTCGCCCGCGACGTGTTCTCGCGCATGGTCTATGGCAGCCAGATCGTGCTGATCATCGCGCCGGCGGCGACCGGTTTTGCGCTGATGGTCGGCATTACGCTCGGCCTGCCGGCCGGCTATTATGGCGGCAAGATCGATACGGTGCTGTCCTTCCTCGCCAACCTTGTGCTGGCCTTCCCGGTGATCCTCCTGTTCTACCTGCTGGTGACGCCGGGCATCATGGACACGCCGATCCCCTACGCGATGGCAGGGCTGTTCTTCCTGTTTCCGATCATCTTCTTCAGTGTGCTGTTCTGGACGCGCTACAAGAACCGCCCCGACCGCCTCTATATCCTGCTTGGCCTGACGTTGGTACTTGGCGGCTGGATCTATGCAGGCCTTGTCTTCGATGCCGATCCGTTCAAGATCATCCACATCGATCCCAACCAGCTCAACATCTTCGTGGCGGTGGTGTTCGCCTCCAGCCCCGGCGTGTTCCGCATCGTGCGCGGCCTGGTCATGGATATCAAAACGCGCGACTATGTTGCGGCGGCACAAACGCGCGGTGAATCGCCCTGGTACATCATGCTGTGGGAGATATTGCCCAATGCGCGCGGGCCGCTGATCGTCGACGCCTGCCTGCGCATCGGCTACACCACGATCCTGCTCGGCACGCTCGGCTATTTCGGGCTGGGACTGGCGCCGGAAAGCCCGGACTGGGGCACGGCGATCAAGGATGCCAGCCGGCTGCTGCGCTCCTTCATCCACCCGGCGCTGCCGCCGACGATCGCATTGATGTCGTTCGTGCTCGGCCTCAACCTCCTGGCGGATTCGTTGCGCGAACAGTCTATGAAAGATTGATGCCGGGAAGATCGATGCCGGGTTCGGCCCGACATGCCTGAAGAACAAGGATTGGAGCGACCCATGAATGAGGCAGTTCGAAATCCCGCCAAGCCGACCAATGGGCCGACCAATGGGCCGATCATCGAGATCGAGAACCTGTCGATCTCCTTCTTCACCCGCAAGGGCGAAATCCCGGCGGTCATGGATTTTTCCTGCACGGTCATGCCCGGCGAGGCGATGGGTATTGTCGGCGAATCCGGCTGCGGCAAGTCGACCGTGTCGCTGGGCATCATGCGCGACCTCTCCAACATCGGAAAGATCGTTGGCGGAAAGATCAAATTCCAGGGCAAGGACATGGGAGAACTGTCCGACGAAGAACTGCGAGCTATCCGCGGCAACAAGATCGCGATGATCTACCAGGAACCGATGGCCAGTCTTAACCCGGCGATGAAGGTCGGCCAGCAGCTGATGGAAGTGCCACTGATCCACGACAAGGTGTCGAAGGACGAAGCTTACAAACGCGCCTTGGAAATGGTGCGCGCGGTGAAGCTGCCGGATCCCGAGCGCATGATGCGTTCCTACCCGCACCAGCTTTCCGGCGGCCAGCAGCAGCGCATCGTCATTGCCATGGCGCTGCTGTCGAAGCCTGCGCTGCTTCTGCTCGACGAGCCGACCACAGCGCTCGACGTGACGGTTGAGGCCGGCATCGTCGACCTGGTCAAGGGGCTGGGCGAGAAGTTCGGCACCTCGATGATCTTCGTGTCGCACAATCTCGGCCTGATCCTGGAGACCTGCGACCGCATCACGGTGATGTATTCGGGCGAAGCGGTGGAGACCGGCAAGATCAAGGACGTCTTCGACCGGATGCGCCATCCCTACACGCAAGGCCTGTTCCGCTCGATCCCGCTGCCGGGCGCCGACAAAAATTCGCGGCCGCTGATCTCCATCCCGGGGCAGTTGCCGCTACCGCACGAGCGGCCGAAGGGCTGCAATTTCGGCCCGCGCTGCCACCATTTCGTCGAGGGCGTCTGCAACGCCGCCGAAATTCCGATGATCGCGGTCGAAGGCCATGACGGGCATTTCTCGCGCTGTGTGCGCTTCAACGAGATCGACTGGGAGGCGCTGCCACCCGGCGCCAAGAAGGTCAACGAGCGGGTGGTGCCCGGTGCGCCGGTGCTCCAGATCGAAGACCTCCGGAAGTACTACAAGGTCGGCGGCAGCGAAGTGTTCGGCTCGAGCGAGGGCCGTGTCGTCAAGGCCAATGAGACGATCTCGTTCATGGCGCGCGAATCCGAGACCGTCGCTATCGTCGGCGAATCCGGCTGCGGAAAATCGACCCTGGCCAAGGTGCTGCTCGGCCTCGAAACGGCAAGCTCCGGCCGCGTCAAGCTCGGCAACAAGGAGATCCAGTCGACCGGGATCGAGAAGCGCAGCGTCGACACGGTGTCATCGATCCAGATGGTGTTCCAAAATCCGTTCGACACGCTCAATCCCAGCCATTCGGTCGGTTCGCAGATCATCCGTACGCTGGAAAAGTTCAATGTCGGCGACTCGGTGGCCGACCGCCGCAAGCGGATGCTGGAATTGCTCGACCTGGTGAAGCTGCCGAGGGCATTCGAGACACGCAAGCCGCGCCAGCTTTCAGGCGGCCAGAAACAGCGCATCGGCGTTGCGCGTGCCTTTGCCGGCGACGCCAAGGTGGTGGTGGCCGACGAGCCGGTCTCGGCACTGGATGTGTCGGTCCAGGCCGCGGTGACCGAGCTCTTGATGGACATCCAGCGCAAGAACAAGACGACGATGCTGTTCATCAGCCACGATCTGTCGGTTGTGCGCTACATCGCCGACCGCGTCGTCGTCATGTATCTCGGCTATATCGTTGAGCAAGGCACGACCGACCAGATATTCGCGCCGCCCTATCACCCCTATACCGAGGCATTGCTGTCGGCGATCCCGATCGCCGACACAAGCGTGGTCAAGAAGCACGTCGTGCTGGAGGGCGACATCCCTTCGGCGATGAACCCGCCGTCCGGCTGTCCGTTCCAGACGCGCTGCGGCTACAAGAAACTGGTGCCGGACAACCTTTGCGAAACCAAGGTGCCGCCAGTCAAAAATCTCGGCGACGGCCATATGAGCTTGTGCTGGCTGTCCGACGACGTGCTGGCGAAAATGGAGCCGGTGATCAAATTCGACAAGGAGCACGCCGCAAATGAGGGCGTGCCGGATGATGCAAACCACGGTGTTGGCCCGGGCTTTGCCGGAGATCCGCCCAAGCGCCCGCATGGCAAGACTGGCAGCGTTGAAGCCGATGCCGAGGGTCAGGCAGTGGAGAATGCCGAAGCGGTCGCCAAAGCCCGCCGTCACGAGGTTCGCGACGAGGTTTCAGAGACCGGCACCTCAAGCTCTGCCGACAGCCAGGTGGCACCAATCATGCCGCCGACTGTCGGCGACGGCCGACAGGCCGAGGACGCCACGCGCAAGCCGCGCAAACCCAAGGGCGGCTGAGAGCCGTTAATAGGCTAGGGCGCGCATTGCCGTAGCTGCGCGGCGTAGTCCTGCGCCATCTGTTCGGTGGCATGCGCATAGCGCTGCACGTCGGCGTCGCCGCGATTGCCGCGCTTATAGGCATTCCAGCCGAGATAGTAGGCGAGATACAGATTGTAGGTGTCGTTGCGGGCGACGCCGAGGGTCTCGGCGGTCTTGGAATGATACCAGCCGACGAAATCGACGGCATCGGCAAACCTGGTGCGGCGCGCCGCCCAGCTGCCGGTCTCGTTCTGGTATTGCGCCCAGGTGCCGTCGAGCGCCTGCGAGAAGCCGGTGGCGCTGGAGATATGTTTCCAGGGAATGAAGCCCAGCAGCTTGGTGCGCGGCGGCCTGGCGTTGCTCTTGAAGCCGGATTCCTTGCGCACCGTCGCCATCAGCACGGGAACCGGCACGCCGTATTTCTGCTCGGTGCGTTGTGCCGCCGCCTGCCAATTGTCGAACCAGCCGTCATTCTGGTCGAAAACGGCGCAGACATCGTTGATGTGGTTCGGCGGCGTCGCGCAGGCCGAAAGCGCCAGCGGCACGGCAATCGCTACAATTTTACTAAAACTCAACCTACGCATTGCAAGAGCATTAGGCCGAAAACATAAAAGGAATCTTGCTGCGTTCCTTAACGGCTCATCGGCCGCTTTGCCTGACGCGGAACAAGTATAACCATTCCGACGTTTGTTGTCGCTTTTACCGATGTGAAATTCCCGGAATGCCGCCTTGGCTAAAATCACGCCCGCAGGTGGCGGATTCTTGACAGCTCGATCCTCGTGCCGGCGCTTTGATGCGCGGCATGAGCGAACCAAGACGCAAGCGCGGCGCCGAGCGAACCAGCAACAGGGGACCGACCGCCATCCCGCAACTGCCGTTGCGCCGCGTCACCAATCCCTATCCGCCAATGGCGATGCTCTCGGCCGACCAGATCGAGGCGATCCACCAGGCGTCGATGCATATCCTGGAGAATTTCGGCATCGAGGTGATGAGCCCGCGGGCGCTGTCGCTGTTCGAGAAGGCCGGGGCCAAGGTCGATCATGCAACGATGAACGTCCGCATCGATCGCGGCATGATCGAGGAAGCGCTGAAGACGACGCAGTCCAGCTATACGCTGACGCCGCGCAATCCCGCCCATGCCGTCCACCTCGGCGGCAATACCATCAACTTCACGCTCGTCGCCGGGCCGCCGAATGTGCACGACATGGAGCGCGGCCGCCGTGCCGGCAATTTGCGCGATTATTCCGATCTCGTCCGGCTGGCGCAGCATTTCAACTGCATCCACATGCTAGGCAACCAGGTCTGCGCGCCGGTAGAATTGCCGGCGAATTCCCGTCATCTCGACACCTATTTCGCCAATCTGACACTGACCGACAAAAGCTTTCACGTCTCGGCCATCGGCCGCGGCAGGGCGCTCGACGGCATCGAAATGATGGCAATCGCGCGCGGACTGACGCTTGACGAGATGCGCGACGATCCCGGCGTCACCACGATCATTTCGGTCAATTCGCCGCGCCGCTTCGACGAGATGATGGCCGAGGGGCTGATGACGATGGCCGAGTTCGGCCAGTCGGTGGCGGTAACGCCATTCACGCTGATGGGGGCGATGAGCCCGGTGACGCTTGCCGGCGCGCTCGCCCAGCAGAATGCCGAGGCGCTGTTCGGCGTGGTGCTGACGCAGCTCGTCCGCCCCGGAGCGCCGGTGATGTATGGCGCCTTCACCTCCAATGTCGATATGAAATCGGGAGCGCCGGCGTTCGGCACGCCTGAAAACACCAAGGCGAATATCGCGTCCGGACAGTTGGCGCGGCGTTACAACCTGCCTTATCGCACAACGCCGGGCTCGGCTTCCAATGCCGCCGACGCGCAAGGCGCCTATGAGACGCTGATGGCGCTGTGGGGCGCGGTGCTCGGCCATGGCAACCTCGTCTACCATGCCGCCGGCTGGCAAGAGGGCGGACTGACAGCGTCGTTCGAAAAGTTCATCATCGACGTCGAGATGATCCAGCACATGATGGAGTTTTTGCGCCCGATCGAGGTCAACGAGGCCGAGCTTGCTGTCGAGGCTCTGGGTGCGGTTCCGACCGGCGGCCATTTCTTCGGCGAGCCGCACACTCTGGAGCGCTACGCCACAGCCTTCTACCAGCCGATGCTGTCCAACTGGCAAAATTTCGAGGCCTGGCAGGAGGCTGGCGGGCTCGATGCCACGGCGCGGGCGACGAGGCTTTGGAAGAAGGCGCTGGAGGACTATGTCGAGCCGGTGATGGAAGTCTCCAGGCGCGAGGCGCTTGAGACGTACGTGGCCAAGCGCAAGGAAGCGATCGGGCAAAGCGAGCCGTGATGATCGAAGGCTCGCGCTCGTGGGGCTCCTCCCCGAATTCATCGTTCCCATCCAACTCGTTGACGTCAGAGAGAATCCCATGAAATCGCATGCAAAGGTCGTGGTTATCGGCGGTGGCGTCGTCGGGTGCTCCGTGCTGTTCCATCTGGCCCGGCACGGCTGGACAGACATCGTGCTTCTGGAGCGCGATGAATTGACCTCCGGCTCGACCTGGCACGCCGCCGGCGGCATGCACACGATCAATGGCGATCCCAATGTCGCCAAGCTGCAGAAATACACAATCTCGCTCTACAAGGAGATCGAGGAACTGTCCGGCCAGGCGACCGGCGTGCATTTGACAGGCGGCGTCTTGCTGGCAGCGACGGAGGCGCGGCTCGACTGGCTGCGCGGCGTCGTCGCCAAGGGCCGCTATCTCGGCATCGAGCTCGAGGAGATATCGCCTGATGAGGCGGCCGAGCTGATGCCGTTGCTCGATCCCAAGCAGTTCGTCGGTGCCGTGCGCAACAAGGAGGACGGTCATCTCGATCCGTCCGGCGTTACCCATGCCTACGCCAAGGCGGCGAGGAAGCTTGGTGCCGAGGTCGAGCGTTTCACCAAGGTCGAGGACATTGTGCGGCGCGCCGACGGGTTGTGGCGTGTCATCACCAACAAGGGTGAGGTGGTGGCCGAGCATGTCGTCAACGCCGGCGGCCTGTGGGCGCGTGAGGTCGGCCGCATGGTCGGGCTGGAGCTGCCGGTGCTGGCGATGGAGCACATGTACCTGATCACCGAGGACATGCCGGAAGTCGCCGCCTGGAACCAGAAGACTGGTTCCGAAATCATCCATGCCGTGGATTTCGATGGCGAGCTGTATTTGCGCCAGGAGCGCGGCGGCATGCTGATGGGCACTTATGAAAAGGCCAACAAGCCTTGGTCCGAGTTCCAGACGCCATGGAATTTCGGCCACGAGCTGCTCGAACCCGACATCGACCGGATCGCGCCGTCGCTGGAGGTCGGCTTCCGGCATTTCCCGGCCTTCCAGAACACCGGCATCAAGCAGATCATCAACGGGCCCTTCACCTTCGCACCGGACGGCAATCCGCTGGTCGGGCCGGTGCGCGGCCTGCCGGGGTTCTGGGTGGCCTGTGGTGTCATGGCCGGGTTCTCGCAGGGCGGCGGCGTCGGGCTGGCGCTGTCGAACTGGATGATCGAAGGCGATCCCGGCGCCGACATCTGGGCGATGGACGTTTCGCGCTACGGCGACTGGGCCACGATGGCCTATACCAACGCCAAGGTGCGCGAGAACTATTCGCGGCGGTTTTCGATCCGCTTCCCGAACGAGGAACTGCCGGCTGGGCGACCGCTCAAGACGACGCCGGTCTATGATCTGTTGTCGGCCGAGGGCGCGCAATGGGGCGTCGCCTATGGGCTGGAAGTGCCGCTGTGGTATGCGCCCGAAGGGGTCAAGGACGAATTCTCCTGGCGCCGCTCGAGCGACTTCGAGCATGTCGCGAAAGAAGTGGAGACGGTTCGGCAACGCGTTGGTCTGTCGGAAATCTCGTCATTTGCCAAATACAGAGTGACCGGCGCGGGTGCAGCAACCTGGCTCGACCGCTTGCTGGCCTGCAAGCTGCCAAGGCCCGGCCGCATGACGCTGGCGCCGATGCTGAAGGAAGACGGCAGGCTAATCGGCGATTTCACGCTGGCCAATCTCGGCGGTCCAAATTCTGCATGTAAGGATTGGTTCCTGGCCGGCAGCGGTGTCGCCGAGCAGTACCACATGCGCTGGTTCGAAGCGCACCTGCCGAAGGACGACTCTGTTAGCATCGAGGCGCTGGGAGCAAAACTCACCGGCTTATCGATCGCCGGGCCGAGCGCGCGGAACCTTCTTGAAAAGGTCACACGATCTGACGTGTCGAATACGGCCTTTCCGTTCATGGCCATCAGCAGGATGGATATCGGCATGGCGCCGTGCCTGGTCGGGCGGGTCAGCTACACCGGCGACCTCGGCTACGAGATCTGGGTGGCGCCGGAATATCAGCGTGCCGCCTGTCAGGCGCTGATGGCGGCGGGCGAGGAATTCGGCATCGGCCTGTTCGGCTCGCGCGCGCTCAATGCATTGCGGCTCGAGAAGAATTACGGCTCATGGGCGCGCGAATACCGGCCGATCTATGGGCCGCTGGAGGCCGGCCTCGACCGCTTCGTCGCCTACGGCAAAGAGGCCGATTTCATCGGCAAGCAGGCGGCGTTGGCCGAGCGCAAGCAAGGCGGCAGACTGCGGCTGCGGGCCTTTGTCGTCGATACTGTCGATGCCGACGTCATCGGCGACGAGGCAATCTGGTACGGCGGTGCCGTGCGCGGTTGGGTCACGTCGGGCGGCTACGCGCATCATTCGAAAAAGTCCGTCGCCATCGGCTATGTGCCGAAAGAGATTGCCGACGAAGCCGACGGCTTCGAGATTGAGCTTCTGGGCAAACGCCACGCTGCGCGCATGCAGCCGATCCCGCTGTTCGACGCGAATTTCGAGCGGATGCGTGGGTGACGTTTCAGGCACCGCGGCGGTTGTCCAGCGCCAGGGCGCCGGCGCCGGCGAACACCAGATAGAGGAAGATGAAACAGAACGATATTGCCGCATCGCCGCCATTGTTGACCGGGAAGAAGTCGCGCGGCATGTGCGCCATGAAATAGGCGATCGCCATCTCGCCGCTGAGAAGGAATGCCACCGGCCTGGTGAAAAGCCCCAATACCAGCAGGATGCCGCCTCCGAATTCCAGGATGGCCGCGGTCAGCGATAGCCCGCTCATGGTGCCGGCATGGTCGCCGACGGGGAAATTGAACAATTTCTGGGTGCCGTGCTCAATGAACTGCAGCGCCGTCATGATGCGCAAGGCGGCAAGGGCGAACGGTTGATATCCGGCGAGGCCTTCGAAAAGCTTCATCTACGACTCCATTTTCACCTAGCCCGGCCATAGGTCATCGCCAAAGGCCGGACCATTCACATAGTCCGGCCTGCATTCAACTGTCGGTGAGTGAGTCGTGAGGCGTGCTGCAGCCTTGGGGCCGCACGATGGCGGCCCCGCGATCAGCGCGGCGTTAATGCCCGGGCGCTGTCAGAGCAAAGTGCGCGCCTTGCGGGTCTGTGCACTGTACGATCCAGCTGCCGCCGGGGACCTCCATCGGACCCATCAGGATCTTGCCGCCATTGTCGGTGACGCGCTTGGCTGCCGCGTCGATGCCGGGCACGTTGAAATAGAACTGCCAGACCGGCGCCGGGATCTGCTCGGGCTTGTTCATCATGCCGCCAACGGGCTCGCCGTCGAAGGCGAAAAGCTGGTAGACGCCCATCGGACCCATATCCATGGCGTCGCCCTTCTCCCAGCCGAACTGGCTGGAATAGAAATCGAACGCCGCCTTCCAGTCTGACGTGTAGAGCTCATGCCAGCCGATGTTGCCGGGGGTCGCCAACGGTAGCGGCGGCTGGTCGGGGCCGCTGGGCTGCAGGAAGTTGAACATCGCGCCTTGCGGGTCTGCAACGACGGCGAAGCGGCCGACGCCAGGAATGTCGTCGGGCTCGCGGTGAACCGCGCCACCAGCCTTCTTGAGGGAGGCCGTTGCGGCATCGACGTCCCTCGTGAGGATATAACCGACCCAGGCCGGCGGCATGCCCATCTTGCGCGCGTCATCGGGCAGCGTCATCAACCCGCCGACGCCGCGCTCGCCGACATTCATGACGATATAGCGCGGCATGCCCTGGGCCCCTTCGAAAGGCTGCCCCCTCCAGCCCACCACGGAGGTGTAAAACGCCTCGGCGGCGTCGAGATCGGTGGTCATCAGCTCGTACCAGAAGAAGGGCATGGGGGACTGTGGCATTGTCGTGCTCCTTGCGGTTTGTACATCGATCATGCGCGATCCATTCTAGGACGATCTTCACGACGAAAATCCGACAGCCAACCAAAAAAAGATGACGGCAAATTGGAAATGTTACCGGGTTGCGCGCCCTGCGGTTTTCGACTTTGCTCGTAGTCAACGAGGGGTTGTTGATCCATGCGCCGGATGTCGCTCACTTCCGAACTTGTCGCGCTGTGCCATCAGGAGGAGGCCGATCCCGGCCCCGATGGCAGCTGGACGCAGCTGACGGACGAAGACTTCAGGGCCCTTTGCCTTCGGTGATCAAAACCAACGCTAAGCTTACCAGGCTGACCACTCAGTCCAGCAACGGCAGTGCCGCTATGGCCAAGCTTCCCTGTCGGCGGCTTTGGTAACATGAGTATACTTGTCATGTTTAGTCGTGGCTTTTCAGCGGTTTGCGCAGAAAATTGACCAATTGATAAAAAATGAAAACGTGCTAGCCTTCCCCAAAACAAGAACATGGGGAACTGACGATGCCAGAAGGCCAGTTCAAGCAAGGCATTGCCGGCGGGCGGCTCTCGCCGGACCAATATGCCGACAATTTCGCCGACCTGCACCCGCCGCTCGATCATCACGAGGCGCTGGTCGAGTCCGACCGCTGCTATTTCTGCTATGATGCGCCGTGCATGAATGCATGCCCGACCTCGATCGACATCCCGCTGTTCATCCGCCAGATTTCGACGGGCAATCCGATCGGCTCAGCCAAGACTATTTTTGACCAGAACATTTTGGGCGGCATGTGCGCCCGCGTCTGCCCGACCGAGACGCTGTGCGAAGAAGTCTGCGTGCGCGAGGTGGCCGAAGGCAAGCCGGTGCAGATCGGTCGCCTTCAGCGCTACGCCACCGATGTCGCCATGGCCGAAAACAAGCAGTTCTACGAGCGCCCCGAACCGACCGGCAAGACGGTCGCCGTGGTCGGCGCCGGACCGGCGGGGCTTGCCGCCGCGCATCGGCTTGCCCGTCATGGCCACGACGTGACCATCCTGGAAGCCCGCCCGAAGCCCGGCGGCCTCAATGAGTACGGTATCGCCGCCTATAAAAGCGTCGACAATTTTGCCCAGGCCGAAGTCGACTATGTCACGTCGATCGGCGGCATCGACATCCAGAACGGCAAGGCGCTCGGCCGTGATTACCAGCTGTCGGATCTGACCAGGAATTACGATGCGGTGTTCCTCGGCATGGGGCTTGCCGGCGTCAATGCCTTGCGAGCGGATGGCGAGGAGGCGCCGGGCGTCAGCAATGCCGTCGAGTTCATTGCCGAGCTTCGCCAGGCCAGCGATCTGGCCAGCCTGCCGGTCGGCCGGCGCGTCGTCGTCATCGGCGGCGGCATGACGGCGATCGATGCGGCGGTGCAGTCGAAGCTGCTCGGAGCCGAAGAGGTGACGATCTGCTATCGGCGCGGCCCGGAGCACATGAACGCCTCCGAATTCGAGCAGGACCTGGCCGCTGCCAACGGCGTCATCATCCGGCACTGGTTGCAGCCGAAGCGGGTCATTGCCGACGCCGGCAAGGTGTCGGCGATCGAGCTCGAATACACCGCGATGGACGGCGACCGGCTCGTCGGCACCGGCGAGCGGCTGACGCTGACCGCCGACCAGGTGTTCAAGGCGATCGGCCAGAGCTTTGTCCCAGCTGCGCTCAACGGCAGCGGTGCGGAGGTCGCGCTGGAAGCCGGCCGCATCAAGGTCGATGCGGAAGGGCGCACCTCGCTGGCCAATGTCTGGGCTGGCGGCGACTGCATTTTCGGCGGCGATGACTTGACTGTTTCAGCCGTCGCGCAAGGCCGCGATGCTGCGGAGAGCATTCATCGGGCACTGACCTCGAACGGGAGGGCATGAGCATGGCAGACATCCGCAACAATTTCGTCGGCATCAAATCGCCGAACCCGTTCTGGCTAGCCTCGGCGCCGCCGACCGACAAGGCCTATAACGTCATCCGCGCCTTCAAGGCTGGCTGGGGCGGCGTTGTCTGGAAGACGCTCGGCGAAGAAGGGCCGCCGGTGGTCAACGTCAACGGGCCGCGCTACGGCGCCATCTGGGGCGCCGATCGTCGCCTGCTTGGCCTGAACAATATCGAGCTGATCACCGACCGTGACCTGCAGGTCAATCTGCGCGAGATCAAGCAGGTCAAGATGGACTGGCCCGACCGGGCGATCGTCGTCTCGCTGATGGTGCCGTGCGAGGAGCATGCCTGGAAGGCGATCCTGCCGGTGGTCGAGGAGACCGGCGCTGACGGCATCGAGCTCAATTTCGGCTGCCCGCACGGCATGTCGGAACGCGGCATGGGTGCGGCAGTCGGCCAGGTGCCGGAATACATCGAAATGGTGGTGCGTTGGTGCAAGGCCAATACCCGCATGCCGGTCATCACCAAGCTGACGCCCAACATCACCGACATACGCAAGCCGGCACGCGCTGCCCTTGCCGGCGGCACCGACGCGGTGTCGCTGATCAACACCATCAATTCGATCACCGGCGTCAACCTCGACAATTTCGCGCCGGAGCCGACGATCGACGGCAAGGGTTCGCATGGCGGCTATTGCGGCCCGGCGGTGAAGCCGATCGCCATGAACATGGTGGCCGAGATCGCGCGCGATCCGGAAACGCATGGCCTGCCGATCTCCGGTATCGGCGGCATCACCACCTGGCGCGACGCCGCCGAATTCATGGCGCTCGGCGCCGGCAATGTGCAGGTGTGCACGGCGGCGATGACCTATGGCTTCAAGATCGTGCAGGAGATGATCGCCGGCCTGGAAAACTGGATGGACGAAAAGGGCCATGCCTCGCTCGACGACATCGTCGGCCGTGCCACGCCCAACGTCACCGATTGGCAGTATCTCAACCTCAACTACGTCGCCAAGGCGCATATCGACCAGGATGCCTGCATCAAATGCGGCCGCTGCCACATCGCCTGCGAGGACACTTCGCACCAGGCGATCACCGCAATCGTCGACGGCGTCAGGCATTTCGAGGTGATCGAGGCCGAATGCGTCGGCTGCAATCTCTGCGTCAATGTCTGTCCGGTCGAGAACTGCATCACCATGGAGGCGCTGGCGGTCGGCGTGATGGACCAGCGCACCGGCAGGCCGGTGTCGCCGATCTATGCCAACTGGACGACGCATCCGAACAATCCGATGGCCAAGGTGGCGGCGGAATAGCATTGCGAAAAAAAGCGGCGTTCATGGCGCCGCTTTTTGACTTTCCTATTGCGGATAAAAGTTATCCACGATAATCTATATCCATGAACAGGAGAGCGAAATGAAGCTGGGCGAAGGCGTCGAAGCGGCCATCCACTGCGCCGCGATGCTCGCCGGCGTTGACGGCGCCGCGACCTTGCCAGGTGCTGCCATGGCCGAAGCGTTCGGGCTGTCGCCGAGCTATCTGCTTAAGCATCTCAACGCGCTGACTGCGTCCGGCATTCTGGAATCAGTGCCGGGGCCGTCCGGCGGCTATCGGCTAGCACGGCCGGCCGAGCGCATTACGCTGCTCGATATCGTGCTCGCTGTCGAAGGGCGCGAACCTGCCTTTCGCTGCGGCGAGATCCGCCAGCGCGGCCCAGCGAAGCTCGATGCCTCGGTCTATGTCAAACCCTGCGGCATCAGCGTAGCCATGCTGAAGGCCGAGCGTGCCTATCGCGCCGCGCTCGCCGACGCCCGGCTGTCCGACATCGTTGCAGAATACACGGCCGATGCCGATCCCCGTTCGGTCGCCGCGAACTGCGCCTTCGTCGAGCGCCATCGGCGGCCGCAGAAATCAAGTTCAACCAAGCAAGCATGAAAGGCTACAGACGATGAAACAGAGGCTGCAATTTTTCGGCGCGGCGCCGGAGATCATGAAGGCGGTGTCGGCACTCAACAAGGCGGTCGACGAATGCGGGCTCGAGGCGAGCCTGCTGCATCTGATCAAGCTCAGGGCATCGCAGATCAATGGTTGCTCCTATTGCGTCGAGATGCACAGCCGTGAGGCTAGGCGCGATGGCGAGACTGAGCAGAGGCTTTATCTCGTCTCGGCCTGGAAGGAATCGCCGCTATTTTCGGCACGCGAACGCGCCGCCTTTGCCTGGACGGATGCGGTGACGAAGATCGCCGAAAGCGGTGTTTCGGACGAACTCTATGTGCAGACGCTCGAGCATTTCTCGGAAGAGGAACTGGTCAAGCTGTCGGTTGCGCTCGGCATGATCAACACCTGGAACCGGCTTTGCGTTCCGTTCCATGCAATCCATCCGATGCCAGCGGTCATGGCCGCTTGAGGACCAGGCGCGCGGCCTTGGGC